>DATHOY010000135.1:0-84300 GCA_035484435.1 Vulcanimicrobiaceae bacterium | reverse complement strand
GCGGCGGAGCTTATTGAGATAGCGCGCTTCTTTCCCGGCGCTGCCCCAAGCGATATCGTCGGACGATTTGCGCTTGGGAAGGTTCGGAAGTTGAGGCGGCTCTTCGCCGTCGTAGAAGAGTTGATAAAGTGGGCACTCGAGAGCGCGCGCCAGCTTTTCCAGCGTTTCGATGGCCGGAACCGTGTGGCCATTTTCGACGCGAGAAATATAGCAACGAAGCACACCGGTACGCTTCTCGATATCACCCTGGGAGAGTTTCTTTTCTTCGCGCAGAGCGCGAAGACGATCACCGATAATCATGGGGTGAGTATTCCATAGATAGTACCCGGTAGCAAGTCTAAACTAGTAAAAAATGTTAGATTGGTAGGGATAGGTGGTTAGACTGAGAGAGAATGGGAAAGAGATTTCCGTAACCAAAGACCTATGGCGCGCGTCCCAAAAGCAATGGAACTGGCACTGACAGGACTGGGGAAGCCCAGGACGGCGGGGGATAGCGTCTCGGCGCGTGTAGAAGAAGACCGGGAGTTGGTCCGCCGCGCGCAAAAGGATGATAAACAAGCATTTGAGGAACTGGTCAGGAGGCATCAGAACCGGGTATTCGCGGTGGCCGGGGGCATCCTGAGGAACCGGGAGGACGTCGAGGACATAGCTCAGCAGGTGTTCCTGAAAGCTTATTTTTCTATAAGAAGGTTCGACCAGCGGGCGGCGTTCAGCACCTGGCTGTACAAGATCACGGTGAATGAATGCTGGGACTTGTTAAGAAAAAAGAAGGTTCGGCCGCTGGTGTTTGAGGCGGAGTTGAGCGAGGAGCAGGCTCAGGTGTACCAGGCATCCTCGGAGCAGTCGGATGGCAAGCCGGATACAAGCGAGAGGCTGGCGGCGCGGCAGCAGGTGGAAGACTTGATGAGTTGCCTGGAAGAACGCGACCGCACGATGCTGGTGCTGAAGGAAGTACAGGGATTTTCGGTGGAAGAGATTGCGGAACTGATGGAGATCAACGCGAACACGGTGAAGGTGAGGCTGTTCCGTGCTCGGCAACGGATTACGGAGCGGATGAGGCGAAGACGGGCAGCAGCAGCCAGGTAGGCGGAGAGTTCGAGGTCAGGAGAACAGGAATCGGAAGAAAAAGAGGTAATGGACTAATGGGGAACCCTTTGAATCGGGACGAACAGAATTGCCGGCGTTTTCTGGATGCGCTGGAAGAGTTGCCACTAAGCGGCGGTCTACGGAAGTGCGCCGAAGAGTGGCGGGCCGAGTTGCCGGAAGCGGAAGACGTACACGCCGGGGGCTGCGAGGCTTGCCGAACGGCGCTGGAGGAGTTTGCGGAGACGCGGAACGCGCTGGCGGAAGCGACGGTGCAGACGCCTGGGCCGTGGTTTGCGACTCGCGTGATGGCGGCAATTAATGCGCGGGAGCAGGAAGAGGAAGCGCGGGACGGTGTGTGGATCAGCGTGCGGCGGCTGGCGCCGAGACTGGTGGCGCTGAGCGCGCTGCTGCTGGTGCTGGGTGGAAGCTGGGCGCTGCAGCTGCGGAAGACGGAAGGGATGAACGTGGAGCGGCGCGGCGGCGACATGGTGTTTGATTCCTCAGCTACGCCAACCTGGTATGACGATGGACTTGGGACCACGAGCGAGGTCAGGCCATGAACCCGGATATCCGCAAGAAAGCGGCAATTTGGCTGGCGCTGGTGTTCGTAATTGGGACAGCGACCGGCGGGGTGTTTGGATACAGCCTGGCGCGGCGGAGTTATGCGGCGACCAAGACGGTGATGCCGTCGGAAGCGGAGCGCCGGGCGAAAAAGCTGGCGGATATGACGCAGACGATCGGGCTTACACCGGACCAGGCGCAAAAGGCCGAAGGGATCATCAAGGAAGCGCAGACGGAGATCCGGGCAATTCATGACAAGAGCGACTCCGAGGTGGACGTGGTGCGGATGAAGACGCGGGGAGAGATGCGGGCGTTTTTGACGCCGGAACAGTTGCCGAAGTTTGAGCAGTATATCCAGCGGATGGATGAAGAGCGGAAGAAGCAGAAAGAGGCGCAGGGCAAGTAGGGTAGAAATAGAAAAGGGAAATTAGAAAATGGGAAGAGGGGAGGCCGGTGGCCTCCCTTTTTGTTTTTGCGATGGTTTACCTGGACTCCAGGTAGAAGCCGTCGCGGGTTTGGACCTGGGCGTCTTTTTGTTTCACCGTGAGGTGGAGCTTGTGATAGCCGGGGGTGGCGTCGGGTTTGTCGGGAGAGTAGCCGAGGACATATTGGCTGCGGAGTTCCTCGTCGAGGTCGGCGTAGATTTTGTCGATGGTTTCTTTTTTGGAGACTTCGAAGAAACGGCCCCCGGAGGTCTTGGAGAGTTGTTCGAGAACTTTCTTGCCGTCGGGGCGTGATTCCTCAGTACGGCGCGGGTAGCCGCCGCCTCTGCCGCCTCCCATTCCACCGCCGCCCATGTGCGGGCCGCCGAAGCCGCCGCCATTGCCGTGGCCTTCTTCCTTGTCCGCGAAAAGAATGCAGTAAATCAGAGTGTCGGAGCGCTGGGCAGTTTCAAGAGCTTCGGTGAGGGATTCTTTGCTGCCGCGGTCGACACCGTCGGTGAGGATGATTAGGGCTTTGCGGCCCTGCTGCTTTTTCATCAATTCGTCGGAAGCGAGATAGATGGAATCGTAGAGCAGAGTGCCGCCGCCGTGGCCGTGACCGCGGGAGCCTCGGCCGCTGCCGCCACTTCCACCCGAGGAGCCGCCGCTGGAGCTGGCTTGCGTAAATTGCGGGGTGTGGATCTGGTCGATGGCAGCCTGGAGTTTCTGGCGCGAGGAGGTGAGGTCCTGTAGGAGTTCGACTTCGTGATCGAAGTGGATGAGGAAGGCTTTGTCTTTGTCTTCGCGGAGGACATGGTCGAGGAAGGAGCGGCTGGCGGTGCGTTCCTGATCGAGGACGCGGCGCTGGCTGAGGCTGGTGTCGACGAGCAGGCCGAGGGTGAGTGGGAGATCGGATTCTTTGGCGAAATAGGCGATGGTTTGTGGCTTGGCGTCTTGTTCGAGGGAGAAGTCGTCTTTGGTGAGATTTCGGACGAGGTTGCCGTGTTTGTCGCGGACGGTGGCGAGAAGATTTACGGCTGCGACGTTTACGGTGATGGGGGCTTGCTGGCTGGAGAGAGGGAAAGCGATTAGGAGGAGGGCGAGGAGAGTTGCAGGAAGTTTCCGCACTTTAGGAATTGATGCCTTTCGAGAATGGTTGGATGCCAATGTTTATTCCCAGTTGGAGGGGGAAAAGTTCCCGGAGGAAAAGATTTAACACAGAGAGTACAGAGGAAGAGCACAGAGGGCACACAGAAGAGGAACCCAAGAGGGCGGCCTGAAGCCGCCCCTACATTTGGTATGATGCGGCGCATGATGCGGAAATTTTTGATTGATACGGATACGGCTTCGGATGATGCGGTGGCTTTGATTATGGCGCTGCGGCATCCCGGGGTTGAGGTGGTGGGGATCACCACGGTTGCGGGGAATGTGGGGGTTGCGCAGGCTAGCCGGAACGCGCTTTATACGGCGGAGCTTTGCGGGTCGAGTGTGCCGGTGTTTTCGGGGGCGGAGAAGCCGTTGCAGCGGGTGCACTGGAGCGCGGATTGGTTTCATGGGCGCGATGGATTGGGGGATCACGGGTATCCCGCGCCGCGGCGGGCGCCGGAAAAAATCGGGGCGCCAGAGGCGATTGTGGAGTTGATCAAGGCGCATCCGGGAATTGTGATGGTAACGCTGGGGCCGCTGACGAATGTGGCGCTGGCTTTGCAGAGGCGGCCGGAGATTGCGAAGAGCGTTAGCCGGTGCGTGGTGATGGGCGGGGCGCCGTGCTGCGAAGGGAATGTGACGCCGGCGGCGGAATACAACATCTGGTGCGATCCGGAGGCGGCGCGGATTGTGGCGAGGAGCGGGTTGCCGGTGGAGATGGTGGGGTGGCATTTGTGCCGCGGGGAAGCGGTATTGAATTTGGGAGAGATTGAGAAGGTGTTGGGACTTGGGACGGCGGTGGGGAAGTTTGCGATTGAGTGCAACAGCCGGGCGCAGGAAGCGTTTCGTGTGCAGACCGGGGAACATGGGATTTCGTTGCCGGATCCTGTGGCGATGGGGGTAGCCTTGGATCCGTCGATTGTGACGTCGGCGTCGGAACATTTTTGGGATGTGGAGACGGAGAGCGAGTTGACGCGGGGGATGACGGTGGTGGACCGGTTGAATGTGGCGGGGGATGAGAGGAACCGGGAGGTATGGATGGAGCAGATTGCGAACGGGCGGAAGGGGAAGATTGTTTGGACGATTGATAATGCGCGGTGGAAGGAGAGTTTGTTTGCGGGGTTGCTGTAAAGGAAGTAAAGGAGGTAAAGGAGGTAAAGCAGACTGAGGACTAGCAGAAATGAGCAAGTGAGATCGAATGGTCAGTGACGGTTAGATCGTAAAAGCGGCAGCTTTGCTGCCGCACGCAAAAATTATTTTACGGCGCCTACGGTGAAGCCGGAGATGAAGCGGTCGAGGAAGAGGTTGTAGAGGAAGGCTACGGGGAGGCTGGCTATGAGGCAGGCGGCCATTAGGGCGCCCCAGTAGTAGACGTCGCCGCGGACGAGGAAGATGGGGATGCCGGTGCCGATCATCTGGTTGGATTCGGAGGAGATGAAGGTGAGGGCGTAGACAAATTCCTGAGTGACTAGTGTGAAGGTGAAGATGACGACGGTGAGAATGCCGGAGGTGGAGATGGGAATCATCAGTTTGAGGAAGGCGCCGAATCGGGTTAGGCCGTCGACCATGGCGGCGTCTTCGAGTTCGCGGGGAATGGATTTGAAGAAGCCCATGAGCAGCCAAATGGAAAAGGGAACGGTGAAGGTGGGGTAGACGAGGATAAGGCCCCAGAGGGAATCCTGGAGGCCGAGGAAGGCGATTACGCGGGAAAGAGGAATGAAGAGCAGCGTGGGCGGGACTAGATAGGTGAGGAAGATGGCGATGCCGAGACGCTCTCCCCAGCGTCCGGCGAGGCGCGCGAGAGAGTAAGCCGCGGGAATGGCGAGAACCAGCGTGATAAGGACGACGATGACGCCGACGAAGGCGGTGTTGCCCAGCCAGCGGACGAAGCGGGTTTCGGTGAAGAGAAATTTCAGGTGGGCTAGCGTGGGGCTGGCGTTGAAGAGGAACGGATTGTTCTCCATCGTGTAGAGATCGACGTTCTGTTTGAAGCTGGTGATGATCATCCAATAAAAAGGAAAAGCGAGGAGTGTAGTGAAGACGATCAGCACACCGGCGCGTACGAGTTTGCCCGCGAGACGGAGGGAGGAGTTTGTTGGAGGCATCAGTTGACCTCCGAACGGCGGGCTACGCGGAGCATGAAGTAGGCGAGGATGACGAGAAGTGGAACGAGGAAGAGGGAGATGGCAGCGCCTGCGGCGAGGTCGCTGCCCTGGATGCCGAGGGCAAAGGCGAGCGAGGGAAGGGTTTGCGTGGAGTCAAACGGGCCGCCGGCGGTGAGGATGTAGACGACAGTCATGTCCGTGAAAGTGAAGATTAGGCCGAAGAGAACGGCGACGCTTAGGATGGGGCGCATCATGGGGATGACGATCTGGAGTTGGGTGCGCCAGAAGCCGGCGCCGTCGACGGAAGCGGCTTCGGGGATGTCCTTGGGAATGGCGGTGCGCCCGGCGAGAAGGATGACGGTGGAAAAGGGAATGACGCGCCAGCTGTGAACGAGCATTACGGAAGCGATGGCGAGAGAGGGTTCGCCGAGCCACATGGGGGCGCTGAAGGGTTTGTAAAAGTGCAGCGCGACGAGAACCCAGGAGATGACGCTGTAGATGGAATCGAGCAGCCACTTCCAGCCGATGGCGCCGAGCGAGATGGGCGCGACCCACGGGAGAAGAATTAGAAAGCGGACGATGCCGCGGCCGCGGAAGGCGTTTTCTAGCGCGATGGCGAGGATGTTGGCGCAGACGAGGACGATGATCTGCGAGCCAATGGTGAAGATGAGCGAATTGCGAACGGCGATGCGGAAGCTGGGGCTTTGCAGGATGCTGCGGAAATTTTCCAGGCCGACGTAGTGGAGTTCGGTGTTGCCGATGCGGGCGTCGCTGAAGGCGTAGAAGAAGGCGAGGAGGAAGGGGCCTGCGACGAGGAGGAGGATGTAGAGCGCGGCCGGGGCGAACATGACGGTGCTTAGGAAGGGGCTTTGCGCCGCGGAGGCGGATTTGATTTTGGCGGCGGTTACTGCCATGAGACGTCTTTCGAGGGCACGCGCTTTTGGGTGGCGCGGTCGAAGAATTTCAGCGTGCGCGTGGGGACGACGAAGTCGTAGACGCCGCCGAGTTCCAGATGCTTGGCGTTGGGGATGCGGGAGACGACTTTTTTGGCGTCAAGTTTCCCGCCGACGAGAAGGCCGGAAACAATCCATTCGGACCCGAGGTATTCGGTGTTTTCGACCTTGAAGCGGAGAGGAACCGTTTCGCCGGTGGCGTTGACGGCGGGAAGAAAATGTTCGGGGCGAAAGCCGACGATGACGTCGTTGAGTTCGGCAAGATTCATGGGAGGGGAGCCGAGAAAGGTGGCGACGAAGGTGTCGGCGGGATCGTCGTAGACTTCGGTGGGCGTGCCGAGCTGGTGGACATGGCCCTTGTTGAGGACCAGGATGCGATCGCCCATGGCCATGGCCTCGACCTGGTCGTGGGTGACGTAGATGGAAGTGGTGCCGACGCTGCGGTGGAAGCGTTCGAGCTCTTCGCGGGCGGAGGCGCGGAGCTTGGCGTCGAGATTGGAAAGCGGCTCGTCGAGAAGGAAAACAGCGGGCTCGCGGACGATGGCGCGGGCGAGGGCGACGCGCTGGCGTTCGCCGCCGGAAAGTTCGCGGGGCTTGCGGTCGAGAAGCGCGCCGATGCCGAGGAGGCCGGCGGCCCACTCGACTTTTTTCTGATGCTGTTCTTTGGGGACTTTTTGGGCTTTGAGCGGGAAGGCGATGTTCTTGTAGACGGAGAGGTGCGGGTAGAGCGCGTAGCTTTGAAAGACCATGGCGATGCGGCGATCGCGTGGCGAGAGATTGTTTACGACTTTTCCGCCGATAAGGATTTCGCCGGAAGTGGGATTTTCGAGGCCGGCAATCATGCGGAGAAGAGTGGTTTTGCCGGAGCCGGAGGGGCCGAGGAAGACTAGGAATTCGCCTTCGCGCGTTTCGAGAGTGACGTTGTTTACGGCGCCGAGATGACCTTCCTTAAAGACTTTGGTTAGATTGCGAGTTTCGACGACGGCCATTCGGGTTTCGTCCTCGGGGTATCGGGTACGAGCAAGTTCGTTTTGCGGATTACCTTACATGAAGCGGAGGGAATGTGCATCTGTTTTGGGTGTTAAATTTGGGAGTGGGGAGAGAAAGAAAAAGCGCCCGCTTCGGAAAGCGGCCGCTACATTGGACTAGGAAAACCCCCACACGCAAAATCGGCGTGTGGGGCACCCAGGAAAACCAAAGAAGAGAAAAGATAAGGATGCGCATTTCGATCGTAAGAGCCCACCCTTTGCCGAAAACCGCAAAGGATGGGGCACCCTCAAGTTCATTTGCGTCGCGGCGATAGCGAGATCCAAGAGCACAGGCTGAAGCCTATGCTACTTCCAGCGGGCGAAGATGCGGTTGTATTCCTGTTCGGCGGCTTTGGCGGCATTTTCCGGGGTTTCATCTCCACGGGCCACTTTCGCGAACATGGTGGGAATGATCCAGGCTTTGAAGGCTTCGTCGATGGCAGCGGTGCCGTAGCCGGGGTAGCCGACGTTGGTGGCCCAATCGAGGACGTCGCCCAGGACTTTGTATTTGTCGGGCGGAGTGGCCCGCGGGTCGTTGGCGATTTCTTTTTGCAGATCGGGAACCGTGCTGGGGAAGCAGGGAAAGTTGTAGAACTGACCGGCTACGAAGCCATCGTGGAAAGCATCGATGTAATCGATCAAGAATTGCTGAGCGCCGTCCTTGTTCTCGGCAAACTCCCAGATTATGTAGCAGTCCATGACGTGTTCCGCCGCGATGCGGCGGACTGGGCCTTTCAGGGCGCGGGAGACCATGATTTTGGAATCGATGGGTAGATGCTCTCGCTCTGCCTGGCGAGAGATGGAGATGGCATTGGCGACGTAGGAGACGCGGCCTGCCAGCATGGCCTGGTTGTTGGAAGGGGGAGTCCAGGTGAAGACTTCGGGAGTCTCCGATTCCTGGTAGAGGGCCTTCATGAATTTGAGGGCTTCGATGGTTTCTTTGGAATTGATGGTGACGTTGCCGTTGATGTCCTGTTCGGCGCCGCCGAATGACCAGAGGAGCGCGCGCATGGCCATGGAGGTGTCGAGCTCCTGGGAGAGGCCGAGGCCGCAGGGATGGCCGTTTTTGTCGCGGATTTTCTTGGCACCGGCGCGCAGGTCGTCCCAGGTGTCGGGGCCGTTGGGATAGCCGGCTTCGGTCCACCAGTCTTTGTGCCAATTGCCGGGATCGGGAACATAAGAATCGGAGAAGGCGAAATAGCGCTTGGTTTTGGGATTGTAAGTGGACTTGTGGGCGAGATCGATTTTCTTGCCGTGGCGCTTTTCGACTTCCTGATAGACGGGGCCCATGTCGATGGTTTGCTTTTCGTAGGCGGCGGGCGGAGAGAGGAGCATGAAGAGATCGTGGCCTTTTTGCGCGGAGGCTTCGGAAGCGGCCTTGGCGGCGAGATCGACGAGGTTGATGTGGTCGACGACGACGTTGGTGTTGTGCTTCTGGCCCCACTGCTTGCAGAAGGTGCCGTCGAACCAGGTGTCGTAGGCGGGGACGAAGTGGCTCCACTGAAGAATTTTGAGGGTTTTTTGTTGTGCGGCGGTGCGCTCCGGGAAAAGGAATGAGGGAGACGCTCCGGCGGCGAGAGCGGCGGCGCTGGTGCCGGCGACTTTGACGAAGTCGCGGCGAGAGAGGCGATTCTTTTTTGATTTTTTCATTGGCCTGGCACCTTTCGAAGAAAATGACGGACAGCGAATAATCAGGATCAATCCGGGCCGAGATTGTGCGGGCTGCTGAAGTTGAGATCCTTCGGGGCGCAAACGACGTGCCCGTCAGGATGACAAGGTTACAACTGATGGAAAAAGAGGTAGCGTCCACCCTTCCTTCGTCAGGGCAGGCCTTAAGGTGGACGCTACGGTTGGGTTAGAAGCTGAAGATTACGCCGCCTTCGCTGCGGAGGTCTCGCCATTCGTGCTGCGGGATACCTTCAAACAGTGGGTAGTTAGGCAGGCCGGTTACCGGATTGATTTCCGTCGCCGTGTTGGCGCGGGTACGGTAGAGCGATTGTTCGTAGGCGAAAGAGACCCATTTGTTGAGTTTGTAGTTGAGGGTGCCAACGGTCATGTCGCTGCGCGCGCGGGAACTAGCCACTGCGGAAGTGTGCAGCAGGTCGTGGGTGTTGGCCTGGTCGGTGCCATACATCAGGTAAAGCGACCAACCAGAGTGGCGGCCTTCGGGGTCGTGTCCGAACCAGCGCGAAAGGGGCAGGCCGAGTTGCGTGAAGCCGCCCTTGGCGCGGACCGGGAGTTGTGGAATGACCACGGGAGTTCCGGCAGCGTTCAGGCCGAAGAGAACGGTGGAGCCGCCGTCGATGGAAGGTGTGCTGGCAAAGACCGAGGTGGCGGTGCCTGCCGTGTTGAGGTTCGTGGGAGTGAAGCCGCCGGTGGCGTTGTAGTTGGAAAAAAGCTGGCCTGCGAAATAGTAGCGCAGATCGCTGCCGCTGTAGAACTTGCCGATGAGAGTGGCGTACCGGGTTGGCAACTGCCATTCAAAGTCCCATCCGTTGGTGTCGCTGCCGACGCGAACACCAGTGGGAAATGCCGCCTGAAACAGATTTTTAGCGCATGGGACGTCGCCAGGGCAGGTGCCTGTGGCAGTTGGAACAGCGGCGCCGAGGACGATGGCGGTGCGGTGGCCCTCTTCAAAGCTGAAGATGAGCTGAGCAGGAGCCACGCCGGGGGCGTTGTCCAGTTTGAACTGACCGACGATGCGGCCTTCGACCTGAGGCGTGTTGCTGTCCGGGCCCTGGCGTTCGCCGTAACCCAACTGATTGAACAGGTTGGCGGCCGAGGGCGTATCGCCGACGGCGGGCAAGACGACCGCGATTTCCGGCATGAGTTGGAACCTGCCAAAATCGTGTGTGTAGCCAGAGCGGAATTGCGGGGAGCGCTCGTAAATGTTGCCGAAGGCAATTCCGAGGCCGGTGGATTCCAGCATGTTGGGAAGGGTGGAGGAACCGAACGGCGTCCAGTCCTGACCCATCACGGCGGTGAGCGTGTTCGTTTCGTTCACCTTCCAGTCGATGCGCCCGTAAGCGAGGCGGATGGAGGGGTTGTAGGAACGAATCGAAGAAAGGTTGCGGTTGTCGGAACGGTTGAAGTTTCCTTCAAAGTCCATTTCGAATTTACCGGTGACGGTGACGCTGGAGCTAGGGTCGAGCCACTCAAAGTTGTTGCCGAAGCGAGTGGAGCGCGCCTTGACGTGGAACTCCGGCGCAGAGTTGGGACCAGAGTCGCCGAGGAAGCCGGGAAGCGGGAAATCATCGCCGCCGGGAGAAGAGCTGTCGTGAATAAAAGTGGCTTTCAGGAAGCCGTAAGGAGTGAGTCCGATGGGCCCGAGTTTGATGGCGGGCTTCAGGTCACCCTTGGGAATGCCGCCCACCGGGAACACACGGACAGGATTGGCGGCGGAAAGAGTGGTCGGCGAGACAGACGGCGCGATTTGCGGCGGCGTTTGTCCGGGTGGAGTTTGCTGCTGCTGGTCGTCGGGATCGGCGGCAACCGCGGTGGAAGATGGAGCAGCGGCGGCAGCGGGTGCACCGGCGACAGGAACACGGTAGACAGTGGGGATCATGCTTGCATTCGTCGAACTGCCGGCAGAAGCGTTGACGACTGCGGGAGTCCCCATCATCTGGTTGTAATCGGTTTGCGAAATGACACCTTTGGAGAGAAGGAGTTTCGCAAGCCGTTGATCAGCATCGCTGGCAGATGACGCCTGATTGATTTGCGCAACTTCTTCGGGAGTGAGAATTCCCTTGGCCTGAAGAATATGGACCAGCGGACTGACAGCAGGCGCGGAAGTCGTTTGCTGCTGCGCGGACGCGAGTCCAGCCCAAGCCAAAGTTACAGCGAGAAGCACGGCGAGATACACCACAACCCCATGTTGTTTCCCGAACATTACGAATACCCCCCTGTGACCCACGTTTTGTGTGTAGGTCAGGTAATCAACCACGAACGGGCCTCAAACGCCCCGTACTTAATACTGGTCAGCGGCGGATGTCAAGAAATCGTTTAGGGAATCTGGATAAAATCGAATTATGACGGTCAGAAAGAGGAGTACTGGTAGTCGCTGCCCGGGAAGGGGCAGAAGAGTATAATTAACGGAAAGGGAAGCTAACTTGAGAGGTAATGTGGGGCTGAGGCCGAATCCTACCAGAACCGACCTGAAGGTCGGCCACTACATAGGAAAGAGAAAGGCCGGTCGTGGTGACCGGCCATTACTTTTTTTGGGGAAGAGGAGAGTTACTTGGTGTTGCTTTTGTTTTTTGGGGAGGCTTTTTGCAAGGTGGCCAGCAAGGTCTTGGCGCTGGGTGGAACCTGGGCAGCGTGTTTGAAGACTATTTCGCTGGCCATGATTTCCTTGCCGTAGAGTTTTTTATTGGCGGTGTTGTCGGCGCGAAGGGTGGAGCCTTCGAGAGAGATGCCGGCGAAGAGACCACGGGCGCGGGAGTAAGAGAGAATTTCAGCGCGCATTGCGGCGTCGGTTTCGGCGGAGGCGGTGCGGCCGACGGGGCCTGCCGCGGCGCTGGCGTCACCGCCGAGCTTGACTTTGCTGTCGAGCATGCTCTTGGCGGAGCGGGGGCTCATTAAAAGGAGAACGAAATCGGTGGCGTTGCCGCCGAGCTGCAGGCCGGCGCTGCCGCCTTCGAGGGCCATCATCGTGGGTGGGCCCCAGGGGCCGCGGAAATAGTCGCCGCCCCGGCAGGTCATGACGCCGCGGCCGTAACTGCCGCCGAAGCCGATGGCGAATTTCAAGACGGAAGGAAGAATGACGACGCAGTCGGCCTTGTCGAGGACGTCCTGCGGAATGCTATCGGGAGCGTTGAGAATTTCCTGAAGGACCTTGCCCGCGTTTTCGACGCGGCTTTCTTCCTTGTCTTCTTTTTCCTGCTTGTCCTGGGCGATTGCGGGAAGTGCGAGCAGGGAGAGCAACGGGATACCTAGCCAGATCTTCTTCATAAATCCTCCTGAAGGATAGTGATAGCTCGAACAGCGTTCAAGCGAGTATGCGCTGAATACGCGAGCGGAGCTTGCGTTGGGTATATCCCAGCGCGTGGATTTCTTTTTTCATACCTTTTATTCGATGGAGTGGCAAGCAAAAAAGGTGAGGAAAAGTTTGAGGGGTTCAGGGTTCGAGCGAAGCGGTGTAGGCGGCGATGTCGATGATGTCGTAGATGGAAAGATTGGCCACGACGGGCTTCATCTGGGCGAGGTTGGCACCGTTGCGCGCACCGCTTTGCATGTCGTAGAGCTGGCGGACGATGTAGCTGGGGGAGCGTCCTGCGAGCGGGGGAACGTTTTTGAGGCCCTTAAGATTGGGACCGTGGCAGGTGGAGCAGATGATGGTTTTGCCGTTGGCGCCCGTGGTGACGAGGTTTCTGCCGCGTTTGAGGCTGCCGGGAGGGACGTAGGCGATGAAGCCGGAGGTATCGTCGCGGAGTTCGGTGCGCTCCAGATTTTCCGGAGTTTCGATGATGCGATCACCGATGGATTCCATTTCGTGGGGCGTGGAGACGACGAGCATCCATCCGGCGACGTGGGTTTTGGGAACGAACTTCGCTTCGACGACGCGAATCCAGGGTTTTGGTTTTATGGCGGCGAAATAGTTGGCGGCGATCTGAATTTCTTCGCTGTTGGTGTTGGCTGCGACGCCGATCATGTTGCTGACGGGCTTCAGGTCGGGATCTGAACTTTTGCGCGCGCCGCTTTTGAAGTCGGCGAGTTGCTGGAGGATGTAGCTTGCGGAGAGCCCGGCGAGGTTGGAATTTTCCGGGCGTCCCTGGCCGTTGGCGAGATGGCAGTAGGCGCAGGCGTAGACATCGGGCTTGCGGCCGTGGGCGACGATGATGGGCATCTGGGGATGAGAGGAGGGATGCCAGTCGGGAACGTTGAAGAGGTCGTGGATTTGCGAATGGGTGAAGGAGATTTTGCTGCCGGGGACGTGGAGTTGCGCGGATTCGTCGGGCTGGGCGGAGGCGTCGGAGGGAGAGGCGGGAGGATTGACGGCGTAGGCCCAGTAGGGAGGAGGGTCGAGTGGCTCGCGGGAAATGGCGGATTGCTGCGTGGGGCTGGAGGCCGCGGCGGTAAGAAGAAATGCGGCAACGAAGATCGTTGCGGCACAGAAGCCGAGCAAAAAACGGCGGCCGAGAAATTTTGATCGCAGCGAGGATTTAATTGGCGAGCCTCTTTCCGGGATCTGAGAATTCAGTTGTGAGTCATTAGAGCATATTTCGGTTCAACGGTTCGGGCGGAGTTTTTCGAGTTCGGGATAGGAGGAGACTTCGACGACGGTGCGTTCGGGCGGGTGAGAGTTTGAATCGAGAGCGCGGGAGAGCAAGCGGAGAGCTAGTTCCATGGTCACGGAGGTAACGACGGCGGCGACGAGAATGCGTGAATCGACGAGGGGCTTGACCTGGCTGGCGACGCCAATGCCGAGGAAGGGGAGATCGAGCCAGGTTTTTTGCTGATCAAGGTCACTGATGGAATGGAAGGCTTTTCTGGCGCCGATGGCGAGTTCGTGGGTCTGCCCGGCGACGAGAAGATATTTTTCCGCGCGGGAAGTGGCCAGACGCAGCCACGCGGAGACGCTCTGCTGGGAGCTGGCTTCGCTCCATTTACTGCGGAGGACGGTGAGCTGGACGTTGCGCTGGCGGGCGCTTTCCAGTCCTTCGAAGCGCTGGGCGGCGACGGAGCTCATGCTGGGGCCCGCGACGTATAACACGGAACCGCCTTGCGGAAGGAGAGCGGCGAGCTGTTTGCCCTGCAGGCGGCCGATTTCGAACTGGCCCTGGGTGACGATGAAGACGGGAACGCGAGGGTTTTTGCGGAGCTGGGTGACGTAGTCCACGTCGCTGTTGCTGATGACCCAGCCGATGTTTTGCGCGACGGCGGCCTCGGCGACGCGGCGGAGTCCGCTGGCGGTGACGGGTTCGACGAGGAGGGCGTCGGGCGGTGTATCGGAGCTCGACTGGATGATTTCGAGGAGTTGTTGACTTTGGGTGATGGAGTCGTCGTTGGCGTGGAGGAGGCTTAGGTCGATGCCGAGCTTGGCGCCGGCAGACTTGGCCACAAGGGCTTGCTCGTGCTGGTAAGCGTTGTCGTTGGGCAGGGAAACCACAACGCGCAGCCGTTTGTTCAAGGGGCCTCCGGGGTTGAGCTTGGACAGTATATGACGGCTGATTCTTTGCACTATGAAGGCAAAGCGAGGGCTGCGCGAAACAATCAACGTTCTGAAGTGGGCATTGCTTATCGTGGGTGCAAGTGTGATCAGCGGGTACGTTCGGCGCCGATGAGGGCAACGGCGATGATGCAATCCTGGTTGGAGCGATTTTCCCAGGCGTGGCGGGTGCCGTTCTGGATGACAGAGTCGCCGGCTTTGAGGAGGAGTTCGGCGCCGTCGTCTAGGACGAGATAGATTTCGCCGGAGAGGACGACGTCGAAGTCGACCGTGTCCGTGGTGTGCATGCCGGGATGCATGGGTTCGAGGACTTCGACCATGCCGGGAAGTTTGGACTGGATTTCGGCGAAGGCGGCGGGGAGATCGGTGTTCTCTGGAATTTTGCTGGTGCCGGGCGGGACGGTGAAGAAGGCGAATCGGAAGCCGCCGGTGGGAGGAAAGTAGCGGGGATGCGGGGGAGGGGTGCCGTCGCAGGGGAGTTGCGGGATGGAATCGGAGCCCCAAAGGCGGTGGAACTCGAAGCCGGGGAGGAGAGAGAGGGTGATGGGGGTGACAGAGGCGTCTTTGACGAAGACGGATTTGCCGGAGGAGTTGCGGCCGGTGATGACGCAGCGGACGTTCATAGGCGAGGCTCCTGGATTGGGAATAGATTGGTGATTGTATGTTGAGATAGGGGATAGGCTAGAGCGAAACTGCGCTGTTTGGAAGTAATTTTGGATTTGAAAGGAACGTCCCGTCTGTCCTTCGGTTTCTTCGCAGGAGCACCAGGCCTTTTCTTTTACTGCTCTGGTGAGTTCGAAGGACTGCCGAGACCTCCACTTTTGGCGGCTTCCGGCGAGAACCACTGATTGATTGGAACCGTCACGGTTCCAATCGCGCTCGAACCTCGATCCCGGACGACAATTCGCAGGGTGTTCGCTGCCGGAAGAATCGGGAGGTGCCGGACAATAAAAAGCCCATTCTCTTGTAGTGATTTGTACTTTTGCCCGTCGAGATTCAGAGTGACGAGTTTCGTCTCCCCATCGAGAGTCTTGCCGTCTTGCCCCATCTGAAAAAACATCAGTTCAATATTGCCCCGCCACAGCCCTTCCTTTTCCTCCAGAAGAATCTCCTTGATGTCCATGCCGAGACTCAGTGCCAGTGTTCGATCTGCTGCAGTTGGAGACCCCTGGACGTTGACTTCAAGGCCGATCGCCGTCGATTCAATGGGACTCCAGATGGCCGCGTCGAGAGTCTCTTTTTCCTCTCTCTGCTTCTTTTCTCCCGTTGGCTCCGGAAACGCGAAATAACCTTTGCGGTAGCGAACTTCGTCGCCGTGTGCACGCACCTTGATCCTGAGCTCGTGAAACTTACCGTCCCATTTTCCATGTGCCGGGTAAAACCCGATCATGTAGCTCGATTCACCGTCAGCAAGAGCCGTGCGCATCGCACCCACAAGATTATTGTTGTTGTAGAAAGCCTTTCCCCCGGTCCGGTCCGCGAGCAGGTCCATGGTGAAAAACTCGTTGTCGTTGTGACCAGGTGCAAAAGATCTAGGTGGCTTCGGCCCCCGTTCTGGAGGAATGGCGCCGGAACGAAGTCCTCGTGCGTCGACCGGATAGACCGCAATGCCAGCTTGATCGAGAACTTCCGCAGCGTGTTCGAGCTCCGGCGCGAAAGAACGCTGTTCGCGCGCCAGATTCATCAGGGTACCGGCGCCATAACCGATTTGGATAGGAAAACTCCCGGATACCCATACGATGCTTTTCCGGCCGGGAATACGAGCGAGATGGCCGGCAATGGCTTCAAGCGCAGCCGCAGTGATTTGTGCGCGATTCACGTTTTCCGAATCCATCATGGCGCCATCGGCGTTCTTGAGAAGCTGCGCCAGGGCCGGTGGCACATTGGACATGGCGCCTCGTTGGATAGAATCCAGAGCGTCGGACAGATCAGGGGCGACTGCGCTTGGATCCGTGGAACTCGAATTGGCAGGTGCGAGAAAAGCAGAACTGCGTCCATGAAAGTGTTCTAAAGCTGCCAGTAGCTCCTTCGTGTCTTGTGTGAACTCGTGAAGAACTTGAAGCTTTGTGGTTAGCAGGTAGATCGCCGCGTGATCCTCTGGGTGCAGAGTGCCGAGAAATTGAATGATCCGGTTCCGGGCGTAAGCCTGGTCGTTGATCGGAGTATTCAATGCGTCGAACAGAACGATAGTGACGCTCGGTCGTAATGGACCGGTCCGTTCCAGCCGGTTCGTGAAGACATTTGAAGGTCGATCTGGAGGAAGAGCACCACCCGCTGCTCTGGTCCCCGCCAAGCTTGATTCGAGAGAGAACACAGCAATCTTCTGCGGCTGGCCTTCGTCGAACACGGTGAAGTCTTCCGGTTGCAATTCTTCTACCGGATTTCCGCGCTTGTCGCGCACAATCACATTCACCTGGACTAGCCTTGTGGTTGCTCGCAACACTGGCCGCGATTGCGGGCTCTGTCGAGCATTAGAACCCTGGGGAAGCTCTTGAGGATGCACTCCAGCACCGGAAACGCAGAGAAGAAAGACCAAGGCCCAAAAAGTGACAGTGAGTTTTTTCAAACGGACCTGTAACCTATAGCCCGCAAGCATGGACAAAGCCAACTCACTACTGGTGGGTGGCAGATAGGTTTGTTTTGTCTGATGGAGCTGCATGGCAGAGTGTACCAGTTGAGAGATTTTTCCTAAAGATACTAGGTTGCCAGCGTGGGTGCCACACCCTTTTGTTTTCAAGGCTGCGGACTTTGACGTTTCTGCCCTCCATGAAAGTCGTTCGCCATCCCCCGAACGTTTTTGCGAACGCTGCAACTTGCATTTTGTCGCGTTCAGTTGCCCAAATCTCACTTCGCTGATTTAAGGGTGCGCCACCCACCGATTGGAATTGCCGGAGAGAATGTGCTCCAGCGCATTTCTTGATTTGAATGGATAAATCCGCAAAAGCGGAAGCTTTGCTTCCGCACTCAAAAAGGCTAGACGGGGAGGGATTCGGGGAGGGGTTTTCTGGATTTGGAGGGAGGCTTGGGGAAGGGAGTGTCTTTCAGGGATTCGCCGACTTGGCCGACGATGGTTTCGCGGGAGAAGGGTTTTTGGAGGAAGAAGGCGTCCTGGAGGAAATCGTCGCCGGGGGCGGATTGTTCGAGGTAGCCGGTCATATAAACGAGTTTGAGATGAGGGTGGAGAGTTTTCAGGCGTCTGGCGAGGGCGGGGCCGCGCATTTTGGGCATGACGATGTCGGTGAGGACGACGTTAATGGATTCTCCGAGGCGTTTGGCAATTTCGAGGGCTTCCGCGCCGTCTTCGGCGGTGAGGACGCCATAGCCGGCGGCTTTGAGGAATTCGCAGGCGAGTTCGCGGACTTCACGTTCATCTTCGACAACGAGAACGGTTCTGCGGCCGGTAACGGGCGGGTGAAATTCTGGAACTGGGGGCGCAACATCGAGTTGTTCGAAGGTTTGCGGGAGATAGAGGGTGAAGCGAGTGCCGTTGCCGGGGGCGGAGTCGACATGGATGAAGCCACCGCTTTGCTTGACGATGCCGTAGACAGTGGCGAGACCGAGGCCGGTGCCTTTGCCGGGCTCCTTGGTGGTGAAGAAAGGTTCGAAGATGCGGGCCTTGGTTGCGGCGTCCATGCCGTGACCAGTGTCGGAAACGGCGAGGAGAACGTAGTCTCCGAATTCCACGGAAGTATGAAGGTGGGCATTAGTGTGGTCGACGAAGAGGTTTTGGGTTTCGATGGTGAGCTTGCCGCCGAGGGGCATGGCGTCACTGGCGTTGACGGTGAGATTGAGGAGAACCTGCTCAAGCTGGCTAGGGTCGGTTTTGATGCGGCCGAGAGAATCGCCGAGACGCAGGCTGAATTCGATGTCTTCGCGAACCAGGCGGCGAAGGAGTTTGCCCATGTCGGCGATGAGTTCGTTGAGGTCGAGGACTTTGGGCTGGAGAACTTGCATGCGGCTGAAGGCGAGCATCTGGCGGGTGAGGGAAGCGGCGCGGTCGGAAGTCTTGCGAATCTGCTGGGAACTGCGATAGAGGGGATCTTCGGGCTGCAGGCGGTCGAGAAGCAGGTCGCTGTGGCCGCGGATGACGGTGAGGAGATTGTTAAAGTCGTGCGCGACGCCGCCAGCCATGCGGCCGAGAGCTTCCATTTTCTGGGCCTGACGAAGCTGGCCTTCGAGTTGTTCGCGCTGGGTTTCGTTGCGCTCCAAGGTGTCGCGCATGGTGTCGAAGGCTCGCGTTAATTCGGATAGCTCATCGTCTCCATTGGCTTCGAGGGGATATTCCTTGTCGCCGCGTGCGAGTGCGTGAACACCTTTGACGAGGGATTCGAGGGGCCGGGTGACGGTGTCGGAGATGAGGAAGATGAGAGCGGCGCCTGCGAGTATGGCCACGAGGCCGAGGCCGAGAAGGAGATGATTGAGGCGCAGAAGATAGGCGTCGGCTTCCCGGTGGGACTTGAGAACGATGATGTCCGCTGCGGGTTGGAGGCCCGGAGCGAGTTCGACGGAGGTGGCGTGATAGCGCTCGTCGCCGAGAGCGAGTTCGGTGGGAATGAACTGGTCGCCGAAGGAGCGGGAGAATTCGGCTTCCTTGAGGAGGGGAAGAGTGCTGACGGCGACTTTTCCGGCTTCACGGAAGATGATGTCGCTGGAGGTGATGCGGGCAAGATCGGCGGCGGCGTGTTCGTTGATCAGGCGGCCGACGATTACAAAGCCGAGAAGGCTTTTGCGCGAGTTGCCCTCGTAGAAAGGCTGAAGAACAACCTGGTAGAGGCTGTTGCCGGTGAACCACCAGCTGGAAGTTTCCGCCCGATCAATGGAACGGGAAACCAGTTCCTGGGCGGTGGCTTTGGGGAAGGAGGAAGTGGTGGAGTGAAGGGCGATGATCCTGGCGTTTTTGTCGGTGAGAACGAAGAGGTTGCAATCGTCGGATTGCCAGGGATCTTCACTGGCGTCGCGGATGGCAGTGGGATCGCCGTTACGCATATAGGCGAGAGAGGCGAGCAGATCGGCTTTGCGACTGAGGGAAGTTTTCTGCTGGCGATGAACGGCCTGGACGGTGAGGGTAGCGTTTTGCGAATCGAGTTCGATCTGGCGCTCGACCTGGGCTTGTGCGTTGCGGCGAACGACGAGAAGCGTGACGCTGGTGAGCGCGGCCGTGAGAAAAATGAAGGAGAAGAGGAGCTTGGTGCGCAAGCGGAGATTGGCCGTGCAGTGACGCAGAAGGTCTGCGGCAGAGCGGCTGGGCAGGAGCCGTGCGCGGAGCTGGTTGTACGTCACAGGGCGAGTAGAGTACGACTTGGGGGCAGGTAGTACAAATGGGAAAGAAGTACCGATGTGCGGGTACGAGAAGTAACTAGTAACTGATGCTATAACTTGTAACTGTTTGATTGGGCAGGGGTTGGTGCTTCTGGCAAAGCGGGCTATTGGCAACAGTAAACAGCCGTGCATGAGCCGCGCCTGAAATTTTCTGATTCGCAGGGTCAGGTGTTTTTTCGGCAAATACGGCGCGCGGAGGAAGTGGTTCAGCAGGCCGCGAGAGTTGGGGGATGAAAATCGCAACTGCGGCGAAACCAGAACGCGGTGAAGGCAAGCGGGGCGAGTTTTATGAAGTGATTGCGAAGGCGAACCAGGGTGCGATTTTGAAGTTGGGCGAATCGGCCGGCTTCGCGGGACATGAAGAGGATTTCCAGGCAGCGCGGATAGCGGGAAATTTCATAGCGACGCAACGCGCGAGGGAGATCCTGTTGCGCCTGAAGACAGGCGGCGAGGACGACGGCGTCTTCGATGGCGAGGCAGGCGCCCTGTCCGAAATTGGGGCTGACGGGATGGGCGGCGTCACCGAGGATGGCGACTCGGCCGACTACCCAGGGAAGAGTGGGGAGGCGATCCTGAACTCTTGTGCAGATCGCGCTCACCGCGGTTTCGATGAGCTCCGGAATCGGATTATGCCAACCGGAAAAAAGCTTGCGAAGGGCGTCGTCGTCGGGCAGGTCTGGCGGGCGCAGGGAATTGTTGGCGACGGCATACCAGTGGATGCGTCCGGGGCCGAGGCGCAGAATGCCGAAGCGGCGGCCATGGCCGTAGGATTCGGAAAAATCACCGTCGTGCTTGAGGCCGAGGTGCCGAGCCTCGTCTTCGGAGTTGATGTGCGTCATGCCGCGCCAGACGCTGTAGGGGCGATTGGTGAGTTTGGATTTGAGGCCGAGGGATTTGCGAACAGCCGAATGAATGCCGTCGCATGCGACAACGAGATCGGCTTCAACCGAGCGTCCATTTTCAAAATGAAGGAGCACGGAGCCGGGGCGCTGTTCGAGGCGCGAAAACGTATGGTCTAAGTGGATAGAGCCGGGAGATACAGTCCCGGCGAGCGCGGATTGGAGTTCGGCGCGATGGAGGGCGATTCCGCTGCAATCGGCGACGGGGAGAGGCAGAGTTTTTATTTCTTCGCCGCTCGCATCCTTCATGACGAGACGGCGGAGAGATCTGCCACGAGGTCTGAGTGTGGAAAGAATACTCGGGTCAATCTGATTGAGTGACCTGACGGCATTGGGCCAGAGGCTCATGCCGGAGCCGACTTCCTTGAGTTCGGCGGCGCGTTCGTAGACGTTTACGTCGAACCCGATTTTGCGGAGAGCGATGGCGGTGGTGAGACCGCCGATGCCGCCGCCGATGATTGCCGCACGTTTCACGAATGCCCCCAGATAAGAGTAGCGCGGAGAGGGAATCGAAATGTCAGGGAAAAGTCTTTTCGAGGCAAACAAATTGTTCGCAGAGCGAGAGCCTGGATTTGTTCCTGGAGGGAGAGGAGTGGAGGTGCCGTTGATTCGACTAACGAAACTGACTAGTGGGGTTCGCGAACTGTTCAATATTGAACAGTTCGCCAATCGCAGGCCGGATAAACTTCGTTCCCGGAGCTTCCTGGAAGCTGTACGACCTCGAGTAATTCAAACGAAATTTGAGGGGCCTCCTGCGTTGGATCCGAGAATGGATATTCCGCCCAATGAAAATACTGTTGTACAACCCCGACAACGGCGTGACTCGCAATTTCATGCCGCATCTTTGGATGTTTCTGCTGCGAGCGCTGACTCCACCCGGGCATGAAGTGGTGCTGATTGATGGAAACGCGCAACCGATGGACGAAGAAGGCATCGCGCGCTATGTGCGGGAGGAGGGGATTGAGCTTGTTGGCATCGGCGCGATGACTAGAATGATCGCGAAGGCCTATCGAATGGCGGACGCGGTGCGCGCGACAGGGGTGAAGGTTGTGATGGGCGGCCCGCATGTGACGGAGCTGGCGGATGAAGCCTTGGGGCGCGACGGCGGCGCGCGGCACGCGGATGCGGTAGCGCTGGGCGAAGCGGATGAGACGTGGCCGAGAATTGTGGAAGATGCGGTGCGCGGGACGCTGAAGGATGTCTACGCGCCAGTGGACGACTTTGGACAGGAACGGAAACCGTCGCTGCAGCCTTATCCGGAAATTCCGTGGGACAGGATCGATCTAGGCCAGTTCAACGTGCTCCCGCGGGTGTTGCAACCACTGCTGAAGCGGGTGGGCGGGGGCTGGGGAACGTTTCGGATTATTCCGGTGGAATCCGGGCGTGGGTGTCCTTACGGGTGTGAATTCTGCACGGTGACGGGTTTTTTTGGAGATTCCATCCGTTTTCGCAGTAATGAGAGCGTGGTGAACGAACTGTTGCGATTGAAAGCGAGAGCGCGGGAAGAGGGCGGGCAGATTGCGGTATTTTTCATCGACGATAATTTCGCGATCAACGTGAAGCGCACGAAATCGCTGCTGCGGGACATCATCGCCGCGAACGCACAGGTGCACTGGGTGGCCCAGATCAGCGCGAATCTCCTGCGCGATGAAGAGCTGGTCGATCTGATCGCGGCCTCGGGGGGCAAGTGGATCTTCATCGGGATGGAATCGATCGATCCGGCGAACCTTGCGGATGTGAAGAAGGGGTTTAACAAGCCTGGGGAGTATGCGGTGGTGCTGGACCGGCTGGCGCAGCGCAACGTTTTTGCCATCACGTCTTTTATTTTCGGAATGGACAATGACACGCCGGGGGTGGCGGAGCGAACGTTGAGGGAGATTCGCACGTGGCCGCCAGGGTTGCCGATTTTTGGCTTGATGACACCGCTGCCGGCGACGCCGCTGTACAAGAGGCTGGAGGCCGCGGGGCGGCTTACGCGCCCGAAACATTGGCAGGAGTTCATTCCGTTTGCGATGGCGCATACGCCGCTGAAGATGAGCATAGAAGAGGCTCACGCGGAGGTGCGGATTGGATGGGCGAGTTCGTACAGTCCGGAGGCCATAGCAAAGGCCGTGGAATCAGTGAGCCACAAGCCGCTGGGTTACCGGATCAACATTCTGATTTCGCGTCTGTGTTTCCGGGGAATTTATTTTCCGCAGATGGGGCGGTTCGCGTGGCTGAAGGCGATGGTTGAAAACCGGCGGACGATTTTTAAATTGATTCGAGAGGGATTCGCAGGAGGACTATTGTCCGCGAGGCCCTCCATCACGGCCCCTGTAATCGCCGAGCGACGGAACTAAAATGAGGAATTCCTTGACAGAAAAGTGTGAGGCACGAACTGTGATTGAAGGGCAGGTGTCGCGGTTCAGGAGCACGTTATGAAAACGCATTTGATCATTTGCAACGAGTCCGATTACTTGCGGGCGCACTTGACGTTTATTGCCGGCAAGCCAGTTCCTGAGGGCCCTGCTCAATATGGGCTGAAACATCGAATCACTTCAACGCTGAAAAAATGGTTTGTACGGTGGTTGCCAACCTGAAGTCGCGATGGAGGCGTTGTTCCAAAAAAAGAGCCGGCTAAACATCACCGGCTCTTCAAAAAGGATTGTAGTCGCTACTTCTTGCGGCGAAGGAATGAAACGCCCAAGAGACCCAAACCCAACAAGGTTAAGCTGGCTGGCTCAGGAACCGCGGAGCCGCCAATGGTTTGAGAAACGATGAAACCCTGATGTGGATCATAATTCGCGCCGATGTGCACGGTGCCTGGATCCATCAAGCTCAGGGCGGTATTTGAGTCGTAGGAGAATACCCAGGTGTAAGTGCCGGGGGCCGAGATATCCACGCCGCCCGCAGCGCACATGAACGAACCGTTGCCCTTCGTACAATTCGAGCTGCTGTTGATGCTGGCCTGATTGGCGGTCCAGGTGCCCGAACCAGTCGGACCCGTAACGCTCAAGCCCGTCAGATTTATGCCATTCGTGCCGAGGTTAACAGCCGAGATAATATCGTTGTTCGAGTTCACGCCACTAGCGATCGTGATCGTCAGCGTAGCAGTGGTCGCACCAATATCGAAGCTGTAGCTTGCGGCTGGGCAGCCAGAGCCTCCGCCGCCACAGTCGGCCAAAGTCAGAGTGCCAATCGAGTCTGCCATTGCAGGTCCCGCGAAACCCAAGACTACAAGGGCACTGAGAACTGCCAAAAGTAAAAGCCTCTTCATGTAGACTCGTTCCTCCAGGAACACACTAGACACAGACCGCTTACGGCCATCAGCGCTGTACCAACGTGCAATCGAGCTGCCAAAGGCGGCTGATTGCGGCTCAGATTGCACCCTGTATTCAGCTGAAAAAAAACATCTTATTTGGTGAGCCGCCGTGAGCGTCTGCCCCTGCGGACAGGATATGCAAGAAAGTGCCACAACTAGTCCATTTGTGGGAGCTTATGAACAAAAACTCGAAGAATCTACTTGACGGACCTCTGGGTGGATCAATTCGGCAAGGCCTAGTACTGGAACCTCCCCATAAAGGGCGTTGGTTCAGTCACAACGCCTTCGAGAGTGTAGAGCCAGAGAGTAGAAATTCGAATAGGAGGTCCTGGGGAGTTGACTGGAACAGGGGTCTCGGACAGAATCTGCCGCGAATAGGGGGGAATCCCAAAATGATTGTTA
Organism: Vulcanimicrobiaceae bacterium; assembly: GCA_035484435.1. Taxonomy (GTDB): domain Bacteria; phylum Acidobacteriota; class Terriglobia; order Acidiferrales; family UBA7541; genus Acidiferrum. The sequence goes on along the minus strand of DATHOY010000135.1, from coordinate 59,910 downwards.
CGACGGAATTTGTGGACATTGGGGTGGCGGGCGGGCCGATGCGGACGTTTGTGGCGGCCCCGAAGGCGGAGGGGAAGTATCCGGGGATCTGGTGCTACTCGGATATTTTTCAACTCACACCGCCGCTGTTGCGCTGGTGCGTGCGTCTGGCGGGGTATGGATTTGTGGCGGCGGCGCCGGAGATTTACCGGAGGATTGAGCCACCGGGATCGGCGATTGCGTTTGACGATGCGGGGCGGACGCGCGGGCTGGGGGATGCGGCGAAGACTCCGGTGGCGGACTTCGATGCGGATTGCCGGGCGGGGCTGGATTGGCTGGGGAAACATCCGAAAGTGGCGCGAGGGAAAATTGGGGCGGTGGGTTTTTGTATTGGCGGGCATTTGGCGTTTCGGGCGGCGTTTCAGCCGGATGTGAAGGCGACGGTTTGTTATTACGGAACTGGGATTCACGATGGGAAGTTGGGGAAAGATGCTGATGCGGGATCGCTGGATCGGGCGAAGGAGATTCGCGGGGAGTTGTTGATGATTTTTGGGACGCAGGATCCGCATGTGCCGGAGGCGGGGCGGGAGACCATTGATGCTGCGCTGAAGAAAAGCGGTGCGCGGTATCGAGTTAGTTTGTATCCGGCGGAGCATGCGTTTACGAGGGATGAGGGGCCGCGGTTCGATCCGGAGGCTACGGATTTGGCGTTTGGGGAGATGATTGGATTGTTCCGGAGAGTTTTTCAGGCATAGCAAACAGTGTAGAGTTTGGCCGTTTTACACGGATTGGGATTGCTGCGTTTGCGTTGGGCGAAAACGGTGGTCCCTGTGGGTTGGGTGGTTAGGGTTGGAGCGCAAAAGCGGCCCGCCTCGGAAGGCGGCCCCTACATTCGGAGCAGATTCCACCTCGAAAATTTTGCGATGGGAATGTCGATTTTGGGGAGGTGTGTTCGTCTTACATGTAGAAGGACATAAGTGGTTAGGAGATGTTTTATGAGGAAGCGGAAATATAGGACGGTGGTTGCGGCAATCTTGGCGGGAGTGGTTTTGTTCAGCCCATTGTTGTGCGGGATGACGTGTTTGGAGGAGCGGGGGATTGAGGCGAAGAGCGGGGTGGAATTTGTGTCGCCAGCGGAGGAGTTGGTGGCTGGGTTTGCGGAGAGTGTTGTAGTTGGGTGTTTGTTGACGCGGGTTGTGCCGAAGAACGATTTTATTGAGTGGGCGGAGGGGGTGGATGTGGAGGGGTTGGTTCGGGTGGGAGTTGAGGCATTGCGGGTGCTCGATCGAGTTTGGTGAGGGGGAGCGCGGAGCTTTGGGTGGAGAGGGGAAGAAAAAACCGCGCCCTGAAAGGCGCAGGGTGCGGCATACGGCGGCACTCTAAAAGTAGATTTCAAGAAAAATTTGCCCCCCAATACGCTGCTCGCATTCGCGACCGTGATTGGGTGAAAGTGTTGCCACGGTCCCTCCGCTCCATGGCCGACGCGCCAAACTTCGGCGCGAAGAAAAAATCGGCCATTCCGGTCCCTTCGGCTCCGCTCAGGGCAGGCTGGATGACAGGTAAGGAAAGAAAAACCAAGAGGGCGGGGCGAGCCCCGCCCCTACAAAGGCGAGAGGAGCAGCGGAACACGGGCTGAAGCCTATGCTACCTAGGCCTACTAGTGGGTTAGGTTGCGGGTGCGGGTTGGGATGGGAGGGGTGTCGGAGGATTCGAAGTTGGTTGGGCCGGGGTGGACGGCGTGGAAGTCGGGGTGGGATTCGAGGAGGCGGACGCAGCGGTTCCAGCGGAGGATGCTGTCGTCGTTGCCGATGGGGCGGATTTTTTCGGCTTCGCCGAAACAGTGGAGGGCTTCTTCGACGAGGGGAAGAAGGATGTGGGCGGCGCAGCCGGTGCGGAGCTGGGCTTTGGCGCGGCGCTCGAGGAAAAGGCCGGTGTAGTAGAAGCGCTCGTAGGGATCGCGCAGGGACTGGAAGATGGAGCGGCACTCTTCATAGCGATCACCGGTGATCCCGAGGAATTGGTCGGTGATGGAAAGGCCGAGCATGCGGCGGGCGAGCTGCTGCTCTGGATCGATGGCGAGGATGTCGCGGCAGATGGATTCGGCTTCCTCGGGCTCATTGAGGTAGCGGTAGAGTTCGACCTTGGCGATGGCTTCGGGGATGCCTGCTTTGGAGATGGACTTCAGTTGGTGTTCCATGGCGCCTCACTTACGGGGCGGTTCTAGCCCTGAGCATATTGAAAGAATCTGATCCTTTAAACAAAATTCCACAACAAATATCCCGCGACGAGAGTGCCGACAACCGCGCCGCCATAGCACGCGACGGCAATGACTTCGTTGAGATGCTTGATTTGCAGGCCGTCGTAGAGGGTGTAGCGAATGCGATGAGCGGCATGGAAGAGCGGGACGGAGCAGAGAACGAAAAGGTAGACGCGCACGATAGGAAACGCGAGGAAGGCGGTGGCGCTTGCGTATTCGGTGGCGGTTGTCCAGCCGAGGGGAGTGGCAATTCCCAGGATGAAGAGGTGGATGGGGATGAAGAAGGCGGCGACGACACCGCCGGCGCTGAAGAGGAGCCAGAGGAGCGGTTCGATGCGAAGCTTGGTTGGTTGAGCGTCCATTTCGTTTTCTGTCCTTTTGTCCGTCGGAACCCATCAGGCTCCGTTGACTTCCTCGCCGGATCGCAGTTCGCGAGCGAAAAGCAGATCCCTCACCCCGCAAAGTTCGCGGGGATTCGGGATGACAGTGGCGTGGATGTATCGTAAGGCAACACTGCTAATTAACTCCTTAACTTCGCAAGAGAAGCCAAGCGATCACCCCGGAAATTACGAACCAGGCGACGAAATTGGGGCCGGAGATCAGGAAGCCGGGGACTTTTTTTCCGCCCACGCGGATGGACATGGCGCGGGCGGAGAGATTGAACCAGGTAATGGAATGGTAGACGACAAAGAAAAAGCTGATGATGTTCAGCGCGACGACAAAGGGATTTTTCAGGAATTCCAGAAAATCGCCGTAAGCGTTGGGGCCCCGGGACGCGGAATAGATCTGCAGGAGCGTGAGGACAACAAACCAGGCGATGAATACGCTGCTGATTTCGCGCAGGACGAAACGAAGATACTCCCAGCGTTGGAGCCACCAGTAAGTGGAGACGCGTTTGCGATACCAGCGCGGGTGGTTGAGGGTGTAGGGAGTTGGAGTGGCCGCGGATTTCATTTTCCACCCCAGGGCATGACGACGGACTTTACCCAGTCGAGCGCGGCGGTGAGTTTGTACTGCTGGATGGCGCCGGCGGGATCGACGTGTTTTGGACAGACGCGGGTGCATTCGCCGACGAAGGTGCAACCCCAGATGGCGTCGTGCTGGGATAGAACGGGGAAACGATCTTTCGCGCCCTGATCGCGAGAGTCGAGATTGTAGCGTTGGGCGAGCGCGATGGCGGCGGGGCCGGAGAAGAGGGGGTCGAGGCCGTAGACGGGACAGGCGGCGTAGCAGAGCATGCAGTTGATGCACATGCTGTATTGCTTGAAGGCTTCGAGCTGTTCGGGAGTTTGCAGATATTCGCCTTCGGAGACAGGCTTTTCTTCCTTGCGGATTAACCACGGTTTCATCTTTTGCAGTTTGCGCATGAAGTCGTTCATGGCGATTACGAGATCGCGGATGACGGGAAAATTGCGGAGCGGCTCGACACGGATGGGTTGAGGGGCGTAGTCGGCGAGGAAGGTGGCACAGGTGAGTTTTGGCTCACCGTTGACGAGCATGCCGCAACTGCCGCAGATGCCCATGCGGCAGGACCAGCGATAGGTGAGGGAGCCATCCTGCTTGTCCTTAATGTAGTTGAGGGCGTCGAGGACGACCCAATCCTTGCGGAAGGGAACTTCGAAGCTCTGGAAATGGGGAGCGGCGTCGGTCTCCGGAGAGTAGCGCGAGACTTCGAGTTTGATGGTATCGGCCATAATGTCCTAACTTGCGCCGGTTTTCTGCGCGGACTGTCCGTAAACACGTTCGCCGGGAGGCCACCGCGTGATCCTGACGGGGAGATATTCGACGCGGGGGCGTCCGTCGGCGGCGCGGAAGACCAGGGAATGGGCGAGGAATTTTTCGTCGTTGCGCTTGGGGAAATCGCTGCGCTGGTGGGCGCCGCGGGATTCGGTGCGCAGGAGAGCGGATTGAACCATAGATTCGGCGACGTCGAGCATGAAGGAGAGTTCGAGAGCGGCGACGAGATCGGTGTTGAAGGTGAGGGAGTGGTCGTCGAGGCCGAGATTGTCAGAGCGCTCTTGCAGTTCACGAAGAGTTTTTGCGCCGGCGGCGAGAGAGGATTCGGTGCGGTAGATTCCGGCGCTGGTCTCCATGGTGGTTTGCATTTCTTCGCGAATCGTGGAAGTGCGTTCCTTGCCGGTGGTGTTGCGGAGGAACTGGTTTTCGATGCGGCGCTGTTCGTCGAATGCTTGGGCGAGGATGGAATTGGAAATGGGCTTTGCTGTGGAGGCGAATTCGGCGGCGGCTTTTCCGGCGCGGGCGCCGAAGACGAGGAGTTCGGGAAGGGAATTGGAGCCGAGGCGATTGGCGCCGTTGATGCTGACGCAGGCTACTTCACCGGCGGCGAAGAGGCCGGGGAGTGGCGTGGCTCCGTTGATGTCTGTGCTGACGCCGCCCATCATGTAGTGAATGACGGGGCGGACGGGAATCATTTCGTGGACGGGATCGACGTTCTGGTATTTGGTGCAGAGTTCGCGGACGAAGGGGAGCTTGGAGTTGATTAATTTTTCGCCGAGATGGCGGAGATCGAGATGGACAACGGGGCCGTAGGGACCGTCAATGGTGCGGCCCTTTTCCTGTTCTTTCACGAAGGCCTGGGAGAGGCGATCGCGAGGGCCTAATTCCATGGAGCGGAGGACGGGCTTGGCGGTGGGAGTGCCGAGGTTGTAGTCTTGGAGATAGCGGTAGCCGTCTTTGTTGACGAGGTAGCCGCCTTCGGCGCGGGCGGCTTCGGTGATGAGGATGCCGGTGAAGGGGAGGCCCGTTGGGTGATACTGGATGAATTCCATGTCCTTCAGTGGGGCGCCTGCGCGATAAGCGAGGCCCATGCCGTCGCCGGTCTTGATGCTGGCATTGGTGGTGAAGGGAAAGACGCGGCCGCAACCGCCGGCGCAGAGGATCACGGACTTGGCGGTGATGGCCTGAATTTTGCCGGACATTAATTCGATGGCGACTACGCCCTGGACGCGGCCATCGTCGACGAGGAGCTTGGTGACGAACCATTCGTCGTAGCGAAAGATGGCGTTGTACTTCATGGTGGTTTGAAAAAGAGTGTGCAACATGTGGAAGCCGGTTTTATCGGCGGCGAACCAGGTGCGCATCTTTTTCATTCCGCCGAAGGGCCGGACGGCGATGTGGCCGTCTTCCTGGCGGCTCCAGGGGCAGCCCCAGTGCTCGAGTTGGAGAAGTTCCAGGGGAGATTCTTTTACGAAGGCTTCGACGGCGTCTTGATCGCAGAGCCAGTCGCCACCGGAGATGGTGTCGTAGGCGTGCTCGTCGAGAGAGTCGTCGGATTTGATGACGCCGGCGGCGCCGCCTTCTGCGGAGACGGTGTGGCTCCGCATGGGATAGACCTTGGAGACTACGGCGATTTTTAGGTTGGGATTGAGTTCGGATACAGCAATGGCGGCGCGGAGGCCAGCACCACCACCTCCGACCAAGAGAACGTCGTGGGTCGTAACGTCCATAAGGACTCTGACGCCAACTTCTCTGGGCGGCTGGCGAACGGGAACCGGCCGCGGCTAAACAGGAGGGAATGTACTTTTTGAGGGGAGAGAAGTCAAGAGAAGGGAAGGGAGGGTGCTGCACTAATTTGAGTTTATCGGCTGGCCACAACCCTGGGGCTTAAACACGCGGACAGTTGAGGGGGGATTGGCGGCAAGCTTTGCGAGTGGACGAATGGGGCGCGATACGAGGTTGCCTCCGCAGTTAGGGCAGCGCCCACCTAGGCGGTTGTCAACGCAGTCGCGGCAAAAGGTGCACTCGAAGGTGCAGATCATCGCGTCGGTAGCGGATGGCGGCAAATCTTTGTTGCAGCATTCGCAATTCGGTCGTAGCTCAAGCATGCTTCCCCTCACTGTCCGCAAAGGTAAAAAACATTTTACCCGAAGTGCACGCCGCCATTCCACCTGGGGAGCGCCGTGGAAGCAAGGCTGCGGATTGGCAGATTCATGAGTTTCGTCCGGGTGGCCGAAGCGAGTAAGGCAGATTGGGAAGTTGTGAGATTTTCGCGGGCTGTATAGTTCGGGACTGGCTAGTGGCTGAACGCGGACGTATGATGTGTACATGTTGAAGAGAGACCTCCCTGTGACCCATTGTGCGCAGTGTGGTGGCGCGGGTTACAACAGCAGAGTGACAGACCGGCGTTGTTGTAAGACGATCAGCGGAGAACGCTGCAACGGCACAAACGCAGGCGCGCCCAACCGTGGGGATTGGGAAGATTGTTCCTTGTGTGAAGCGACCGGGTATTACCGCAATAAGGAATGCCCGCAGTGCCAAGGTGTCGGCTATCTTTTCGTGCCCCCGAAAGTGAAGCAGCTTGTCGTTTAATCGAAATTGATCCTACTAGTTCCCAAGTTGCCGGCAACCGCCGGGAAACCGGACAACTCCAGTCCTAGGATTCCACTTCTCCGGCTACCGCGTTACTCAGGAACTGACAGAGCCTTCGCCCGTCGAATCATGTGCCAGCGGACAAGGAAGATAAAGAAGAGTACCAACAAGGTCTGAGTGAGGGCTGTCGAAAAACCTAGAAGGCCAATAAGAACCTGGAAACTCCCTGGTGTCTTTTCGTCGAGCAACCTGACAACAAACCCATAGAGGCTCGTTGAGGTGGAGAGTTCCCATGTGAGCAGAATGCGTAGCATTGCTTCCCATGTCCGGCAAGCAAGCGCGTTTCCCAGGACTTAACCAGAAGTCGTGCTATTCTCGCTGCGATTCGGAAGTTTGTGTTCTGGAGCAGCGACGTCCCTAACTTCTGAAAGAAGCTCATGGGAAACCGAGGACCCGCAACTTAAACAAAATCAGATAGGACTCGAAGGAAGTCAGCCATGAGAAGAGTCAATGTGCTCGAATTTGTCTCCCTTGACGGAATCATACAATCCCCAGGCGGGCCAGAGGAAGATACCAGTGGCGGCTTCGAGTATGGCGGGTGGATAAGTCCACATTCCGACGCTGTTAGTTCAACGGCCATAACAAAGCAGATGAACATGCCGTTTGACTTGTTGCTAGGGCGAAAAACTTTTGACATTTGGGCAGCATTCTGGCCGCAACACAACGACATTTGGCCGGCCGTCAACACAGCGACCAAGTACGTCGCCTCGAATACCATGACATCTCACGAATGGCAGCCGTCCGTGTTTCTAAACGGAGATATTGCGGAAAAAATCACCAAAATCAAGCAACAGGCAGGGCCGGATTTGCACGTATATGGAAGCGCAAATCTCATTCAGACACTCCTCAAGCATAATTTGGTCGATGCGTTCTGGCTGAAGATATTTCCGATAACGTTGGGCAGTGGAAAACGATTGTTTGCCGATGGCACGATCCCGGCGGCATTCAAGGTGACAGAAAGCACGGTCACCTCGAAAGGCGTCATTATCGTCAATTACGAGCGTGCAGGCGGAATTCGCGCCGTGTTGGGCATCTGACCTGACCTGCGCGACTAAACTCGGACCTCTGGTGATGATGCAGCAAAAATGAGGTTCTCGCCCACTTTGTTGACAACTCCCGGGGAATCGCCCTACCGGTAACTTGGGTACTGGGACCCGCTTGTCCAGTTGCCCCGATTAGCCGGCGTGGGGATTACTTCTGAGCAGTTGACGGCGTATTGCGGCGTCCGTGAAGGCGGGAACAATCGATTCTTGCGTTTGTTTCCAGGAGAGTGCGCGTTATCCGGAAAATTCCATGGGTCAGCGATGCGGCGAGCGGAGACGGTTGGGCACAAGCGGAGCACGGCGGTTTAATGGCTGGACCGTTTAACCGGAATTAGGGCGATTGCGGATACGAAGAGCGCCAAGAGGTACAGTCCGACTACGAAAGCGAAAGACGTCGCGAGGACATACATTGTTGAGACCTCACCTCATAATGATGATTTTGGAGATCCCTCGCTATCCTGTTTCGGACAGTTTTTGCGTGGCCTGCCCGCAATAAACAGACCTATGCAGACTGCTATTTACACTGCCAGATAGAAAATAGAGGGATTTAGCGTTCTGGTTGCCGACGGACGAAACCGGTGCGTGGGTCCCATCAATAACTGTGCCCGCGATAGCCCTCTCGGAGGCATTCCATAGACAGCTATCGCGGGCTTCGTTACGACCATTAGCTTCCATCCGAAAGGTATAACTGGGAGAAAAGGTCTGTCTGTCCAAAATTGGACAGGTGTGGATTCAGAAGGATTGGGCGGCGAGTTGGGGAAAATCCTAGACGAGTTTTTCGGCGGGATTGAGCTTGCCGTATTCGCTGGTGAAGAAGAGGGGGACGTCGGCGTATTTGTTTTTGTCGCGGTAATAGACTTCGCAACTGTCGAAAGGCTTGGAGTAGATGTGGATGCTGACGGCGCGCTGGTTGTATTCGGCGAGGTTCATAACTTCGTGGACGGGTTCCATGGGATTGACGAAGGTGGGGTGGGAGGCATCGAGTTGGTAGATGTCGGTGGGGGTGATTGTGCAGTCGCCGGTGGCGGGATCGAGTTTTTCGACGCGGTAGTTGCGGACGTCGAGGCGGCCGATGGGTGCGGACATCCAGCAGTTCTGATCGCGATGGTTGTGGATGCGGCTGTGCTGGCCGCTTTCCCAGCAGAGGGTCATGCACTCGAAGAGATCGTTCTTGAAGATCAGATTGCGGGTGTAGCTGCCCTTGGAATAGAAAATGTAGGGTTCGAGGCTGGCGGGCTGGACGGGATGGTGGATGACGTAGTCCTGGACGGTTTTTAGGGTGAAGTCTTTTTCGGGGATGGCGGCGAGGCCGGAGACCCAGTCGGCGATGGTGATTTGCGCGGCGACGATATTTTGCGGCATCGTAAAGCTCCTGTTCGCACGGGGCGAGGCGCTGCTGAAAGCGATAAATTGTGGCGGCAACCGGGTTCAGCCGATTGTAGCGCGATTTCCGTGGCAGGGAGAAATCTTACGCGCTGAGCGGATAGTGGAAGCGACTGCCTGTTGCGCGCCTTTTCGAGAGTTAGTCGTTATCTTTTGCGCGCTTGCCTGCCGGTGTTTTGGAGTGTTCATCCACGACGGCATCGGTGGCTTCCAAGCAAGTGTGCAGGAATGTTTTGATTCTTTTGTGGAACTGCTCCGCGGTGTGTTCAGCGGAACGAGCCACCTCGGCTTCCAGCGTCTGCCGGCGGGCATCACAGGTGGCTCGACTCTCGGTTTCCAGTGAAGAGAGCGCGGACTCCACGCGTTCCTTCGTCTCCGCGAGCGCCCGGTTCACGTGGAGTTCCGTGTCGCGCCGAAAATCTTCCAGCCGGGAATTGAACGCATTTTGCACGGACGTCTGCACTTCCACCGAGTGCGCATGCAGCTTCGAGAGCGCTTCGTTTGTCGCGCCCTGTAGATTCTCCAGAAGCCGTTCGTAGCGGAGTTCCGCGATCTCGTCTGCGGCGTTTTCAAATTCCGATGTGGCGCGGGCCATCGCTTCCTTCAGTTTGGCCGGAATCGACGGGGCGAGCTCTTGCATCAGCTTGTCCACGTATTCTTGCGCCTTCGTTAACTCGCGTTGCAATTCGTCTGTCTGCTTTTTCAGGCGTTGAGAGGTCTCCTCCGCCCGGCTGCGAAACTCCTGCATTTCTCGCACGCTGGACCGGCGGGCATCCTCGAGCGAACTGAGTGCCTCACGGACTAGGTCGGCGATCTGTTTGGCCGCAGCGGCGTGCACGGCCTTCTCCGCCTCCTGTTGGAGCTTGCCCTGCAGCGCGGCGATCAGCTTTTCGGGGGTGACGACGGCGCGCGTTGGTTGGGGATCCGCCGCTGACTTTGAGGCTGGAGCGGCGGGCGAAAGGGATGAGGAACTGGTGATCTCGGATACCTTGGTTTCTGTCTTCATCGGGATCTCGCTTATTTTCTTTGTGGCTGATTCTTGCACGGGGGCAACCGGTTGCGGGAGTTGGGCCGTTGACGTAGTTGGTTCTCGAGCGCTTAGCCAATCCGCCGGGGGCACGGCAATCCCCCACACGTTGGAGGGAGCTTCGAGTTCGACGCCAACCTGTTGGAGTTCGCGCAAACTTTCGGGTGGGTGAACGGATCGGACGACGGCTCTCACCGTCGCAGGCTTTTCCTTGGAATTGTTGAGTCCGACCATCTGCAGCGTGACCCAGGTTCCAACTCCATAGTCATGGCGCGAGGCATACCGGCAACCGTGCATGTTGAGGGTGACGGAGACCGTTCGTTCCATGAACTGTTCGCCCATGAGATTCTGACCTAAGACCATTAGGGGGACGGATTTTTCGATGCGCGTGCTGCGTCGCGCCGCAGCGGCTGCTAAATTCCCGGGAGCGCTGATCACTTGTGATTGGCTCACGTGACCTCCCTGTCGACCAATCCCCGTAAGCCGTTCGGCTTCACCTTATTTTTTGATTTTAGGCTTTCGCCGTGAGCGCTTGCTGCTTAATTAGTCAGGCTATTTCGCATCGGTTAAGGGTGGAGGTTAGACCTGGCGGCGAAACTCGGAACCGGGCCCGTGCGGGGCGGAGTCGAGGGCTAAGACAACATAACTGTCATGTTGCTGCCCTACTCTTTAGTCCGTACTCTCCAAATTGTCGATTCCAGAATCACGAGTGAGTAACGCGCAAACCATCTATCTTCTCGCAGCAGACTAGCGTGCATCGAGACTCTCGCGGCGGCCCTCCATCAAAAACAGGGCAAAGTCCGTGGCGAGCGGCACGGCTGCAACCTGGCGCATCATCAGGGCGACTTGACCCCGATGATAAGTGGAATGGTTGGCCAGATGTTGCATCAGGTGCGCCACACTGATTTGTGTTGCGCGAAGCGGAAGCATCCTTCCCAGGGATTCGTTGGTGACCCCCTTCACAAACTCGATTTGTTCGCGCTCGACTTCCGCCCACTTTGACTGCACCGCAGAGAAGTCGGGATACGCTTTCGGATCAAATTGGGCCCAGTGCCGGGTCCAGAAATCCCACACGAAGGTGGGGCCGGGGGAGGGTTCCTTCCAACACTTTAACCAACCCCACTCGCCGCCAATGATGTGCACGAGAGTATCCCGCACAGAAGAGAGGCTGCCGCCCAGATCACGTGTGAACTCCTCTGTGCTGAGAGTGGAAGCCGCTTGCAAAACCCTGTTGTTCGCCCAGCGGTCGTATTCGTAAAGAAGCTGAATGTCTTCTTTCGTCATGGTGGTTGCCGGCCGCTCCTTCGGGTAATTACCTTGCCTAGGCAGTCGTCGAGGCTGCAGGCGGTCGCCTCTGAGATGCGGTGAGGAACGTTAGCACGAACGGGATCTTAGGATGTATCGACTGTTGTTCAACTGGAACGGCCGGTTAGGACGAAGGCGGTTTGGTGCCTGTCAAGATGAGGATTTCGGCGGGGAAGCTGATGCCTTGCGGGGTGGAGAATTCGGCGAGAGAGGCGAGGGCTTCGCGTTTTACTTCGGCCAGGTGAGCAGGAGAAAGCTGGGCGATTTTTGTGCGGAGTTTATCGGAGATATCCAGGCGCAACTGAAAGAAATCTTCGACGGAGATCGGGGACTGAATTGTGAATTGCAGGAGGCGTTCGCGCGGGTCGGCTACGCCGGCTTGGTGAAGAAGTTTGAGAAGTTTGCCGGGGTTGGCGAAGCGGAAGGCGTCGAGGGCATCGGGAGCGAGAGGCGGGGAATCGATGTGGCGGTCGATGACGCGGGAGAGGGAATAGTGGAAAGGATTTCGTTCGGCGAAATGCCAGACGGCGAGGGTCAGATTGCCGGCGGGCTTGAGGACGCGCAGAATTTCGCTGATCGCGTCGAGCGGGGATGGAAAGAACATGATGCCGAAGCGGCTGATGGCGGCGTCGAAGGTGTTGTCTGGGAATGGAAGGTGATCGGCGAAGGCGACTTCGAATTGGGTGTTTGTTATGCCGAGGCGTTCGGATGCGCGGCGAGCGGCAGCGACCATTTCTGGAATCGGATCGATGCCGAATATTTTGCCTTCGGGGCCGACGAGGGTGGAGAGGGTTAGTGCGGGTTCGCCGGGGCCGGTGGCGAGATCGAGAACGGTTTGGCGCGGAGCGATGTGGGCAGCTTCGGCGAGGGCCTGCGTGACCGGGGCAAACATTTGGCGGAGAATTTCGCGGTGCTTTTCCCAGAAGGGGGCGGAGCCTGTCCAGCGGTTGATGACTTCTTGGTCGGGCTGCATGAAGGAAAGTATATCTGTCCGGTTTCTTTTTGCCGCGCTTGATTTGGGGTGAGGACCAAAAAGTCGAAGATTCAAATTCTTTTACCTCGACCCTGGGAAATTCCGCGCAAAGAGACGGCAACCCCAAGACCCAGGTACCGAACACCGGAACCTGGGGCACCCACCTTCTCTCTCCTGTTATGGGAATTGCTGAAGTGGTATCCTCTCAGCGGTTCGATGCTAAAAAATTCCAGACCACCGGGCCACCCGCCAAGTTATACAACTTTCCGAGGCCCCACATGTCCAATTTTGAGGGGTTCACTTCACCTTATTGTGGCAACATGTGTTTTGACGGTTTCGTTTTCCCCTATTTTCGCTCAATCAAAAGATACGAGTAAATGTCCTGGCGAAACGGTGGACAGACTGGGATCTAAGCAGGCCAAACCTCCGCGGGCCTTTCTCTCCGAACTCAAATCAGCCGTTGAACTGGACCAAAGATCGAAAGTAGCGAATATGATGAGATTTCCGCTGCTGGTAGGCACGCCCCAAAAACGTCTGGAAATCGGAGACCGCGAAGAATTTCTATATAACTACAACCATATACTCACTCCAAAAGTGAAAGCCAAAATTGGTGACGAGATGTCATCTCGATGCCTTTTTGTGAACTGGCAGGGATTCATGGTTGGAGATGGCGAAGTCTGGTTCAAAGAAATAAGTTCTGGGACCTTCCGGGTAATTTCGATTGGCACTGAAGAAGATTTTTCACCTCGTCACCCCCCCAAGAACACCGCCCGGTATCTAAGTTTTGAGATTGAGAGGCACGTATGGTCAGTTCGTCTCTCTGCACCTTGGACGTTCATGTAGAGACAGCCTCACACAGAAGCGGGTGGTTTTATTCTTTCAGAGAGACGGGGTCGGACTGATTTTTTGGTGAAAGTTTATTGAGCAGGGAGACCAGTTCGCGGCCCGAGGCGGGGACGCCTACTTTCCCTTCGCGGACTATCTGTTTGGCGGAGAGTTCGCGGCCGTAGAGTTTTTTGTTTGCGCTGCCGTCGGAGCGGAGCGTGGAGCCTTCAAGAGAGATTCCGGCAAACAATCCACGGGAGCGGGAATAGCTGAGGACTTCGGCGCGCATCACGATGTCCGTGTCGGCGGCGGCGGTGCGGCCTTTGGGGCCGGCAGCGGCGGAGGCGTCGGCACCGAGCTTTACCTTGCTGCTTAAGATGGAGTTGGCGCCTTTGGGATTCATGACCAAGAGAACGAAGTCGGTGGCTTCGCCACCCAACTGAAGGCCGATGTTTGCGCCTTCGAGGGCGAAGAGTGCAGGCGCGCTCCAATGCCCGGTGAAGTGCTGGCCGGTGCGGCAGGTGATAGCACCGCGGCCGAAGTCGCCACCGACTCCGATTGCGAATTTGAGGACGGAGGGAATCACGATCACACACTCGGCTTTGTTGAGGAGATCCTTGGGAATGCCATCGGGGATGTCCATGATCTCCTTGAAGACCTGGCCGGAGGCTTCGAGGCGCTTCTGTTCGCGGGTTTGTTCCGCGGCGAAGGCGGGGCAGGCCAGCATGATCGTTAAGATGAGCGCAGATGTTTTTTTCATGGGAATACCTCCGCATTAAATGGTTTGGGGAAGGCTGATTGGAGACTACCACGGATTGAAGGGAGTTGCCGCCGGCAGAACAGTTGGGTAGTGTCCTAATTTCCAGATTGGCTGTGGCGGCGCCGGAGGCTTGAGGAATGGACTACGTAGAATTCGCGGTAGGAGTCGCGATTATCCTCATGGCCGTATATCTGCGCTATTTTGCGGGTCTACAAACCGGATGGGAAATCGTGATGTTCTGGGGGTACTGGGCTGTCGGCCTACTCCTCATGAAGCATGCAAGAAGGCAGAGAAAGAGTGATTCGAATTAGGATATCACCAACAGTTGGAATGGGATGGGATTCGAAAAGGGGAAGGAAAAAAAAAGAGAGGCGCTCGGGGTGAACACAAGCGCCTCGTCTAGTGCTTCAACGTAAACCGTACCTCACTGGATCACCTCCTTCTCGGCGGGATCGCCGATGTCGACAAGATGTCGAGTGGGGTGAGTATATCGCGGGGGAGAAAAAATGCCAGAGGGAATGTTTTCGTTCCTTATCCGAGGTGGCAATGGAGGTGAAAGCGTTTCGAGATGGCAGAGAAAGAGCCCGCCTCTGACCCTTCGGCTGTGCTCAGGGCAAGCGGCGGCCGCTACAAAGGCGGCTCGCGGACTCGCCGGGGGGCACGATTTATCGTGCCCCTACATGGATGGGGCGCGTGGGAAATTGGAAGACAGGACGGAGGAAGAGGGGAAGACGGCCTAAAGCCTCCCCTACGAATGCGGATTGGTGATTTGCTAGGTGGGGATTTGTTGGGCTTGGAGTTGGCGGTCTAGGGCTTTTAGGATCCAGTTTTGGAGGACTTCGCGGTAGCGGGGTTTGATTGCGCGGAAGACTAGGCCGAGACCGGATTGGCGGGTGTAGAGGACGATTGCTTCGGTTTCGAACGATTCGCGGTCTTCGTAAATGCGCAGCGTGACACCGCTTTTAAGATCGAAGGAGGCGGAAGTCTCGATGAAGCAGCCCATCAGGCTGAGTTCGGTGACGCGGCCGGGGAGAGTCGCTTTGGGCGAGCTTTCGGGAGCAATTTCGGCGGTTGCATCGAAAGAAAATCGTAGACCACGGCATTCTCGGCTCATTCTGCAATTTTATTCCAGGAGAAAATGCGGGTCGAGGCGGTTGAAGGACAGGGGATGCGAAACCAACAGCACTGTCCTTTCGGACGGGTAGCCGGGGGACGCGATTGGTGCGGAGGGTTATGCGGGGATTGCTTCCACGATGGAATCGGCGGCAGCGGTGGGGATGATGCGCGTGAGTTGCCAGCCCGCGGCGGCAAGCAGGGTGCGGAACTGTTTTTCGGTGCGTTCGCAGCCGCTGGGGAAAATCAGCATCTGGAGGTCGAGGAATTTGCCGGGAGAGAAATCGTTGCCGGGCTGGATGACGGCGTCAACCACGAGGAGCTTGCCACCGGGATTCACACCTTTGCGGCAGGCCTGGAGCAGCCGGATGCAGAGATCGTCGGGCCAGTCGTGGATGATGTGCTTCATGATGTAAGCGTCGGCTCCGGGGGGAACCGAGGAGAACATGTCGCCGGATGCGAACGTGCAGCGATCCATTAGAGGTTTTAGGGGGCCGTTTGTGGCGCCCTTGACGACGTGAGGCGCTTCAAACAATGTGCCGCGCATGTGAGGATTATTTTTGAGGATGGTTGCGAGAAGAAGTCCGTGGCCGCCGGCGATATCCACGATGGAGCGAATGCCTTCGAAATTGTAGGCTTCGGTGACGGCTGGGCTGTCGATCATGGAAATGTCGGTCATGGCATTGTTGAACATTTCCGCTTCAGCAGGGTGCTGTTTAAAAAATTCGAAGATGGGTGCGCCGTAAATCTGTTCCATGGCGGGCTTTCCGGTGCGGACGCAGTGCTCGAGGTTGGACCAGCCGCGGCCGTGCCATTCTCTGCCGGACATGATGGCGAAGGCGCGGAGACTTGGGGTGGCGTCGGTGCGCAGGACTGCAGACAGGGGAGTTTGCGAAAACTTTCCGTCGGGGCCTTCGGAGAGAACTCCTACGCAGGCGGTGGCGCGCATGAGGCGGTAGAGCGATGTCGGATCGGCACCGATTTGTTTGGCGAGTTCGTCGGCGGATTTGGGAGCCGCTTCGACGAGGTCGGGGATGCCGAGGAGGGCGAGACAAGAGACAGCGCCGGAGACGTAGGCGCCGTTCAGGATCTGGAGAATGCCGGCGTGAGCGGGCTGAGGCTGGGGCTGTGCGTTCATATTGGCTTCACCTGGAAATAGATTAGAGGGGCGGCAGTTGCGGAAGTATAGCTCGAATGGCTGTGCGATGCTCAGCCGTTTTTGTTGTGAGTGGACTTCTGGAGGGCGGGAGGGATCTCAGAGATTGTTTTTGACCTGAAAGTTGGTGCGTTGACAGGTGGGGGGAGGGGCCCTATACTCCGCGCCGTCGCGGAAAGAAGCGAAGATGAGGATTAAGTTCAGGAGTTCAAAAGTTTAAGAGTTAAGAGGGATAAGAGATACGCGGGGAGCGTGGCATGGACAATTTTGAATGCCTGAAGAGGCGTGCGGGGAAATTGGCCCGCTGCTCGATTGCATCGGCAATTTTGGTGTGCGCGTTTACGGCGGTGGCTTGTGGACAGGAGGCGCCGAAGTATCGGGTGGATCCGTTGTGGCCGCAGGAATTGCCGAACAAATGGATTATCGGGCAGATCGGCGGGATGGCTGTGGATGGGGAGAACCATATCTGGGTGTTGCAGAGGCCGGCTTCGAATACGGTGGATGAGTTGGGGGCTGCGCAGACGCCGCCGCGCTCGGAGTGCTGCTTTGCGGCGCCGCCGGTGCTGGAGTTCGATCAAGACGGGCGATTGCTACGGTCGTGGGGCGGACCGGGCGAAGGATTTGATTGGCCGAAAAGCGAACACGGGATATTTGTGGACAAGGCGGGATACGTTTGGATTGGCGGGAGCGCGGCGACGGACCGGCACATTTTGAAGTTCAAGAAGGATGGGAAGTTTGTGATGCAGATCGGGCATCCATCGGGGGATGCGGCGGAAAGTTCGCGTACGGATATTTTGGGAAGGCCGGCGGGGATTGAGGTGGATTCGGAGCTGCATGAGGTGTATGTGGCCGACGGGTATATGAACAAGCGGGTGATTGTGTTTGATTCGGAGACGGGGGCGTTCAAGCGGATGTGGGGTGCGTATGGAAACGCGCCGAAGGATGGAGATGTGGGGGCGTACAGTGCGGCGGCGGCACCGGCGCAGCAATTTCGCAATCCGGTGCATTGCGTGCACATTTCGCGCGACGGGCTGGTTTATGTGTGCGACCGTTCGAGCGACCGGATGCAGGTGTTCACGAAGCAGGGGAAGTTTGTGAAGGAGTTTATGGTGCGGCCGGAGACGCTGGGAGTGGGGTCGGTGTGGCAGTTTGCGTTTTCGACGGACGTGCAGCAGAAATATTTGCTGGTGGCGGACGGAGAGGACAACGTGATCTGGACGCTGCGACGGGAGGATGGAGCGGTGGTGGGGCGGACGGGGCGAAATGGGCGAAGTGCGGGACAGTTTCACTGGATCCATGAGATTGCGTCGGATTCCGAGGGAAATCTTTATACGGGGGAAGTGGATACGGGGAAGAGGATTCAGAGATTTGTTCTGGTCAAGGATGGGAAACCATAGACCTAAACCGCAAGCCTCTAGATTTAGCCGTGAGATGAGTCTGGTTGAGAGAAGTGTTCCTCAGGGGCTGAAGCCCGGTTTTGGGAATCTCAAATGTCGGAGCTAAAGCTCCGACCTCCTGAAACCATTTATGGCGGCCTACGGCCGATTCGGCGATAAAGAAGGGAAGTGCGATGGGGAAGAAGAGAAAAACCAAGAAGAGAAAAAGTGCCGTGAAACGGCCGCTGGGGAAGCTTTGGGAAGAGCATTTGGCCGGCGAATTCACGACCAAGGATACGGAAGCGACGCTGAAGACCATGGTGCCGGATGCGTATGTGAACCACATACCAGTGCTGACGGGCGGTGTGGGGCACGAAGAGTTGCGGGAATTTTATTCAAAGCATTTTATTCCCAAGATGCCGCCGGATACGAAGATCGTGCCGGTCTCGCGAACGATTGGCGAAGAGCGGCTGGTGGACGAGATGATTTTTCAGTTCACGCACACGATGGAGATGGACTGGATGCTGCCGGGGATTGCGCCGACGGGGAAGCGAGTGGAATGCCCGCTGGTGGTGATCGTGCATTTTCGCGACGGGAAGCTGGCGAACGAGCACATTTATTGGGACCAGGCTTCGGTGCTGGTGCAGTTGGGACTGATGGATGCGGCGAAGTTGCCCGTGGCGGGCGTGGAGACGGCCAGGAAGCTGGCGGATCCGAGTTTGGCGGCAAACCGTTTAATTGAGCGGGCGAAGGTTAGCCGCAGAGCATAGATCTTCGGTTAGGCGCGATCAAACTGCGACTTACCGCCGAGTTGAGTAGTAAGTCTACCGCCTGAACCGGCAGGACCAACCAGGCAAGTGGAATTACTTCCGAGTTGCCCGTGATCCGTGCACCAAAATCCACACTTGACATCGACAAATAATCCACTACCATATGGTTGTGGATAAGTTAGATACAACATTTGCGGCTCTGTCTGATCCAACCCGCCGGGCGATGATCGAACGGCTCTCCCATGGGCCGGCCTCTGTGCATGGATTGACGGAACCGTTTGCACTCTCGCAGCAGATGATTTCAAAACATATTGCCTGCCTGGTGCGGGCGCGGATTGTGATCAAGACCAAGCGTGGAAGAGAGAGCGTGTGCACGCTCAGGCCAGAGGCGATAAAGACAGTCAGCGACTGGGCGATTAGCTATCGCCGATTCTGGGAAGAGAGTTTCGATAAGTTGGAGGTGGTTGTGAATCAAATGAAAAAAGCGGAGGTCAGAGATGGCAAAAAACACGGTTAACGAGAAAGAGCGGATGGTTGTCACCAGGGTTTTTGATGCCCCACGCGCATTGGTTTGGGAGGCATGGACAAACCCGAAATATGTGATGCAGTGGTGGGGGCCGAAAGGTTTTAGCTGCCCCGCTTGCGAGATTGATTTTCGCGTAGGAGGAAAATTTCTCTGGTGCATGAGAACGCCGGATGGGCAGGAGGGCTGGAATGCTGGGGAATACCACGAGATTGTTCTGCACGAGAAGATCGTTTACTCCATGTACTTTTCCGATTCGAAGGGAAACAGGGTTGAGCCTGAGGAGTATGGAACAGAACATGAGGCCATAGACGATGCGTACGACGTGGTTATTTTTGAGGATTTTGGAAACGGCCAGACTAAGCTCACCTTGATTGGAAATGACCCCATGGAGAGCGCAAAAGAGAGCGGTCAATTCGAGGGCTGGGTTGAGACACTCGATAAAATTGCGGCCGTGTTGCAGAGCTGGCGCAGGCGAAATAAGAGGTTGAAGTTTTGATGATCGTCATGCGCGAGATACAGCTAAGGCTGCTCGCGAGTTTCTTTTTGCAATCTGGGTGGCGGATGAATCGGGTTCAGGTAGGGAGGGCGTGTTTTAGGGGAAGGCCGATGCGGCGGAGGAGGTCTTGGAAACGGGGGTCGGGGCGGAGGGCGTCCATGCTGGGGTCGATGTGGAGATAGATGAGCCAGTGGGAATGTTCGTCGAAGGATTTCTCCAAGCATTCAATGGCGCGGTCGGATTCTCCGAGGCCAAGGTGAATTCCGGCGAAAAAACAGGGGGCGACATATTTTTGCTTGGCCAGTTGGGTTAATTCATCGAGGAGTTGGATTGCTTCTTTTTTTCTGCCGGCAGTGGCGAGAGTTTGCGCAAGGGCTGCAGTGAGCATGGGGCTGCCGCCGGAAAACTTCACACTCTTTTCGCCTTCGGCGATGGCCTGGTCATAGCGGCCCAACTTTCTGAGGATGAGGCCCAGAATCCAGTAGGTGACGGGGTAGTTGGGATCCAATTCGATTGTGCGATGGAGTTGTTCGATGGCGGCGTCGTATTGGCGGGCCATGTAGTGAGCCCAACCGATGCCGGCGCCGATGATCAGGGATAAGGGATCGAGCTCCTGACTTTTTTTCATGCCCGCGATTGCTTCCGCCTGGCGCCCGATGGTCATCAGACACTCGGCGTACCAATGGCTGGCGGTGGGATGGGCGAAGTTGAGCGCGATGCTGTGCTGGAATTCCGCTTGCGCTTCTGGCCACTGCCAATCGTAAAGCCACAATACGGCGGCCATCGGTGTGTGGGCTTCGCCGAGATCGGGGTCGAGACGGAGGGCCGTCAGTGCCGCGGCTTTGGCTTTAGGGAAGGCGTCTTTTGGCGGGAGATAACTGTTCCAGCCGAGGAGAATGTAGGAATCGGCGATGCCGGTGTGGGCGAGAGCGTAGGCGGAATCCTTTTCGACGGCTTGGTGAAAGTATTCGATGGCTTTGTAGAAGCCGTCTTCGGTCCATTTGTTCCAGTGGTGGCGGCCCTTCAGGTAAAGGCGATAGGCTTCGGCATCGTCCGTCTGGTGTTTAGTTAGGCGTTTTTTTTCGGCGCGGGTGAGCTTCAGTTTTAGAGTTTCCCAAATTTCGTTGGAGATTTCGTCCTGGATGGCGAAGATATCGCCGGGTTTGCGATCGTATTGGGCGCCCCAGATTCGGGAGCCGGTGGCTACGTCCACCAGTTCGGCGCCAATGCGCAACGAGCCGCCGCTTTGCATGATTCTGCCGGTGAGCACGGCGCGGACGTTCAGTTCGCGACCGACGGATTGCGGATCGACGCCGCGGCCCTTGAATCGAAATACGGTGCTTTGGGCCATTACGCGGAGTTTGGGAACGGCCGCGAGAATGTTGATGAGGCTGCCGGCGATGCCGTCACTGAGGTATTCGTGCTCCGGGTCGCGGCTGGAGTTTTCGAAGGGTAAGACGGCGAGGGAGTCGATAATCTTGGAAACGCGGGCTGGGCGGAGGGTTCCAGTTTGGGTGGAAGGATTTTGTGCGCGGTGCTCGCCGGTCGAGTGCAGGTCTGGGCTGGATGATGGCTGGGCGGTTTGTGTGATTGGGTCATTGGCTCGCCAGCCGGAATCGGGGCCGCGTTCCATTTGTTGAAGGTCGGCGCGAATGTCGGCGGCGTGTTGATAGCGTTGGTCGCGATTTTTGTGGAGTGCTTTGCTGATGATTTCTTCCAGGCGCGGCGGGATGGAGGGATTAATCGTTCGGGCGGGAGCGGGGGAGCGGGTGAGGACGGCTTCGATAACCGCACCGCCGGTGGGGCCGTTGAAGGCCTGGCGGCCGGTGGCCATTTCATAGAGTAAGAGACCAAGAGAGAAGATATCGGTGCGCGGGTCGAGATTGTCGCCGCGGACCTGTTCGGGGGACATGTAGGCGGGAGTGCCGCTGATGATGCCTACGATCGAAGTCGAATCCGAGGTTTCGCTGTTGGAATCCGTGTCGGCGGTGGCGACTCCTTTGGGGACAAGTTTTGCGAGGCCAAAATCGAGGACCTTGGCCTGGCCGCGTTTGGTGACGAATATATTTGCGGGTTTGATGTCGCGGTGAATGATGCCCTGGGTGTGGGCCGCGTCCAGGGCTTCGGCAAGCTGGATGCCAAGTTTAAGAGTTTCGTCGAGAGGGAGCGGCTTGCCCTGGATGTGAGCGCGCAGGGTTTCGCCGTCGATGAATTCCATGGCGATGAAGGTTCGGCCGGCTTGCTCTCCGATGTCGTAGATGGTGCAGATGCCGGGATGATTGAGGGCGGAGGCGGCGCGCGCTTCGCGGCGAAAGCGTTCGAGCGCCTGGGAGTCCTGGGCCATTTTGTCGGGCAGGAATTTGAGGGCGACAGGGCGGTCCAGGCGGGTATCGATGGCTTTGTAGACGACGCCCATTCCGCCGGCACCCAGTTTTTCTATGACGCGGAAGTGAGAGATGTTCTCGTCAATCATTTTTGAGCCCGGGCATCGGTCGGCCCGCACTGCGGAGAGCGGCGGTTTAGGTCACAAGGTTTTGTCGTCGAGCGCTGCGTCGCCATCGAGTTTTTTGCGCTCCGTATCCGGAGGTTTGGGAGAGCCTAACATGCTCAGGGCTCGCGAGCCTTCGCCGTAACTGGCCAGGTCGGCTTGATGTTCCAGCTCGAAGGTGACGTTTTTGTTGCAGACGGAGCAGACCAGGAGGCCATAGGCGGCGTCATCCTGCGGCGCGAAAATGTTGAAGCGCATGACGCGGCCGCAACATATCGGGATCCAAAGATTTGGAGTTTGCGCAGAGTCCAAAGTTCACCGCCCACAACCGAGTGTGGCGGGATTATACACCGAAAAACTGGGCGGCTAGGCAGTGGCGGCCTCAGATTCACAGCCGGGTTGCGATGGATGAGGGGAGGCAACCTTGCGTGACGCGGCACTAGACAGCGAATGAAAGTATGTTGCTTGCCGAAGGCCCGCCCGGTCTCATGCAACGTCTAATCGGGGATTAGGTTGCGTAATTCTTGCTGAGACGGGTGCGTAGCAGTTTACGGAGGGAATTTAGCTTCATGGCTACTCCTTTTGTTGATCTTGATAGCGAGCCGGGGATTCATGGTTGGCTGCATGTGCCTGCGCGACCCATGGGAAAGGGCATTGTGCTTACGCATGGGGCCGGGGCGGACTGCCAGTCGAAACTTTTGGTGGCGATGTCGGATGAGCTTGCCGAAGCGGGGTTCAGCGTTTTGAGGTTCGACCTGCCATTCCGGCGGGAGCGGCCGCATGGACCGCCTTCTCCGGCGAGCGGCGCGCGGGACCGGGACGGACTGCGCCGCGCCGTGTTGATTATGCGTGGGCAGAAAAACAGTCAGGTATTTTTGGGCGGGCATTCTTATGGGGGACGACAGGCGACCATGCTGGCTTCGGAAGCGCCGGGGCTGGCGGATGGATTGCTGCTGCTTTCCTACCCGCTGCATCCTCCGCGAAAGCCGGAACAACTCCGCACCGGGCATTTCCCAAAGTTGACCACTCCCGCGTTCTTCGTTCACGGCACGCGCGACCCATTCGGCACGACGGACGAAATGAACTCGGCTCTGCAGTTGATCCCCGGTGTGCACGCCATGTTGGAAGTGCATGGCGCGGGCCACGACCTTCTGGGCAAGAAGGCTCCTAACGAATTGACTTCTCGCGCGGTGAACGAGTTTGAGTTGTTCCTGAAAACCTTCGCTAAGAAGGCTTAAAACTAATTCATATGCCAACCGGATACGCAGACCCCGGAAGTGCCGGGAGTCGAAGGTTGTGCTTCCGGGTGGGCTATTCCGGGTGACGGTGGTTGTGAATTTTGCGGCGGAGGTCGGGCCAGAATTCCTTGGCGAGGTTGCAGAAGGTGTTGAGGAGGATGTCGGAGCCCCAGACGGACATGGTGTTGCCGAAGTTGCGCTGATAGTCGGGATGGTAGGTGTTGGAGATGCCGGCGGCGACGGCGTTGCCGACGATTTCGGAATAGTTGAATTGCGTTTGGCCTGTGTCGGCGCGGGTGAGGAAGATGCGGCTGACGGAATATTTGACACGATGCCAGGCGCCCCCAGTGCCGAGTTGGAAGTAACGGGGGTCTTGATGGAGGAGCGTGGGGAAGACGGAGGTGGTCATGAGGGTGCCGACGGCGGAGTCGGTGTAGGTTGTGGCGTAACGCTTGCTGTAACCCTGGAGACCCTGGCCATAGGAGGGATCGCTGTTGCGGGCTTGCCCCATCAGGGCGATTCCGCCCAGGAAGGAGACGGTGATGGGATCGGCCATGGTTTTTACGGAGAGCTTGAATTTGGTTTTGGGGGAAAGCGTGCCGAAGTTGTCGTGGCGTTCGACGGTGGAGTAGTTGGCGAGGACATAGAAGAGGCGATTGTTTTTGAGGGTGAGTTCGGTCGGGGGCGGGGCGGAGGGTAAGACGTCTGGCGCGGTGGTCAGAGTGAATTGCTGCTGAACGGGAGCGACGAGAGGAGCGTCGGAGGTTGCGGGTGAGGGCTCCTGGGCGTGGGCGGTGAGCGCGCCGAAAAGCGCGAAGGGTGCGATAGCGCGGAAGAGGATTCTTGCCGGGCGCGAGAGCCGATGGAGTTTCATGACAGAGATTTCCGTTCAGGCCAAAACATTGCCGCTTTGGTGAGTTGATATTTGCAGGTTGCGTTGGGGCGCGCGCCTGACCAAATGTTCAGGTGTTCCGAAGAGGCAACTTGCCCTGAGAAGCATCGGCGGGGGATTCCCAGAGTTGGACACCAAGCTCGAACCATGAACTCAAGCCCTGCGTAATGGCGGGGGTGGCGTAGTGGGAAGGCCGGTACTTACAGGGTGGTTGCGGCGCTTGGCGTAGCAGACTGGAGCACGGGAAAATTTAGCGAGGCAACCAATTTTTGTGGTTGGTGAATCAGGGTAAGTGTAAGATATCGGTTCAGCCCTCGAATAATCCGCGCAATATACCCTTCTCGCGAAGACTGACGAAAACCTGGAGGTATGTCCTATGCGGCGAAACATTATATTTGCGCTTGCGGTGGTGGTGTGTGTGTTGCTGGGGAGTTGCAGCGGCTCTATGAATCAGCATCTGGCGCCGAGCAACGGGGTCCCCATGAGCCTGACGATCGGCGACACGCCGCCGAACGGAGTGGGTGTGCTGTTCTTTGAGGCGATGATTACGGGAGTGAGTTTGCAGCCGTCGGATGCGACGAAACCGGCGGTTTCTGCGCTGACGACGCCGACGGAGGTGGAGTTCGGCCACTTGCAGACGGACACGGCGTTTTTGAGTTTGGCAAACGTGGCGCCAGATACGTACCAGAGCATGACGGTGACGTTTGGAAACGCGACGATGACGATCGTGAATCATTCAGGAGCGACGATGGGCGGGTGCGCGGACAATTCGGTTTGCGAACTGACGCCGAGTTTTAATCCGGCGACGGCATCGATCGCGAGTTCGCCGTTCCCGCTGACGATCAGCGCGAATTCGGTGGTGGGAATCCGGTTGGACTTTAACGTGGCTTCTTCGGTGCAGACGGACCTTTCCATCAATCCGACGGTTACGATCAAGAATCTGACGCAACGCATGCAGGATGAGGACGACCACGAGATGGAAGAGGTGGACGAGATCGACGGGCAGGTGACGTCGGTCGGAATGAACCAGTTCACGCTGATGAATGAACGGAGCGGGCAATCGTTCACGATCACGGTGGACGGTTCGACTGTGTTCGAGGATTTCGACCGCAGCGGGTGCATGACGAGCCCGGCGGATTTCACGTGCGTGCAGATGGGCCAGGTGCTGAACGTGAAGTTGAGCGAGAACGGCATGGGGGCCATGCTGGCGAAGCGCGTGGAGTTTGAAGAGGCGGCGAACCGGAAGGCGATCAAGGGGACGATCACCAGCGTGGACAGCCCGGCGCAGTTCCACATGGTGGTGTTTAACGAAGAGCCGACGGTGAGCGGAGTAAGTGAAGGATCGGTGGTGGCGGTGACAATCAATCCGGGGGCTGTGTTTCAGGTGGGACGCGAAGAGATGGGCGACGACGGCGGCTTCAATAACAGCGGGCTGAGTTTTGCGAGCGGGGCGGATCTGCTGACTGGGCAGGACGTGCAGATCCGGCCGGGGAACGTTTCCTCGAGCGGCGGAACGACGACGATCACGACGGACCTGGTGCGGCTGTGGCCTTCGCAGATTACGGGGCAGGTCGGCAGCATCAATTCTGACAACGGAACGTTTACGCTGACGGGGCTTTCGCCGCTGTTTACGGGAGCAACGCCGCCGGTGACGACTATTAGCGTGATGACGCTTTCGGGAATGGACTTCATGGACTTTTCCGGATCGGGAGACGGTGGGATGGGGACGCTGTCTGTGGGGCAGACAGTTTCGGTGAAAGGCTTGTTGTTCCACACGACGGGAATGCCGACGCTGGTGACGCGAACGGTGCGCGATCAGCAGGATCATTGATGACGTTAGTCATTGAACGAGCAAGCGCGATTGCGGGTAGCGGCGCGGATCATGAAGCGGAAGGGGCCGAGCGAGCCCGGTCCCTACAACA
The DNA here is from genome assembly GCA_035484435.1 of Vulcanimicrobiaceae bacterium. GTDB lineage: Bacteria > Acidobacteriota > Terriglobia > Acidiferrales > UBA7541 > Acidiferrum. The sequence continues at coordinate 33,992 of DATHOY010000135.1, read as the reverse complement.
GAAGGATGAAGATAAAGGCAAGAAAGCGGCCTGAAGCCGCCCCTACAGGGAGGGCCTCGGGTATTTCACTGAGGGAGAATACGGCGAATAACGGATTTGTTAGTGTGGCGAGTTGCGTCAGACTTTCCTTGCTTTCGATTCGGCGGAACGGCGGAATGAACCGCCGAACGGAACAGAGCCCAGCGAGACAAGGATGGCCGTACTTGGTAAATGGATTCGCGAGTTCTGTTCCCTCGCGGCGGCGAATGATGCGGTTGCCGGCGACGCGGGATGTGTGGGTGTATTGGGAGTGCGGGGGATTGGGCGACGTTTCGAAGGTGCGCGACCTGAGCACTGGCGGGGTATTCATCGAAACTTCGCGAGGGAGAAAGAAAGGGGATTTGGTCCAGGTTCATTTTCTGGTGCCAGAGGGACAGATCAGCCTGGACAGCGTGGTGGCGCAGGCGCAGCCACCCGAGGGACTGGGGCTGAAATTCCAGGGGTTGGCCACCAGAGACATTACCAAACTTAGTTTGCTGCTGGAGCGGGTGCGGGCGGCGTTTCGCGGTTGATTCCCAAACACAAAAGGAATCCGGAGACTGACAGTATCGCGAGAGATGCGGTAGTATAGGTGTGGCCGGAGGAAAGAGAATCCGGCCCGACCCACATCCAGCCCAATGCTGCGGCGCCAGAAATCCCAGCGGCTAGCCTGCGGCAGCAAGATCCGGGAGACCCTGACAAACCCGGAAAAACCCAAGGAAACAAGATAATTAAGGAGGAGGAGATTCTCATGGTGAGAACAACAGGGTTGCGAGTTATAGGGTTGCTGCTTGGAGTTTTGTTCGTGGCGCTGCTGCCCGCGGCGGCGCAGGACGACAAGGTAGAGGTGTTCGGCGGGTATTCGTATATGAGATTCCGGCCGTCACCCGACACGAATTTGAACGGATGGGAGGCCTCGGTTCAATATAAATTCAGGGATTGGATCGGAGGGGTGGCGGACTTTGACGGGCACTATGGATCGCAGTTCGGAGTTGGGGAGTCCGTGCATTCGTTCCTGTTCGGGCCGCAGGTGTCGCTGCCCTCGAAGGTATCGCCATTTGCGCACGTGCTGCTGGGCGGAGCGCATTTCAGCGCGAGTGGAGTTGGAGATACGGCGTTTTCGATGGCGATTGGCGGAGGAATGGATTATCAAGTCAACGACCGATTCAGCTGGCGAATCATTCAGGGAGATTACCTGCTGACCAGGTTCTTCAGTAATACGCAGAATAATGGAAGGCTCTCGACGGGGATTATTTACCGATTCTAATTGAGAAGCCGGGCGTGGCCCCAGCGGGCCGTACGGCGTTGGGTCACGCTCCGCTTTTTTTGCCCCGATAGGTAGAAGTGGCTTTGGTTACAAGCCACGGTCGGAGGCGATGGAGTGGACTTATCACCGGTTTAGCCCTCACCCGTTAAAGGGACTGCAGGCCGACTTCACCGGCGTGTTTCGATGCAGGTTTTCCTACCCAGACGACCCGGCAACGCGCAAAATTTGTGGAGTTCTCATCGAGGATGAGTTCGACGACCTGGCCCGGCCGAACTCGGGAAATTCCACCCACGCGAAAGCCGTCTGGCGACGAATCCAGAAGGAGGCAGGGAACTCTTTCCGGGTTGCGATGGAGGTTGATGACGAGACTCGCCCGACGCTTGCAGACAGCCCGCTTTGACTTTCTCAGTTGCACTTAAGCGCTTTCCATGACGACGAATTAATGGGGAGCTAAGTATATTCTCTTAGAAACGGCCGGTCCAAAAAAGAAAGAGGACAATAAGGATGAGCAGACTGAGGCTGCCGAGAGGATAGAAGCTCCACTTTTTGCTGTGGCGCCAAATCGGGAGAACGGCCACAAGGGCGATGAGGAGAAAGACCGGAAGGATGAATGTCAGCATGTGTTCGACTCTCCTTTTGGGTTGGGCCCGCGGGCTGAGTGTCGAGTCTGTAAGGACAGGAGTGTCAACGCCTTCGACCCAGTTCATCGGCGAACAATAGCGTTCGGTGAGAAGACCCTTACCTGTGAGGATCTCACGACTGTTTGCGAAAAAATGTTCCGTTTGACACAGAGCCGCCGATTTCGGAGGGTTGGCTAAGTCAGCTATTTGGACAGGGAGCAAGGCTACGAGCTGTCTGATTAAGGATAGACACGTTGGTTGAGGGCGAGTAGGCTCCAAGGAAAGTAGTAAGCCTCGATTCAAACACTCCGAACACCCCAACCCTGAGCGCCAAGCGCTCAGGGTGTGTGAACCCGACTGCGCGCGAACACAAGGTCAACTGGTGACCCAACCGCGTGTAATGTGCATCGCTATTGAAATTAGACGTGCCGGGCGAGTAAGATGGTGTCCCCACGCAGGGCTAACTGCCGCTTGGTTGATCCCCAACCCCTTCGCAACGGCAGTGATGACAATGCCGTTGGGCCTGGAAGGGTGCATCATGAAGTTCATACTCGATGGAGCTCAAACTGGACACTGCCCGGACTGCGGCAGTGGGTCACTTCACCGGTCGCGTCGAAAAGACTTCGTAGAGTCGTTTCTGCATTACGCGCTGTTCATCAGTCCTTACCGCTGTAATGAATGTTACGAGCGGCATTTTCGGTTTCGCTCGGCGAAGGGCGTTGAACACGCGTCATCGCAGCGGCCGCGCCACGCCTCTTAAGCACACAATTTAACGGTCCAAGTACGAAACAGTCGACGCTGATTGTCGATCAGGCGGACGGGTGTCTGAGGATTTCGGCCAGCGCGTGGATGCGCGCGGAGTCGGCCGGAGTTTTCGCGGAAGCGGCGCCCTGTTCGACAGAGGAAGCCATGCCCTGCAGCTTGGCAATTTTGCTTTTGTTCATGTGGGAAGATTCCGCGCTTTTGATGGCCTTTTGCAGAGAAGCGATTTGCTTTGCGGGCAAGGCCTGGGAGCGGGAGAGTTGGTCGAGATAGGCTTTGGCGACGACGAGACTGGAGGGCCACTCGATTTTTTGCTGGTTCTGGACGTTCAGTTCGGCGACGCGGACGGACTTGGCGGCGTCGATTTCGTTTTGGGAGAGGTACGGGCTGGGCGCAAGTTCAAAGACATCGAGGCCGCGGGCAATTTCCGAACCATAGATGTAGCCGTTGTACCAGTAGGCAGACCATTCGCCGCCGAGGACGAGCATCTTGGGATCGATGGGGCCGCGATCGAAGTAGGCGATTTCGAAAGGTTGCGCGGGGTCGGTGAAATCCATTACGGAAACGCCGCCCTGATACCAGGCCTGGACTTCGATATCGCGGCCGGGAACGGGGACGAGAGAGCCGTTGTGAGCGACGCAGTTTTCGGAATCGCCTTGCGCCGAGGGCATTTTGTAATAGTTGGCGAAGGTGAGTTTGTCGTCCTTGAGGCGGAAGATAGCGTCGGCACCCCATTTGTTCGGATCGTTCGCACGGCAGCGCGCGCCGAGGCCGCCGCCCCATTCGTCGGTGAAAACCACTTTGGTGCCGTCATTGGAGAAAGAGGCGGAGTGCCAGTAGGAATAGTTGGGATCGTTGACGGCGTCGAGACGCTTGGGGTGGACGGGGTCTTTGACGTCGAGAATGATTCCGTTGCCGGAGCAGGCGCCTGCGGCGAGGCCGATGGCGGTGTAGACGGTGATGTCGTGGCACTGGTCGGTGTCGGCGGGCTTTTCTTGTCCCTTATGCAAGCTGCCGCCGCTGGTGAGGCCGTTGATGGCGCCGGTGCGGGGATCGATGAAGAGGCGGGGAGTGGAGACGATTTTGGCGTCTTGCGGAGCGGCGACCGGGACCTTGATTACGTCGATGCGGAAGAGGGCGGTGTTTGGATCCTTGTCGGGCTTTTCGCCGGAGCAGCCATCGAGCTCTTCGGGTTGGCGCACGAAGGAGGTGCCGGAGACGTAGATGTAGACGTTGTTCTTGTCATTGGGGTCGAGGACAAGAGTGTGAGTGTGCGAGCCGCGGCAGGTTTGCACGGCGGCGACTTGCTTTGGATTCTTGATATCGGTGATGTCGAAGACGCGGACGCCGCGGAAACGATCTTTCTGCGCGGCGGGAAGGCGGCGCTTCTTTTCTTTTTGTTTATCCTTATCTTCGTCCGCGGGCGGCGGAGGCTCGGGAGGGAAGCCCTGGGTGCCGCAGTCGAGGCGGCCGTTGGGCATCTCGACGGACATGAAGAGAAGGTTTTTGTAGACGGAGACGTCGCCTTGTCCACCCGGGCAGACCATGGAAGTGAGGAGCTTTGTGTTGGCGGGGTTGGAGATGTCGTAGATGTTCACGCCGTAGAAATTGCCCATGAAGAGGTGATCACCCTGGAAGGCGAAATCGGAGTTGGCGAAGGCGAGTTGCGCGATGGGAAGTTGAACCGCCTTGGGGAGTTTCGAGACGTTGCCGATGCCGAGCTGAGCAAGAGTCTTCTGCACCTTGGGATCGTCGGGATCGGTTGAGCCGAGTTGAAAGGCGTCGGGCTTTTTGACCAGGAGAAGATGCTTGATGCCGACGGCGGCTTCGCCGGCGTCGTAGAGACCGGGAGTGAGCTTGGCGCGAGGATCATTGGCGTCGGAGCCTTTCATGCCGGGGGGAAGAGCGGGGGCGGGTTCGGGCGCGAATGGATTTTTATCGCCGTCGGAGTCTGCGTCTTTTTTGGCCGAATCGTCCTTAGCGGCATCCGGCTTCGGGGCGTCCTGTTTGGCGGGGGGAGCGGCGGGTTCTTGGGCTTGCAAACGGATAATGCCGGAAGATAGAAAAATCGCGGCGATGGCGACGCGAATGGCAAGAAGTATTGCTCGATTCATTGTTTCTCCTCAGAAGATTTTTTCTGCAGCATGGATTCCATAATCTTGATTTCGGCGCGCTGAGTGTTGTCGGCGTCGGTGGCGAAATTGAAGAGGTCGGCGTCCTGGCCTGCGCCGGCGGTGTCGAAGAGGTCTTTTACCATGGTGAGGGCGCCGTTGTGATGCTGAATCATCCCGGTTAAGAAAAGATGGTCGAAGTCAGGACCTTTGGATTTGCGGAGGGCGTCCATTTGCTCGGGGGTGAGCATGCCGGGCATGAGGGCCATCGGGCGGCCGGAGCGGTCCATCTCCGGCATGCCGGGCATGGCCATGGAGAGAGGCTCGCCACGGGCGGCGAGCCAACGCTGCATGAAGCGGATTTCGCTGGACTGGGAACTGCTGATTTTGGCGCCGAGGGAATGGAGATTTTTGTTGTCGGTGTGCGCGGGGATGAGGGCGGTCATTTCGACGGCTTGCTGGTGGTGCATGATCATGCCTTGCATGAATTCTACGTCGGCGTGGGAGCGCGGCGGCACGGTGCCTTTCGTTGAAGGCGGAAGTGCTTTCGTGGGCTGGCCGGGGGCGCCGGGCTGGACGACGGCCGGAGTAGTGTCTTTTTGCTGGGCGCGGGCAGGGGACGAGAGGGCAACGGCAAAAATACCGATCGCGAGGAGCGCGACAGTCCGGTTTGCGGCGCGGAATTTGGGCGGGTGGCAAAAAAGAAAAGAGTTCGACTGCGGAGGGCAGTTAAACAATCGACCGGCTCGATTTATGGCGGCCAGTTCGCGATCTCGCACAATTTTCAACCCTAAATTTATATCACGACAGTGGAGGGATGTAATGGGGATTTTTGGATCGCACCCGGGAGGGGATTGAAGGGGGTTAGGTAGAGTTCGGAGCGACCGGGTCATGCTGGAGGGATCTCGCCGGGCGATGGGATTCCTTTCACCAGCGCGATGATGGAACTGGCGCCGGCTTTGCGGTCCTCGGCAATCTCCAAATATTCGGGGGATTCGGCCCAATCGCGGAAGGATGCTTCGTCCGGGAAGGAGACTACGACGACTTTATCTACATCGCAGTCGCCTTCAAAGATTCTTGGATTTTCGTCGGCGACCAGGACACGGCCCTGGAATTTTTCGAATACTGACATAAATTTGCGCGCATAACGACCGTAGGCGGCGGGATCGTGGATCCACAATTGTGCAATCGCGTAGACGCTCATCGGACTTCCGGCCTCCATTGACTTACATTCCGATTTGATGCGAATTGCATGCAGGCGTGAGGGTCAAACGGGGAAAAGAAACGCAGAGATTGCGAAACTGACAAAAGTTTGACTACGTGGTGACACGCCGGTTGCAGGCTTTCCTTAATTTTGACTGGGACGTTGGAATTTCAAGGAGAGACCCATGCCGGAGTTTATAGTCACGCAGCGGGGGGCAGTCTATCCGTGGGAATGCGACCACATGGGGCACATGAATGTACGGTGGTACGCGGCGAAGTTTGACGAGGCGTGCTGGCAACTGCTGGCGAGCCTGGCGTTGACGCGGGAGAGATTCGTGCGCGACGGAGCGGCCATGGCTGCGGTGGAGCAGCGGATCGAGTACAAGCGTGAACTGTACGCCGGGGATGTGGTGACCGTTCGGTCGACGGTGGTGGAGGTGCGGGAGAAAACAATTCGCATGCGGCACGAGATGACGAACGACGTTACGGGGGAGCTGGCGGCGGTCACCGAAATTGTTGCCGTGCACATGGGGACGTCACCCCGGAGAAGCCGCTGTTTGCCGGCCGATGTGCGGGAGTGCGCGATGATAATGGTGAAAGGCCAGGGCGGGCAGAATCGCGGCGGGCGCCGGGCGATGATCGCCGCGGCTACAGCCGGGAGCCGCCGGTGAACGGAGCGGAGCGGTGAAAGGATCGCCAGGCCTTAATCCTCCCTGCGGCAGGTCAGCATTTGTGGTTGGCGGTGGTGGGGTCGATGACTTTGGTGATTTCGGTGATTTTGGTGGCGGGGAAGCCGCTGAGTTCGGCGTGGCGGCGGATGATGGATTCGTCTTTGGCGAGGTAGACGCAAAAGGTTTTGTCGCCGGCGACGTAGGATTCCTGCCATTGGATGTCGGGGCCGAGCTGGCTGAGGGCGTGATTGGAGCGGACGGCGGCTTCGCGTAGTTGATCTTCCTGCAAAGAACCGACCTTTGGGATTTCGCGTTCGATGACGTATTTTTTCATTCTATCCTCCGTATGAATTCAGGCACTTCCTGTACACATTGAAAATAGAGGGAAAAGGGGCTTGCGGCAAGATGGCAGATTTGCCATTCTACAGGGGTGTTTGCGCCAGATGGAAAGGGGCCGGAAATGATAGACGTGACAGTGGTGATTCTGGACGGGACGTTTTCGTCGACGGCGGTGGGGCCGATGGAGGTGTTCCGGCATACCGGGACGCTGTGGAACGATTTTGCGGGGAAGGCGCCGACGCCGAGGTTCCGGGTGACGACGGCTTCGGTGAATGGAAGGCCGGTAGAGTGCGACGGACCGCTTTATATACGGCCGATGGCATCGCTGGCAGCGATTCGAAAGACGGATCTGATTTTTCTGCCGTCGACGGGGCCAAGCCTGAACGACATCGTGGAGCGGAATGGCGAGGTGGTGCCATGGCTGCGGCGGTGGAGCAAGCGGGGAGCGGCGATTGCAAGCGTGTGCACGGGAGTTGGATTGGTGGCGGCGACGGGTTTGCTGGATGGAAAACGCGCGACTACGCATTGGGGCGTGGCGCCGGAATTCCGGAGACAGTTTCCGAAGGTGAAGTGGATGCCGGAAGTGATGGTAACGGAGGACCGGGGATTTTATTGCGGCGGGGGAGTGAATGCTTCGCTGGATTTGAGTTTGTACCTGGTGGAACGGTACTGCGGGCACGAAGTGGCGATGCAGACGGCGAAGGCGCTGTTGATTGAGACGCCGAGAGCGTGGCAGGCGGGGTTTGGGATCGTGCCGCTGAAGACGGAGCACAGCGACGAAGCGATTTCCGGAGCACAGGAATGGCTGCACAAGAATTTTCACAAGAACTTTGCGCTGGAGGCGCCGGCGCGCGCAGTGGGGATGAGCATGCGAAATTTTGTGCGGCGGTTCAAGGAAGCTACCGGGGATGCGCCGCTGATTTACCTGCAGAAGTTGCGGGTGGCGGCGGCGAAACGTCTGCTGGAGAGCGACCATCGCGGAGTGCAGGAGATCAGCGAGGCGGTGGGTTACCAGGACGTGGCGTTTTTCCGGACGATTTTCGAGAGGCACACGGGGGCGTCGCCGAGCGCCTACCGGCGCCGGTTTGGAAAAGTGGCTTAACGAGGCGTTTGTCGGCGCGGGTCAGGAGCCGGAGACTGAGCGTTGTTTAAGCTCGAGGCTGCCGGATTCGCAGGTGTAGTCCGGCATGGTGAAGATCTGGCGGATTTCAGTTTCGCCTTCCCAGCCGGGCCAGTGTTTGCGGTGGAGTTCCATGAATTCCTGCGCGCTTTCGATGGCTTCCTGCTTGGAATTAAATTCAAAGATGGCGTAGCCGCCGACAAGTTCCCTGGTTTCGGCGAAGGGGCCATCGAGGGAAGTGATTTTGCCATCGGAGATGCGAACGCGGGTGCTCATGGCAGAGGGAGCGAGGCCGCCGGTTTCGATCATGGTGCCGGCTTTGGAGGTGTCTTCGGCGAGCTTGGCGATGGCGTCCATCAGGGCTTTGGGTGGGGGGCCGGCGTTTTCGGCGGATTTTACGAACATCATGAAGCGCATGTTGGGGTCTCCTGGAATGGTTTTGGCCGGGCGCCGGTCGAGCGAGTGACGGGGAGCGCGGCTCTTAACTATAAGACGAATGGCGGGCGGCGGAATCGACAACCGCCCAATATTTAATTTGCCATATTTGACGAGGGCCCTAAGCCAATTCACAGACAGGCGGCGAGCCCTCGGCAAGCTCTCTTCAGGGGCTGAAGCCCACATTCTCTATCACATTTACGTCGGGGCTGAAGCCCGACCTCCTAAAGAATTATCTACGAATTATCTCCCAGGGATTCAACGACGTTGTTTGGTGGCGATTTGGGCGAGGCGGGCTTTGACCATTTTTTTGATGAGAGAAGCGGGGAGGGGTTTGTTGGTGGAGAATTGGATGGTGCCTTTGGAGACGGTGTAGGGTTTCAGGTCGTCTTTAAACATGGCGATGATACGGCCGGTTGGAAAGAGGCTGCAATGTTTGGCGAAGGCGGCGAACCAGATGACGACTTCGCCGTGGCGGAAGGCGGGGATTTTGTAGCTGATGGTTTCGGTGGCGGAAGGAGGCAGGGCGGAACGGATGGCTGCGCGAACTTTTTGCAGGGTGGTGTGGGCGGGTTCGGGGACGCCGGCGAGGTAGGCGTCGATGGTTTTGGGAGCGGAGCGCGGCTTGGCGGGTGAGCTGCGTTTGGCGGATTTTGGTTTGTTCATGCGAGAGAGGCTACAGGAACATGTGGTTACAGTCTATGGCTCGGGTCGTCGTCTGGAGATTTCAGCTGCCGTGCGCTGAGTACGGAGGGAAAAAAAGTCAAAAGCCGCACCCTGAAAAGCGCAGGGTGCGGCACCCGGCGAGGGCGTGTTTATTGGCAATCGTTGTGGAGCGGGCTAGGCGCGGGCGGTCCCGCGACGCAGGGGACCGCACTGAGATATTCGTAGATGGCCCGCAGGTCGTGGTCGGTCAGGTTCCTGAGACCAGGCCAAGGCATCGTCTGGAGAAGGTCTCCATTGAATGGAGCGGGGATGCAGGACGTGTTAACAATCGGAAGACCGGACGGTCCTGTTGCACAGGTCGGATGGAGGTGATCCAAGTCCACGCCCGTCCTCATGATCTGAACAAACTCCCCAAACGTACGTCCTCCTTCGGGCAGGCCGGTTTTATTGGGTGTCAGGTTGCGGGAGATGATGACGGCCGAACCTGGCACCGGTGCACCAAAGCTTCTGCCGCCACCCAAGTACGTCGCCGGATTGATTACCGCCGCCTGGCCAAAGTATGGGTTATCCCCTGGCAAGAATTGATTGAGGGCAGGACCGGCGCCATGGCACTCATTGCAGGGTACGGCTGCGTTCACGATATAGCTGCCGAGTCCGACCAGAGCGCGGTTTTTGCCCTCGAGGTTGAGATGGACAGGTGCAATATCCAATCCCCGTTGAATCCTTGAGTCGCTGCCGTTGTCATCGTCGTCGCCCGTGGCTTTTACGCGTGGGGGAGAGTTCAGCATTGCTGCGAGAAGGATCGCGACGAAAGCTACAGCGGCGGCCGCGGGTGTGACGAATTTTCTTAATTCCATGGTGGATGTCCTTTCCTAGGGTTCTTGCACCCTGGGGTGGTGAGGACACAATCGGGTAACCAGGCTGGAGGGGTCAAACGGTAAGGGGCGGGATTGCAGGAGTTAGGGGCGGATGCCGTTGAATGCTGTACTATGCCGTTACTTGGCCCGGGGAGGTACAATCCGGGGCGCAAATTGGGAAATCAGGAGAGGTTGATGGGTGAGAGTTTCCAGGATAGTGCGCCATCCGCGAAGCCGCCGGAGGACCGGCTGGACTCGTGGAAAGAGATTGCGGCGTACCTGAACCGGGATGTGACGACGGTGCAGAGGTGGGAGAAGCGGGAAGGGATGCCGGTGCACCGGCACCTGCATGACAAGCTGGGGTCGGTGTACGCGTCGAGGGCGGAGCTAGACGCTTGGACGCGGGGAAGAAATCCGGCAGCGACGGCAGAGAACGGGTCGGATGCCGGCATTGCGAGTTCCGCTGGAGTGGCGCCGGAGTTGGAGAAAGAGAACACGAAGACTGAGCGGTGGAAATTGGTTTTGCCGCTGGTGGCGTTGATTGCGTTGCTGGCGCTTGGCGGGATGCTATGGCTGCGAAATACGGAGTACTTCTGGCGGAATCCGGTTGCCGGAGCGCGGTTTCAGACAGTGGCGGATTTTGATGGAGTGGCGGAGGCCGCCGCGGTTTCACGCGACGGACATTTCGTGGCGTTTCTCTCGGACCGCGACGGGCAGATGGACGTGTGGGTGACGCAGGCGGGTTCGGGCGAATTTCACAATCTGACAAGAGGCAGCGCGCCGGAGCTTGTGAATCCGTCTGTGCGCACGATGGGATTTTCGCCCGACGGTTCGCTGGTAACGTATTGGGGCCGAAAAAAGGGCAGCGCCGGCGCGGGCGACATTGGTATATGGGCAGTGCCGACGCTGGGTGGGCAGCCGAGGCCATACCTTGATGGCGTGGCTGAGTTTGACTGGTCGAAGGACGGTAGCCGACTGGTGTACCACACGCCGGGGCCGGGAGATCCGATGTTTGTGTCGGACGGCGGCAAGCGTCCTGAGACGCGGCCCATATTCACGGCGCCTGCTGGGCTCCACTGCCACTTTCCATTGTGGGCGAGCGACGCGGCGTTCCTTTATTTCGTGCAGGGGGTGCTCCCCGACAAGTTGGACATCTGGCGCATCCGGCCGAGCGGGGGAACTCCTGAACGAATTACCGCACATGAGGGGCGGGTGACACATCCGGTTTTGTTGGATCGGCGGACGCTCGCGTACCTTGCCAGCGATCCGGATGGTTCGGGGCCGTGGCTGTATAGCATGGATACGGAGCGGCGCATTCCGCATAAGTTGAGTTCAGGGCTTGACCGGTATACGTCGTTGGCTGCGAGCGCTGACGGGAGGCGACTGGTGGCTACCCAGGCAAGCCCGAAACGGACGCTTTGGAGGTTGCGGCTTGCGGACTCAGGGGGGCAGGGAACGGCGGCGGTTCCGGCGCGAATCTCGCTGACGACGGGCACAGGGTTTTCGCCGCGATTGGGCGCGGATTTTCTGTTGTATGTTTCCGCGACGAGCACGAGCGAGAGTATATGGAAGCAGATCAACGGAACTGGAACAGAGTTGTGGAGTGGTGCGGGAGCGCGCGTAATTGGCGGGCCGGCGATCTCACCGGATGGAAGATCCATTGCATTCTCAGCGCGGCAACATGAGCAGACGTTGTTGTACGTGATGCAGGCGGATGGGACGAATGCGCGAGTGGTGACCGATGCGCTGAAGTTGCAAGGCGCGCCGGCGTGGACGCCCGACGGCCAAGCGATAGTTTCCGCGGTGGAGGAGCACGGAGTGCCGCATCTTTACCGGATTCCGATCGACGGGCATGCGGCATCACTTTTTGTGCGGGAGTACGCGGTTGACGCCGCGTGGGCGCCCGATGGACGGTTGGCGGTTTATTCAGGGCCCGACATTGGGACTACATTTTTGGTGAAGGCGGTTACGAAGGACGCTACGGAGCAGGCAATGCCTGCGCTGATGCTGACGCGCGGCGCCCGGCACCTGGCGTTTTTGCCTGGAGGGCGGGGGCTGGTGTTCCTGCAGGGAGAGATTCAGCATAAGAACCTGTGGGTGATGGACCTGGATAGCGGGACCAAGCGGCAGTTGACCAACCTGGCGCCTGACTTCGACATTCGCGACTTTGACATAGCGCCGGATGGGCGTGAAGTGGTGCTGGAGCGGGTGCAGGAGCGTTCGGATGTGGTGCTGCTGGATTTGCCACGGCCATAACGTTCAAGGCAAGTAGTAAGAGGTGTGTCCCAGGGAAAAGCAGTTGAAACCGGAAAGGCCGGGGAGTAGAGTTTTTCCATTCCACGTCGGGCCCCGTTTTGACAATTTGACAGATTGATTGGAGGGATCATGAGTCGATTGCCGCGAGTCCTTTTGGCGGTAGTGCTTGTGGTTGCAGCGGGTCTTATTTATTTGAGCTCTTATGCGCAGGAGAAATCGGCGAAGGCTGATTTTGAGATGACGGCGAGTTATATCGAAGCATGCAGTTGCGACATGTTCTGCCCGTGTTATTTCAACACGCATTCGACGAACCACATGGGCGGTGAGCATCATATGGACGAGCATTTTTGCCGGGCGAACCTGGTGCTGAAGGTGGACAAGGGACATTACAAAGAGACGAAACTGGATGGAGCGAAGGTGTGGCTGGGGAGCGATCTTGGCAGCGACTGGAGTACAGGCAAGGACTCCTGGCTGGTGGCGAATTTCGATCCGAGCGTCAGCAAGGAGCAAGAGGCGGCGCTGCTTGACGTTTTGACTCAGCTCTATTCGGCGATACCGTTTCAGAAAAAAGGGGTGAGCCACACGGCGTTTTCGTGGGAAGTAGACACGAAGAGCGGCGTGGCACACGCGAAGATGGCGGACGGGAAGGGTGAAGTGGTGCTGGAGCGCGTGGCTGGAAACAAGCCGGGCGAGGAAGTGGTGATGCGGAACTTGAAATACTGGAGCGCGCAGTCGAACGACGGATTCCGGATGTGGAAGTCGAAGCATGAGGCGTTCGAAGGCGACGGACACAAGTTCGCGTATGACGGGACGAACGGGTTCCTGATTACGATTCATTATTCGGGAATGGCAAAGGGCGCGGCTGCGGCGGACTAGAGATCGCGGCAGGAAATTTCAGGGCAAAATTTGAGAGCGGGGAAAGAGAACGGCTGGAAGTGTGTCTAGTGCGTGCCGGGCGGACGGCGGAGTTGTGCGTAGAGGGTGTTGGATTCCTCAAACTGGCGGAGGATTCGATCGACGTTGCAGGGTTGTTCGCGAAGGGATTCGGGGTCCCATTCGCTGCGGCCGGGGGCGAAGAAATCGCCGCCGTAGACGTGAATGGCGCCGGTGAGGCGCGCGATCGGATTTGTGACGGAGTGGATGATGTTGTGGCCGAGGGGCTCGGCGTCTTTTTCGCAGAGGGCGCGGGCGCCGGCGGCTTCGAGTTTGCCTGCGGGGGCGCCGGGAATGCGGCGCCAGAATATGTTGTCTTCGCGGCCGGTGTAGATGCCGATGACGGCCCACATCTGATGGTTGTGGGGGAAGAGCGTCATGTGGGGGCCCCAAATTACGTTGAGGATGGTGAGGGAGTCGGAGCGGAAGAGGGTTTGGATGCCGGCTTGGGTAGGCTCGCCTAAAGCTTTGAGGACTGTAGAGGGATCGGAGACGGCGCGGGCGGTGAGGTCGCGGACATGGATGAGACCGGGATCCTGCTGGACTGCGGAGCGACAATCGTTGATGAAAGAATCCAACTCGAACATCAGGAGCGTCTCCTTCAAAAAGATGGGTTACAGCGCCCGGGGCGGCGAGAACGTGAGTTTAGCGTAAAATCGATGCGAATGATTTCAGGAATGGCGGGCCTGCGCGAGGGCTATTATTGAAATCTAAGATTACGGATTGACAATTACGCGGCTGGCGAATAAAGTCAGACCGGTCGATTACCCTTCCCTTATTAAACTAGGAACTGACAAAACCGCTTAAGCGGAGAAAACTGAGGAAAATACGTATGCGCAGGCGAATGAGTGGAGTTTTGTTTGTGGTGTGTGCGTTGGCGGTGGCGATGCTGACGGCGGGCAACGCGTGGACGCAGACGGCGAGCGCGGAAAAGGCGCCGCTGTATACCTATGTTTCGGAGTGGGCGGTGCCACGGGCAATGTGGGCGGATTATCAGAAATCGCAAACGCAAGAAGATGAAATGATGAAGAAGCTGGTGGCCGATGGGACGCTGACCTCGTTCGGAAGCTTTTCGGTGCTCAATCACCAGGAAGGATCGCCGACGCACGGGAGCTGGTTTGCGGCGCATTCCATGGCAAACCTGATGAAGGTGCTGGAGGGATTGCGGGCATCGCCGGATTCTGCGAACCCGATTCTTTCGGCTTCGAAGCACTGGGACCTGATCATGGAAAGCAAGGATTACAACGCGCATTCGGGAAGCTTCAAGAATGGATACCTGCGCGTAGGGAGTTGGAAGTACAAGGCAGGGGCCAGCGATCCGGAAGGGAAGATTATGAAGGCGACGATGGTGGCGATGCTGGAAAAGTTGCTGTCGGACGGAGCGCTGCATTCCTACCAGATTGACGAAGAAGTGGTGCATTCGCAGAACCCGGGCGGTTTCCACGTGGCGATTGTGGCGAATGGCGCGGAAGGGATCGATAAGTTCAACGCGGCCATTGATGAGAGCGGCAAGAAGAATCCCGCCGCATGGGCTGGATTTGGCGGATTGCTGGACGAGGAAGGGCACCGGGACTTCCTGGCTCATGTGGATGCGATGACTGTGAAGTAGATTTGAATTGCTTTGCCGGCCGCGTTCTTTTTGTTCTGAAAGGGGCGCGGCGGCGAAGTGCCTGCCTGTTTCGATCCTCACAGAAAAATAAACGGGAACGCTGGACGACCGTTCGCGGTCCAGGGCGAAGAGGGTGTCGGGGATGTGCGGGTGTGCCACCGGGGCATACTCGGCAGAAGGAATAAGGTTAACGCAGAGGCGCAGAAGACGCAGAGGTTCGCAGAGAAGAATTGGGAGTTTGCAGTGAGGGCACAGGGGCGAATTGAGGGAGGGAGTGACTGTTAGAGTAAAGACTCCAGGTGGAACGAATCTGAAATGTTGGACCGCGCCGGGTTTGGGGGTTGAGCCCTGGATTAGGTAAGGGTGAATGATGAAGGGGTGCTCGTCCACCCTTCCTTCGTCAGGGCAAGCTCTGACCCTTCGCTTGTGCTCAGGGCAAGAGGTGGACGCTACGAGGTGCGGATGATGTTTACTGTCATTTTGTTGGTGAAGATTGGGATTTTTGTGGGGTTGGTGATTTTGTATTTGCGGTGGAGGAAGAGGTTTTCGTCTTCGGAACAGGTGCTGGAGGGGATCAAAGGGTTAGATGGGTGGGCGCAGAATAATAAGGAAGCGATTCTGCGGTACACGCGGATCGCGGAAGTTGTAACCGGGGTGTTTCTGTTGTGTTTTGGTTATTTAATTGGAAGGGATCATTTGCATTTGATTCGGGACGGAATACGGGCGACGGGAACGATTGTGGGGTACAAGAAGCAGTATTTTCGCGGGAGCGACGGGCGAGTGAGCAGCGGCACGGAGGCGTCCATGCCTATTGTGAGATTTCACGCGGGCGGGCAGGATGTGGAGTTTAAAGATTGGATGGGGACGAACGCGGAAGTGCTGAATGTGCGGGTGACGGTACTTTACGATGGGGAGAGACCGAACCTGGCGATAATTGATCGGCCGGTGTGGAATTGGATTCCGTGGGCGCCTACGATGGGAATGGGGTTGTTTTTGGTTTTGGTGGGAGTGCGAGGGTGGATGGCGGGGAAGTAGAGATTGGGAGCAGAAGGGGGCTTTCGATTTTAGTTTGGGAGGTAGGGTTGAAGTTGAGGTTCTTCGGACATCCTCGTCGGATGTCCTCAGAATGACAAGCGTTTGGAAATAGTGGGGTAATGAAAAGGGCGGCTCGAACGGAGCCGCCCTTTTGTTTTGTTTGGAATTTAGTTAGCGATGTCCGCCGCCATGGCCTCCGCCACCGTGGTTTCCGCCACCACCGCCGCCATGGAAACTATTGCCACCGCGGAAGCCTTCACCACCATGGAAGCCGCGGTCGCCACCTCGGAAACCTTCATGGCCGTTGAACCCGCCACGTCCATAATAACCGCGACCATAATAGCCGCCACGACCGTAGAATCCGCGGCCGTAGTAGCCGCCGTGAAACCAAGGGCCAGCGCCGATGAAGACACCGCCGGCGAAGTAGTCAGGGCCGTAGTAGCCATAGGGCGCGCAAGCGTAAGGATAGTAACCGTAGTAACCGTAGGTGCAGACTGGGGCGGGGCCGATGGAGCCGTACACGGGGCCTACCCCGACGCCCACGCGGAATTGCGCTTGGGCGGCACCAGCGGCCAAAAGCAAAACTCCCATTAAAACTGCATATTTAAGGTAACGCATATTGTCTCCTCGATCCCGGCCATGAACTCGTGGAGTTGAACGAGGTGGCCGGGGCGCCTCCCGGAAATTGCCCTGGGGAAACGCCTTACAGTTCGTTAAACCCGGGTGAGGAGGAAGAGTTGCGAGAGGGGGTGAGAGGGGTGGGGTAGGGTATTGATTTGGAGGGGGTTGTGGCGGGGTTGGGGAAGGCCTCACCCCTGACGGGGTGAGCTATAGGGCGGCTAGGAGGATTTGTGGGGAGGCGTTGTCGCCGAAGGTTTGGCTTAGGTGGGCGAAGCGGTCGATGTTGCCGGGGCCGAAGATAAAGGTGCCGCCTAGTTGGAAGGGATCGCGGCCTAGTTTGTGCTGGTGGTGGCCGGCGGCTTTGGCGCGCTTGCGGCTTCGGAGATTGTCGCCGCGGAGTAGGTGGAGAAGGTTGGCTTTGCCGAGGTTGGCTAGTTTGTAGGTCTGGCTGTCGGTGTCGATCAGGAGGGGGAAGTCGATGCCGGTTTCCTCCTGGAAGAGGCGGGCGTAGCGGGCGTCGCCGAGGCTGATGGCGGCGAGGGTCGCGCCTTTTTCGCGGAAGGATTGCTGGTGTTCGCGCAACTGCGCGACGTGTTCGCGGCAGAAGATTCAGCCGTAATGGCGGAGGAAGACGAGGACAACGGGGTGGGATTCCCAGAGCGAGCCGAGGCGGATTTGGTTGCCGAAGGCGTCGGGGAGAAAGATGTCGGCGAGTCGCTGGCTGAGGGATTCTGACATGGGGAAATGATTAAGGAAGCGGGAAGGCGTGTCAAGGGTGCGGGGTGCAGGGAGAGGGGAGAAATCTGGTAAGGGTACAGTGCGACGGAAACTACGGAAATCGCGGGGTCGAATAATCAACCTCACCCTAGCTAGAGCAAGCCGAGGTGATCCGGATACCTTGCCTGGAGGGAGCTTACGAGGACGTCGAAGGCGGGCAGTTCGCGCAGATTCTTGAGGCAAGGGTCGGAAAGAAAAAAAGGCCAGCAGGCGAAACCATTGCTGACGCTGCGCTGCAGCCATTCGAAGGCGGCTTCGCGGCGTTCGAGGACGGCGAGGATGCAGGCGAACTGATAATAACTGTGGTGGGCGTGGCCGAAGGATTTTGGGATGGCACAGGCCCGGGTGAGGCAGTCGAGCGCTTTTCCTGCTTTGCCGGTCATGGCGAAAAAAAGGCCAAGTAGGCTGCCAATCAGAGGTTCTTCGGGCAAGAGCGCGACGCCTTCGTCGAGGAGAGTTTTGGCTTCCTTCCATTCGCCTGTCATCATTGCCAACTGCGGCGCGAAGAACAGGGGATATTTGTTGCCGGGATTCTCCGCTCGCCATGAAGAAAGTTCTTCCCGCGCCAGGTCAAGTTCTCCATTCCAAAGATAGACTTGCACGATGCTGTGACTGAGTGTTTTTCGGGGATGAAAGTGGCGCCCTCTCTCGTACATTGCGCGGGCGTGATCGAGCAAGCCGATGTGGGCGAGGATGGTGCCAAGACGATTGTAGGCTTGCGGCTGATTGTTCTGGAGGGCGAGGGCACGCTTCAGTTCGGCAATGGCCTCGACATGCTGGAAGTTTTTTGACGGGCCCCAAAGAAGAAAGGCGTTGGCGACGTGGCCCTCGGGCAGATCGGGATCGAGTTCGAGAGCGCGGCGGCAATGAAATTCGGCCTTTTCCAACGACTCGCTGGTGGGGTCGAGTTCGTAATGGCGAGTGGCGCAGACGAGAGAAAGAGTGGCATGTGCCAGGGAAAAAGCGGGATCGCGGGTCACCGCGTTGCTCAGGCGCAGCGCGGCTTCTTCGAGCGAGGCTGGATCGCCGGAGGAGCTTAGGCGATACCCGCGCATGAATTCGGCGTAAGCCATGGGGTCCTTGCTGTGACGCGGGCGGCGTTGGAGTGCAACGGGGGCCACTGGGCGATTCAATGACAAGGCGATCTGCCTGGAAATTTCGTCTTCGAATTCGGGGAGGCGGTTGAGGTCGAGGTCGCGCTTTCGGGCAAAGCAGGGGTTTTGCGTGTGAGTGTCCCACATTTCCAGAGAGAGTTGCCACCGGCTTTTGGACATTTGAATGGCGCCATGAAGGACAAATCGGACGCCGAGACGGGAAGCAGTTTCTGAAGCGTTGGCAACGGCGGGAAGATTCATGACCGCGGAGATTGGCAGGACGTCGAGACCGGGAAGATTGCCGAGACGGGTGATGAGCGCATCCGCAAAGCCGAGGCAAATACCGTGGTCGTCGGCGGACTTGCCGAGAAGTAGCAGGGGCAAGACGGCCAGTGAAGCGCGCTCGTTTGCGTGGCCGGTCCCTTCCGGAGGGACGGGGCTTGTGGCACGCCAGTCCGAGCCAGACGCCGGAAAGCGTGCATCGATGACTCGGATTGGGCCGACGAAGCGGTAGCCTTTGCCTACGACAGTTTCGAGGAAGCGAGGTTTGCCGGAGTCGTCACCCAAAGCGGCGCGGATTTTTCGGATGATGTTGTTGATGTTGGGTTCGGTATCGATGAAGAGATTCGAGCGCCATAATTTCGCGATGATTTCCTTGCGTGAGACAAGCTGGTCGCGATGGCTGACAAGAAAGATCAGCAGTTCCATGGGCTTTTTTTCGAGTTTAAGGCGGCGGCCGTTGCGGCGGAGTTCATAGCGGCCGAGGTCGAGTTCGATGCCGGAGTCCGGCGTTGGCTTGCGTGGCATTCGATTCTTCAAGGAGGAGATTATTTACGCGGATTCAGCAGTTTAAGCCGATAGATAAAAGATAGGCAAACGGTATTTGGTCTTCATTGTGGCGAGGCTCCGTTGGCGGCATTATTCGCGCGTTCGACTTTGAGCAACGGAGGCTCACACATGAAACGTTATTTGTCCCTTGCAGTGGCAGCAGCAGGATTGTTGGCGGGAGGAGGAGTGCTGTTCACACGCGCAGCGAGCGAGCACCCTCACCAAATTAATGCATTCACGCCGGATACGATTCCCTGGGGGCCGGCACCTCCCGTGGTGCGACCGGGCGCACAATTCGCGGTGCTGGAAGGCGACCCGACGGCGACGACCGGCGACTTCACGGTTCGGTTGAAGATGCCGGATGGTTTCCGAATCTCGCCGCACTGGCACCCGAACCGGGAAAACGTGACGGTGATTTCCGGGACGTTCAAGCTCGGGATGGGAGACGAGTTTGAAACGAACAAGATGAAAGCGTTCCCCGCCGGGAGCTTTGCGTTTTTGGATCCCGACATGCATCACTTCGCGATGGCTTGCGGAGAAACGATTGTGCAGGTTCACGGGCAATCGCCGCTGCAATTCAACTACGTCAACCCTGAGGATGACCCAAGCAGGAAGTAGGGCGCCCCTCGCGCAACGGCTCGGGAAGCGATGACACTCGCTTCCCGGGCTCGTTCGCGGAACGGCGTCACATGGGGCACAGGCCAAGCCGTAACTGCAGTTGAATTCAGAAAGGCATATTCGCAAAGGAGAAGAAGAATGGCGATTGATACGGAGAAGTTGAATTCGTTCCTGGGGAGATTCGTTGGGGATTTGGGAGCTTCGGTTCACTCTGGGATGGTGGTGATTGGGGAGAGGCTCGGGTTATACAAGGCCTTGGCCGAGGGGCCGGTGAACTCCGCCGAACTGGCGGCAAAGACCGGGACGGATGAGAGGTATGTTCGCGAATGGCTTAGTTCGCAGGCCGCTGGCGGATACGTGATGTACGAAGCTAAGACGCGCAAGTTCAGCTTGAGCGAGGAGCAGGCGCTTACGCTGGCGAACGAAGAGAGTCCCGCATACCTTCCCGGCGCTTTTGAACTGGCGCTCGGCTCGCTTGCGGCTGTGCCGAGGTTGGTGGAGTCTTTTCGGTCTGGCGCCGGCATGGGCTGGCATGAGCACGATGAGGCGGTGTTTCACGGATGCGAAAAGTTTTTCCGACCGAGTTATGCGGCGAATCTGGTGAGTTCGTGGATTCCTGCGCTGGACGAAGTGAAGGCTAAGCTCGAGAGCGGCGCGCGGGTGGCCGATGTGGGTTGCGGCAAGGGAGCGTCGACTTTGCTGATGGCGAAGGCGTTTCCGAAATCGGAATTCTTCGGATTTGATTATCACGATAAATCGATCGAGGGAGCACGGGCGACGGCGGCGAGGGAAGGGCTGGAGGTTCGAGCGAACTTTGGTGTGGCGAAGGCGAAAGAATTTCCGGGGAGGGACTACGACCTGGTTACGGTGTTCGATTGTCTGCACGACATGGGGGATCCAGTGGGAGCGGCAAAGCACGTGCGAGCGGCGCTGAGAGAAGATGGCACGTGGATGATCGTCGAGCCGTTCGCGCACGATGAACTGAAGGACAATTTGAACCCTGTGGGGCGGGTGTACTACTCCTTTTCCACTTTGTTGTGCACGCCTTGTTCGCGATCGCAGGAGGTGGCGATGTGCCTGGGGGCGCAGTCGGGGGAGAAGCGGATTCGCGAGGTGGTGGAGGCGGCGGGATTCCGGCGATTCCGGAGGGCGGCGGAGACGCCATTTAACGTGGTGTACGAGGCGCGGCCGTGAGGATTTGGAGGTGAAGAGTTTCATCTGAGAAGGAGGAGGTTGCGGAAGCAATAGAACGGCGGCTTGCCGGGTGACGAGGGGCATGGTAGTTGTTGTCGGCAGAGCTGCTATGGATGAACCGAGACATGGGCTGCGATGGAAGACGCTGCTGGCGTTTGGGATTATTTATTTTGTTTGGGGATCGACGTTTTATGCGATCCGGGTGGGAGTGCGGGAGGTGCCGCCGTTTCTGTTGGCGGGGATCCGGTTTTTGATTTCGGGAGCAGCGCTTTATGGATGGACGAAGATGCGCGGGGAGCAGGGGCCGAGCGGGAGGGAATGGGGCTCGGTGGCGGTGCTGGCGGTTTTGATTTTTGTGGGCGATTACGGGGCGGTGTTCTGGGCGGAGCAGCGGGTGGCGTCGGGGTTGACGGCGGTGATGATGGCGACGATACCCGCGTTCATGGCGTTGGCGGAGATTTTTATTTTGGGGACGCAGCGGCTGACGGTGCGGCTGGTGGCGGCGCTTTTGATTGGATTGGGAGGAGTGGGGGTGCTGGTGAGCCGGTCGCTGGATTTGGGCGGTGCGCCGATTGACCGGATGGGGGCGATGGTGCTGATTGTTGGGGCGATGAGCTGGTCGGTTGCGTCTGCGCTGGCGCGGATGCTGCCGCTGCCGGAGTCAAAGGTGGTGAGTTCGGGAGTGCAAATGCTGGCGGGGGGAGTTTTCCTGACGGTGATTTCGTGCGCGCTGGGGGAGTACCGGAATTTTCGGGTGGAAAATGTTTCGCTCGGGGCGTGGATTGCGCTGGCGTATTTGATTGTGGCGGGGTCGATCATCGCGTTCACTGCGTATGTTTGGCTGCTGCATCGCGAATCGCCGACGAAGGTGGGGACGTACGCATATGTGAATCCGGTGGTGGCGGTGGTGCTGGGATATTTTCTAGGCGGGGAAGAGTTGGGGTTGCGGGCAGTACTGGGGACGGTGTTTGTGTTGGTCAGCGTGGTGGTGATTACGACGACGAAGGGGAAGAAAGTGGCGGGGGTAAAGGCGGCGTAAGAAACGGTCGCCTACGGATGTGTTGGCTAGATTGTGACGGCGGACGTATGATTCGACGGGCTGATGGAAGCTCAGACGGAGGAGATTTCATGATTTCACTGGAATGCGTGCGCAATCGGAGGAGTTTTCTGAAGGGTGGAATGGGCGTGGCGTTCGGGATATCCGCGCTTGGCGCGGCTGCGGGGTTTCCCGTGACAGCCGCGGCGTCGGAAAACGAGTGGATTGTGGGGCCGCAGCCGGGGTTTACACCGGAGATTGGAACGCTGACGTCGATGATGGCGTTCACGCGGGAGCAGGTGGTGGGAAACGTGAAGGGGATGTCGCAGGCGGATCTGGATTTTCTGCTGGATGAGAAAGCAAATACGATCGGGGCGCTGCTGCTGCACCTGGCGGCGACGGAAACCTACTATCAGATGAGTACGTTCGGAGGAATGAAGTGGGATTCGTGGTCCGAGGAAGTGAAGAAAAAATGGGACATTCCCATGAATCTGGGAGAGCCAGCGCGGAAGGCCATCAAGGGAAACAGCCTCGATTACTACCTGAACGCGTTGCACGAGGCCAGGGAGAAAAGCCTGGCGGAGTTTAAGAAGCGGGACGACAAATGGCTGTTGACGGTGGTGAAAGAAGGAGACTTTAGCGCGAACAACTACGCGAAATGGTTCCACGTGGCGGAACACGAATCGAACCACGATGGGCAGATAAAATTCCTGAAGAACCGGCTTCCTGGAGCAAAGATGAAGGCGGAGTAGGTAAGCCGATTGCATCCGAGGCGAAATAATCCGAAGCCCGGTTGGCTTGTAAGCGGGTCGAGAGAAATTTAAGAAGAGGCAAGACCTCGCCACTGGTGCGCACGCCGGCACCGATGGCGCTTTCGTTTGCGGGACTGGATTCGACGTCTTGTGCGCCGAAGGAGATGCGGCCGATCTGCTGGCGCGCATAAAAGCGCGCGGAGGGCACGCGGGTGACCTGGCCACCGTTGCCGATGATGGGAGCGGAGAAGGGCCATCCGGGCTTCGGATAGGCCATGCTGTGGCCCCAACGATTGAGGTAGACGGCGACGACATCGCGATCGAAATCGAAATTGCGGCCGGCGAGGACGCGGCTCATGTCGGCGCGGAGAGAATCTTCGTAGCTGGAAAAGGGCGTGGTGAGGAGCTTGATGCGCTCGTTCGGCTGGTCTTCGACGGAGGCGGTGTTTCCGCCGTAGAAGGTGAGGACGGTCTGGCGATTGGGGTTGTTGCGATTGGTGCCGACCCAATCTGCGACCACGAAATCAGCCCAGTATTGGCTGCCCCAATAGTAAGCGTCGTAGCCGAGATCGACGACTGGTGCGGCGCTGCGAATGGTTACGTTTGCGGTGACGACCGGGCTGAGGGTTACCTGGTCGAAGGCTGCGGCTTGCGAGGAACTGAGTAATTGAGCGCAAGCAGTGCGCGCCGTGTGAGACTGTCCCGCAAAAATGACCGCTTTGGCTGTGGCGCGATAGAACTGGCCGTTGAGGAAATAGACGACGGAGGCGCTGTTGCTGGAGGTGTCGCCGCGGAGGACCAGGGCGCCCTGACGAATGCGGACGTTGTTGTTGACGCTGTCCATGGCGGTGAGATTGAAAGGATTGGCGAGCAAATCCGCATCGGAGGTGCCGGCGATCGCGGAAGGAATCAGCCACTTCACGACGTGACGCAGCATGCCGGAGTTGCCGCCGGGATAAGCGAACTCTGGAAAATATTCGGCGGCGGTGAAACTGATGGAGGTGTAGGCGCTGACCTGGCTGGTGGTGCCGTCGAGAGCGTCGACGGCGTAACGCGTGTAGAAATCGGAGACGGCTGGATGGTATCCCTGGACCTGGGTGAGGTAGTGGTCCCAGGTCATGGGGGAAAGGTAATCGTATTTGGGATCGCTATTGTCGGCGGGGTCGGTGGGTGAACCGGGCTTGTGATACCAGTTCATCAGATCGGCGCGAGCGGCTTTCAGGTCGTTGACGATGTTGTTGGGATACGGAACGCTGTTGAGTCCCGCGCCGTAGGTGTCGATATTCCAACTGGCGGTGCCGGGATTAACGTAGGGGGTCATGCTGTCAAAGAAGTAGCTGTAAAAAGGAGAGGCCACGACGTAGTTCTGCCAGAGGATTCCGGTGGTGTTGTAAATATTATTGAGGAAGTCGGCGTAGGGCTGGACGGCGTAGGCGGTGGCGGTGGAAGCGATGTCGGGAATCGGCGGGGCGTCGTCACGATTGGCGTTGCCGCCGGGGGTGCGTTGGCCGTCGAGGATGAGAATCTTGGTGCCGGGGCGTTGTTGCGTGATGTAGAAGGCCGCGGAGCATCCGGACATTCCGGAGCCGACGATGATGACTTCGTAGTTGCCATTGTCGGCGAGGATCGGCTGGCTGCCGGTAAAGGAGTCGCACGGCGAGGGAGAGATGACGACTGAGTTGGTTTTGAAAGTGAGGCGGCCATCGCGGAGCCAGTGGGCGATATTGAAAACAGAGCGCTGGTTGCCGCCGCGCATCACGTTGGGATCGGTTCCGATTGGGCCGTCGCAGGGGAAGGTGGGAGATGATCCGAGTTGCGCAAAAGCCCGCATGGGCACGGAGCCGCCAACGCTAGCTGTGCCGGCGGCAATCAACATTCCATTAATGAAGTCGCGTCGCTTGATTCCGTTATCGCGCTTGTGGTCGGTCATAAGTCCTCCCGGTAAAGGTTATGGATTGAGGTTGTGGGCGAATACGGTGAAGCTATAACTGTAGTGGGACAAAGGCAAGGTTATTTTTTTATAGGAAGGTAGGCGATCGACCGGGTGGCTGTCGATAGATTAAAGATTTGCGAGCTCGGAGCTTGGTATGTGTTCAATCGCGAGGGTAGGCCGGAGGATTGGGCAAATAGTATGGGGGAATAGGCAAGCCGTCGGGGGGCTGGCGGGCTACACTTTTAATCGTTACGAGTGGGATTTCTAAAATGTCGGTGAGAGCTGGCGTGAAGAGATTTGAGCTTCAGCGCGGAAAGCCTCACGAGGAGAAATAATGCAAAAACGAAAACTTGGGAAAAGCGGTTTGGAAGTATCGGCGATAGGGCTTGGGTGCATGGGAATGAGCTCTGGCTACGGGCCGCCGGGGGATAAGAAGGAGATGATCGGGCTGATTCGCACGGCGGTTGAACGCGGCGTCACTTTCTTTGATACCGCCGAAGTGTATGGGGCGTACACGAACGAGGAACTGGTAGGGGAAGCGCTGGCGCCGGTTCGGGGGAAAGTGGCGATTGCGACGAAGTTCGGTTTCAAGATCGATCCCGTGACGCACAAACAGGCGGGGCTGGATAGCCGTCCGGCGCACATCAAGGAGGTTGCGGAGGCTTCGCTGAAGCGGTTAAGGACGGATGTGATTGACCTGTTCTATCAACACCGCGTTGACCCGGAGGTCCCTATTGAAGAGGTTGCAGGCGCGGTGAAGGACTTGATTCAGGAAGGGAAGGTAAAACACTTTGGGATGTCGGAGGCGGGCGTGAAGACGATCCGGCGGGCGCATGCGGTGCAGCCGGTGACGGCGCTGCAGAGCGAGTATTCGCTGTGGTGGAGGGAGCCGGAGGCTGAGGTGATCCCGACGCTGGAGGAACTTGGTATCGGGTTTGTTCCTTTTAGCCCGCTGGGCAAAGGATTTCTTACGGGACAGATCACGGAAGATACCCAGTTCGACAAAAGTGATTTCCGGAACATCGTTCCGCGCTTTTCGGCGGAGAATCGGAAGGCAAATCAGGAGGTGGTGGACCTGCTGGGCAGGTTTGCGCAACCAAGGAAAGCGACGCCTGCACAGATCGCGCTGGCCTGGCTGCTGGCGCAGAAACCGTGGATCGTGCCGATCCCGGGGACGACCAAGATGCACCGGTTAGAAGAAAACAATGCCGCCGCGGGGATTGAGCTCTCGGCGGAGGATCTGCGGGAGATCACCGAGGCGACATCGAAGATCACGCCGCAAGGCGCCCGGTATCCGGAAGAGCTGCAAAAAATGGTGGGCCGCTGAGAGTGACGGGTTGAAGATTGCTACTCGGAGTTAAAGCGCGGAAAACTGGATTGGCAAATGCGATGAGGGCCATCGTGGTGGCAAAAGAGGTATTCTCGAAGCCATGAACATGAGTGGCAAAAACGTGGCTCCGCGAATGGCGGAAAAGGTTACGGGGATTACGCAACCGGACGTGGCGAAGCTGGCCAGATTGATTCGGGCCTATGCGCCGCATGATGGGACGTTTGAACTACGCATCCCCGGTTTGCACGTCAGCCGAACTTCACGAACCAATACCGAATGCGCGCATGCCCTGCGATTGCCGTGCTTGTGTTTCATTGCGCATGGAGCCAAGAGCGTCATTGTCGGGGAAGATGTGCATGAATACGATCCGTCACGGATGATGGTGTTTTCCGTGGCTGTCCCGGTTGCCTCCCGAGTCACGCAGGCGAACCATGCCGAACCTTATCTCGCATTGCGGCTGGACCTGGATCCGCTGAAGATCAGCGAGCTGGTGCTGAAAGTTTTTCCGAATGGGTTGCCGCCGGTGCAGGAGAGAAGCGCAGTATATGTTAGTCCGGCCGATGCAAGCATCATTGATGCTATGAACCGGCTGATGGAGTGTCTCTCGCAGCCACGGGACGTGGAACTTCTTGCGCCGCTGGCTGTGGAGGAGATTTTGATCCGATTGCTGCGGAGTGCTATTGGCGTGCGCGTGGCGCAGATGGGGTTTGCCGAATCAAGCGTACAGCGGCTTGCGAACGCGATTTCGTGGCTGCGTGCCAATTTTGACCAGCCGATGCAGGTGGAGGAGCTGGCGAAAATGGTGCACATGAGCGTTTCGTCGTTTCACGAACATTTTAAGTCGGTGACTTCGATGAGCCCGTTGCACTATCAGAAGGTGCTGCGGTTGCAGGAGGCGCGGCGGCTAATGCTGGCCACGATGATGGACGCGGGGGACGCAGGCCAGCGCGTTGGCTATTTGAGCGCTTCGCAGTTCAGCAGGGAATACAGCCGGTTGTTCGGGAGCGCGCCGACCAAGGACATTGCGAAATTGCGCAACGACGCCCACGCCTGACAGCAGCGTATCGCAGGCATCGAGCTTTCGATTCATGAGTCTTCGGTTATTGGCGGCTGGCGGGAGGGATGATGCTGTTCATGCGGAGGTATTCCGCCATCTGGCCGTAGTGATCGAAGCAGTGGCCGATGTTGAGGGTGGCAATCCAGAGGCGCGAGACCATGTTTTCGCCGAAGGGATTTCTGATGGGAGCGGTTAGATTGCCCGCGTTGATGCTGGCGACTGCTTTGTGGAAGTAGGCGAAGGAGTCTTTAAGGAATTTCACGGCGTCGGCTTTGGTTTTGATGCTATCGGGACCGTTTTCGCCGCCGAGTTCGACCGGGGGTTTTTCGCCGAGGATGGATGCGCCGAGAATGTAGTTGACCGCGGCGACGTGCTTGACCTGCTGGGCGAAGGTGCGGACGCCTTTGAATTCGCCTGCGGTGGGCGCGAAGGAGTACTTGTCCTCCGGCATGGCTTCGGCAGCGGGAACAAATTCACCTTCGACGCCGGTGACGCTTTGGTCGAGGACTTGCGCGACAGTGGCGGACTCGGCGGGCTTTGCGGTCTGGGCTACGCCAGAGCGGCCTGCAACCAGCATCAACAACATTATCAACATTACTTTCAGCAGCCTCATGGACAACCTCCGTGTGTAAAAAGTGGTGCCATTGTAGCCCGGAAACTGGGGCGGAGGGGGGACGATGGCAGACTATTTGCCGGGGATGGAGAGTTAGGGACCTGTCCTTCGAAGGCTGACTTTAGAGGGGACCATGGCTAGAGGGGTGGCCGAATGGGCAGGGTTCAGGGACTGGCAAGTACAAGGAAAGATTGGGGATAGAGCTAAGTAAGCCTTTAAGATACTAGTACTTGGGGGTGAATGGGGAGTAGTAAGGGGGGTGCCTGAAAACGGGACCGGATAGCTATAGGGGGGTGCAGGGGCAGGTGGCCTAATGGACAGGTCAGCGAGAGAGTTTCAAATCGGGGCGGAAGATAATTCGAACCGAGAGCAGGGAGAAACCGATGCGACCCTACACTCAGAAGGCACGAAAAGGCGAACAAGGCGTGGCAATCTTCATCGCGATATTTGCGTTGCTGTTGGTTAGCGTGGTAGCGATGGGGATGATGGCCATGGCCGGGACGGAAACGGCGCTGAACTCGAATTACAAATCGTCGGTGCAAGCGTTTTATGACGCGAAGGCAGGAGTGGAAGAGGGGCGCGGGAGATTGTGGACGGGGAATCCAAACGCGCTGGCCGGATTTATGACGGCGCCGGGAACCACCATGGGTGTGGGCCAGGTGCGATACATTTTGAATCCGGCGGGCGGCGAGACGGTGAATCCGACAGACATGTCGGCGGGAAATATCTACGCGGACCGGCAATACTCCGCGGAGTGGGGAGTGAATCCGCCCGCGGGCGCGCCGACGATTGGGTCGATCTCTACTCAGGCTGGAGTGCCGGGGCCGCTGTACAAGTGGGTGCGGATTACGCCCCGGACGGAGGCTTCCGCGGGGATCGACGTGAACGGCGATGGAGTGCTGGATAATGCGAACCCGCTGTATTACGACGGGACGCAGCAGATGCTGTCGAGCCAGATACCGGTGAACGATACGGCGTACCAGGTGTTTGAAGTTACGGCACTGGCGGTGACGCCAGACGGGAGCAGGCGGCTGGTGCAGTACACGGTTTCGCCCAACGTGATGAATCTGAATTTTCCGTCGGCGTTGACGTTTGACGGGCCGGGGCCTGTTTACAACGCGCCGAGTTCGAATCCTTTCGATGTGAACGGAAACGACCGGTCGGGCTCGAA
Source organism: Vulcanimicrobiaceae bacterium (assembly GCA_035484435.1). Lineage (GTDB taxonomy): Bacteria > Acidobacteriota > Terriglobia > Acidiferrales > UBA7541 > Acidiferrum. Next base: position 5,066 of record DATHOY010000135.1, on the reverse strand, counting down.
TCCCCTGCCCGGGTGCACGGTGCCGGTGCAACCGGCGAAATCGGCGATGGGAGTGGTGAACCCCGGCGACATTGCGGCGGCATCTTCGGGAATTCCGAATAACCGGCTGAATCATTATCTGGGAGCGGGCGGAACACCGAGCATTGGAAACGTTTCCGGGTCGGTGCCCGCAAACGAGCAGACGGTGACGAATCTGCAGAATCTTGTACAGGTCATCAGCAACGTTGCCAACAATGTTCTGACGGGGCCGGTGAACGGGCTATCCGCGGCGCAATTGGGCAGCGCGTCGAACCCGCAGATTACGGTGGTGAATGGCGACCTGAACGTTGCAGGTGCCGGCACGGGATATGGAATCCTGGTGGTGACGGGGAACTTTACGTTTTCCGGCGACTGGGGATGGCGCGGAGTGGTGCTGGTGATCGGGCAGGGAAATATGCAGGAGAACGGCGGAGGCAACAACGAGTTCGACGGCGCAGTGCTGGTGGCGAAGACGCTGGACGGAGCGGGGAATCCGCTGGCGACGCTCGGAGTTCCGACCGTGAATTGGACCGGCGGCGGCGGAAACGGCGTTTACTATGACAGTTGCTGGATTAACAATGCGACGTCAGGTGTGACGTATAAGGTGCTGAGCTTCCGGGAGCTTTCGCAGTAGGCGGAAGGGAATCGCGAACCGTTTGGCGGAGCATGTCCGGCATAATGGGGCATGGGTTCAGGGGCGAATGGTTCCGTCGGGCAACGGCTGCAGGGCGTGGATGTGTTGCGTGCGCTGGCGATTTTATTTGTGTTGATGAACCACGTGAACATGCGGCTGCGGTTGGCGAGGATTCCGTATACAGAGGGACTTTCGGAGCAGTTGGTGACTTCGCTGGTGTGGAACGGGCAGCGAGGAGTGCAGATATTTTTTGCGGTGTCTGGGTTTCTGATTACGGCGATGTCTTTGCGGCGGTGGGGATCGCTATCGCGAGTGAGCGTGCGGGGATTTTACCTGATGCGTTTCGCGCGGATCGTGCCGCTGCTGGTGTTGCTGTTGGGGGTGCTTAGCGGGCTGCATATTGCGCAGGTGGAGCATTTTGTAGTTTCGGCGAAGACGGGGGGACTGCCTCGAGCGTTGCTGGCGTCGCTGACGTTCCATGTAAATGTTCTGGAGGCGCGACGAGGATATTTGCCGGGGAACTGGGATATTTTGTGGTCGCTCTCCGTGGAAGAGGTGTTTTATTTGTTCTTCCCGGTGGTGGCGAAATTATTTGGCCGGGGAAAATTGTTTGTGGTGGTGCTGCTGGGGTTCGTGGCGGTGGGGCCGTTTGCGCGGACGGTGTTCACGCATGGGAATGAAGTTTGGAAGGAGTATTCGTATCTGGGAGGAATGGACGCGATTGCGCTGGGGTGTTTGACGGCGCTGGTGGTGACGCGGATTCGATTTTCGCGAAATGCGTTGCGGGCTCTGTGGGTGAGTGGCGTTGCGCTGCTGGTTTTCAGTTTGTGCTTTTCGCTGACCGGCGACGCGTGGGGATTGGAGCGGACCGGGCTGGACATGACGGTGGTGGCGGTGGGGACGTGCCTGGTGATCGCGGCGGTGGCGCAGTCTGAATGGAAGGCTCCGCGGATTCTGGGTCCGCTGCTGAGACTTGGGGAGCGGAGTTATGAGGTGTACCTGACGCACATGTTCGTGGTGTTTGTGGCGTTTGGGCTTTTTGTGCGAGCGGGAAAACCGATGTGGGGTGTGCCGCTATTGTTTATGGGAGTGATTGTGGCGGCAGGTTTGTTGGGAGAGGTGGTGGCGAAATTTTATTCGGAGCCGCTGAACCGAGCGATACGGGAACGATGGCAGGGAGAGAAGAGGACGGAAGTGGCGAGGATTGGCCACATGCCGGAGGGTGCTGAACCGTGAGATTTGGAAAAAGGATTTAACGCAGGAGACGGGTCATCAGGCGTTGGAGAAGGACGCGATCTTTGGCGTTTAGGCGAGTGAACTCGATGCCCATGCCCTTGCCGGGCTCAATGTTGCGAACGATTCCTTCGGTTTGAACTTCGCCGCCGGGAACTTCGAAGGCTAGTTTCAGTTTTGTATCGACGGGCGGGGGACTGGGCACACAAATGAAAATGCCTCCCATGCTAAGGGTTCCGACGCGAGAAATCTGGTGCTGGGCGGCGCCATACCAGGCAGCCCACATTCCCTTGGGCAAAGCGATGCGCTGATAGCGGCGTTCGCCGGTTGAGTGCTTTTCGGCCGTTTCGGAACGAGTGCCGGCTGGATCGGTAGTTTTGCTGGGCATAGATGGCCTGATTTAAATTTTACAATAAGGGAGAAGAGCCGACTCCGTGGGGCTGCCGAATCAGTACACGGTCCCCGGTTGCGCGGGTGGCCGGCGGTGGATATAAGATGACGCGGGAGAGGCGGAACAAACATGGCGCAGCAAACAGCTTTGAAATATGTGTTTTACATTGCGGCTAGCCCGGAGAAGGTGTGGGAGGGATTTGTGTCGCGGGAGGCGAGCCGGGTTATTTTTTCAAGGGCGGAGTTTGAAGCGGATTTTAAGTCTGGCGGATCGCTGGCGTGGGTGGGCCCGGGGCCGGACGGGAAGCCGATGAGCTACGTTCGAGGAAAAGTGTTGCGGTATGAGCCGCCCAAGATTTTTCAGTACACGTTTGCGATGGGACAAAACGATAAGGCATCGCGGGCGACCATCGAACTGGTGCCTGAGACCGAGGCGACGAAAGTAACGGTTACGCATGACGAGTGGGCCGAGGATGATACGACTTACGCCGCGTGCGCCGATGGGTGGCCGCGGATTCTTTCGCGGCTGAAGACGCTGCTGGAGACGGGGAAGACTTTCAAGCCGCATTGATAGGAAGCTATGAAGTTTAGCGATTCTGTTCCGTGTCGTGCGCCAGCAGAACTTCCTTCGCTCGAACCTGCAAATTAGGGACAAGCCAGCGAAAGAGCGCCGTCGCCGCAAAGCCGCCCAGGAATTGTGCGACCACAAACGACGGAACATCGACGGGCCGGATTCCCGCAAACGTATCACTGAGGCATCTGGCAATGGTGACGGCCGGGTTGGCAAACGAGGTTGAAGCGGTGAACCAGTAGGCTGCCGTGATGTATGCACCAACGGCAAACGCAACAGCGTTGGAGCGAAGCCGGGAGCATCCCCAAATTACCGAAAGCAATCCAAACGTTGCTACAAACTCACTGAACGCCTGGGAAGTTCCATTCCGAACATGCCGGGATAACGAAATTACCGGCAGTGCGAACATCAAATGCGCGACCAGCGTGCCAGTTATGCCGCCGAGAATCTGCCCCGCCATATAGGAGGGAGTCTCTGCCCACGAAAGACCCTTTTCCATGGCATCCATGAGAGTAACCACGGGGTTGAAGTGTGCGCCGGAGATTTGGCCGAAGGTAAGAATCAGAGCGACAAGCGCGGCGCCTGTGGCTATGGTATTTGCGAGCAGAGCTAAGGCGGCATTACCGTTGGCCAACCGGTCTGCCATTATCCCGGAGCCGATTACCGTCGCAACGAGCAACGCGGTTCCTAGATATTCAGCAACAACGCGGCGTGCGAGCGAGGTTTTCATTGGTGTCCAATACGGTCGATTTCTTTCTTGAGGGCGAGCTTGTCGATGCTTGAAATCGGCAAGCAAAGGAAGAGATCGATTCTCCTGCTGAGAGTCATGTATGCATCCCGAAACGCCTTCTCGACCTCCTGGGGCGTACCTTCCACTGCGGCAGGATCAGGTATTCCCCAATGGGCAGTCATAGGTTGGCCAGGCCAGACGGGACAGACTTCTTTTGCAGCGTTGTCGCAGACAGTGAAAACAAAATCCAGGTGAGGAGCCCCGGGCGAAGCGAATTCAGTCCAATCCTTGCTCCGCAGGCCAGCCAGGGGAAGCTTTGCAATCTCAAGTTGACGGAGCGCGGCGGGATGGACGGCACCCTTTGGATGACTTCCGGCGCTGTAGGCCGTGAAAGTGGGAAATCCTTTCTTGTTCATTATGGCCTCGGCCAAGATCGAGCGAGCCGAATTGCCAGTGCAGAGAAACAAGACATTGTAACGTCCTTGCATAGATCACCTCGACGGGCCGCAACCGCCTCGCCCACCGCAGCAATTCTCCATGAGGAAATTCGTCAGTTGGTTTACATTCTCCAAAATGGCGGTGTAAGAAATAGAACGCCCATTTTTGTGGGGTTTGATTAGCTCCGCTGCGGCCAGGACATTGAGATGAAAGGAAAGCGTTGGACCCGGCAGCCGGAGTTGACGAGCAATGGTTCCAGCCGGAAGCCCGTTCGGAGCATGTCGAACCAGCAGCCGAAAGATGTCGAGCCGCGTCTCTTGGGCCAATGCGGCGAGTGAAGTGACAGCATTCGATGTCTTCATATTTCCAGAACAATGGAAATGTAATGCAATGCGTTTGCGAAGTCAAATTGCAACGGTGAACCGATCGCCCTGGACGCGTTGCGTCCACCCAGATTGCCGGCGCAGAGAGCGCTTTCCTCAGAGTTCCATCCCAGCAAAACGCCAGCGGTCCACGGACAAGTGGGCGCTGATTCGAGTTGGGGATTAGCGGAGGGGGAGGCGCATTTCGTTGGTGGGTTGGAAACCGAGGGATTCGTAGAGGGGGAGGCCCGCGGGGCTGGCGTGGAGGGAGACGGAGCGGAAGCCTTCGTTGCGGCACCAATCGAGCATGGTTTGCAGAAGTTGTTTTGCGAGGCTGCGGCGGCGGGCTTCGGGTTCGGTGTACATATTGAGGATCCAGGCGCGCTTGGCGAGGGATTCGCCGGGGTACCCGGGCCAGTTGGCGATGACGATTCCGCCGCCGGCGACGACGCGGGGTTCGGGAGTTTCGGCGAGCCAGGCTTTGTAGGTGCCGAGGGGCAAGGCTGCGGCGAAATATTCCCTGGACGCTTGATCGACCCGGTGAAGCTCGGCGGGGTCGCGATGTCCCATGTCTTCGAACATGGCTCGGCGGTGATGAACAAGGTGGTCTAGATCGTCGAGGTTGGCGCTGCGAATGTGGAATTGCGTCATTCCCAATGCTGTCGGGAGATGGCGGTGAGCGGTAGAGAC
>DATHOY010000134.1:0-23505 GCA_035484435.1 Vulcanimicrobiaceae bacterium | reverse complement strand
GTGGACCCGGCTCTGCCAGCAACAACAACCGCGCCATTCAACAGGTCACCTTTGATTGGTTACAGACTATCTGGAAGGACCGCCGGTATGGAGCCCTGCAGACTTATGTTCAGTATTCCTATTTGACGCGCGCTCCCTGGTTTGTGGCTCCGGGTGACCCCAAAAACGCGCACCTCAGCATGGTTTACGCAGGCTTCCGGTACGTTTTGCCGTCCTCGGCGGGCACTTTGCTGCGCGTGCCCTACCCTAACTAGATACGAAGATCGGAGGGAGTTCTCAAGGGGAACAGCGTGCATTGGGTTGGCAGCGGATTCAATTCGAGCTTCCGAAATCGGAGACACCATTGTGAGGAAACCAATTTAGGTTGTCGCCAGCCAATTTCGGAAAGAAGTTGAAGAGCGCATCGACCGGGACTTCGAACCAAGGCGCAATCCGAACGCCGCTCCTCTCAGCCAAGAGCACAAGAGCAATTGTTGGCAGCAGCGGACAGGGCTGACGTTATTCTTATGCGCGGGTGAGTGCTGTTTCCAGACGCTCTTTTGGTCCAAAACAGGTGCGACTTGCATCTCATCGAGCATGAACCGGCTCGGTTCAGTTCGGTCTGCGCTGTAGCGCTGATTCTTAGGAGCGCAGGATTCATGCTCGGTCAGTCAAGACTCCGGTCAGGCGTTGCGCGAACTATAGTTCGTGCTGCACTCGTACTTGTCCTTTCCCACGGCGCGAGCATCGCTCTCGCGCAGCGCGCACCCGTGTCACCCGACCATGCTTGGCATGGAGTTGGCGAAACGACGATCGAGGCGGACGCGAGAAATCTCACCGAAGCTAAACTCAACTTCGATCCGGAGAAGACTTACTCCTTGCCAGAGCTCATCGATCTTGCCGAATCGCACAATCCAGAGACGCGTGTCGCCTGGGAGCGCGCCCGCGCGCAAGCCGCCTCTTGGGGCGTCGCGCGCAGCGAGATCTATCCCACAATAGCCGCTGCCGCACTCGCTGGGGTTGACCGCGGCCAAGCTTACCTGACGGACCGTTTTTTTCGCCAAACCATCGGTGACTTTCAGGTCGCATTGAATCTGAATTACACGATCTTTGATTTCGGCGCGCGGGCCGGCCGTATCAATGCTGCAAAAGCCGAGTCCCTCGCCGCCAACTTCTCCTTCAATGACACACACCGCGAAGTGATTTACCGAGTTGAGCAGGCCTACTACCAAGTTTTGAATGCCTCGGGCCAGGAAGATGCCGCACGGGCGAATCTTTCGAACGCGCTAGCCGTGCAGCAAGCGGCCGAAGAGCGGTTGAACAATGGCCTGGCCACTCTTCCGGATGTGCTCGAAGCACGTAGCGCAACCGCGCAGGCGGAATACGAACTGCAAGCGGTGCTTGGAGCCGAGGAGATCGCTCACGGAAACCTGGCAACTGCTCTCGGAACGATTCCACAAACTGCCATACGCTTCCAGCCCCTGCGGGAGCTGACAATTCCGGCCACCATGGACGACACCGTCAACTCCGTGATGGATCGAGCACTGGCGCAGCGCCCTGACCTCCTTCAGCGGGTCGCCGATGCCCAGGCAGCTAAAGCCAGAGTGAAAGAAGCGCATGCAGCCTACTATCCCTCGCTGAATTTCACAGCTACTCCAACCGCGCAGTCGCTTTACGGGTTGCAACAGCAGTTTGCCTGGGGACATACGGCAGGCCTGGCGGGTGGCATGGCTTTTAACTTGAACTGGACCGTGTTCGACGGTGGGGCACGAAAAAACAGGCTCGCGCAAGCGGAAGCCAACGTCCATGAGGCGGAGGCTCAAATCCACGTTTCGCGCGATCAAATCGCGAACGAAGTTTGGGCCGCATACTCCGATTTGAATACTGCTTTGCGCCAGCGCGAAGCCGCGACGGCGCTGCTCGAAGCCGCTGGCCGGTCCTACGATGCCGCCCTTGAATCCTACAACTACGGGCTTCGCAATCTGTTGGACGTGACCGCGGCGCAACGAACACTCGCGCAAGCTCGTTCGACCGACGTCCTCGCCCGCACGCAGGTCCTTACGACTTATGCCGCTTTGGCCTTCAGAGCGGGGGACTCAATTCAATCGAACGCAATGAGACCCAGGCCATGACCCTCCTTCGAAATTCCCGCTTCGCAAGCCTTCTGCGACTCCTGCTGGTGGCGCCGTCACTATCGAGTTGCTCGCGGGCGCCGTCAGTAGATGTACTGGGTTCTTTTTTCCCGGCATGGCTGCTGTGTTTCACCGTTGCGATTGCGCTGACGGCCCTCGCCCAGTTTGCATTGTTGCGCTTGCGGGTGAAGGTAGCTTTACCGATGCTGACTTATCCGAGCCTGGCCGCACTCTTCACATTCCTGCTGTGGCTCATCTTTTTTTATTAGCGCTCGTAAAAGGATTTCTCTTACTGCAATTCTGGGCAGCGAGGTAAGAAGACCATGGAACTTGATTCGGCCACGACAACCACGAAGCAACTTAGCCGTTGGATAAGCATCGGCGTACTACTGGCGGCAATCATCCTGGGCCTTGGTGTGCTCTTCCACACCAACCACTCACCGCGAACGGACGATGCCGAAGTCTTCGCCAACTTTATCGGGATCGCTCCGCAAGTCGAGGGTCCGATTGTCCGCCTGAACGTGCGGGACAACCAGTTCGTCAAGAAAGGCGAACTACTGTACGAAATTGATGAGCGCCCCTATCAATACGCGCTCGAAAGGACCCTCTCGGAGCAGGCCGCCCTGGAAGGGCAGATCGTCGACGAGCAGCGAAAGATTAATGCGCTCGTGAGCGGCGTCTCCGTTGCCAAAGCAAATATTTCCGGTTCCGAAGCCGACGTGGCACGCTGGGCAGCGGCCGTCGAACAGGCGCGAGCGGATGTGGCCAATTCGGAGCAAGGGGTTAGCCGGACAAAAGCAGAGTGGGCGTACGCGAGCAACAATCTGCACCGCCTTGAGCCACTTCTGGTAAAGCAATTCGTCACCGTCGATCAAGTGGACCGCGCAAGGACCTCTGAAATCGCGCAGTCCGAAGCACTGAAGCAGGCGAATTCGCAATTGAGGCTTTCCCAAGCAGGCCTGCAATCCGCGCAGGCTCAATACGAGCGGTCTAAAGCGGCTCTCGAGCAGAGCAAGGCTCAACACGAACAGGCGCACAACGCGGTCACTACACTCGAGCCTCTGATCAACCAGCGAGGCGCGCGTGAATCAGCCGTCAAGGATGCCCGCTACAACCTGAATAACTGCCAAGTGTACGCGCCGTTTGATGCCCTGGTCACAAACCTGACGATTTCAGAAGGCGCTTACGCCCATGTGGGACAGGACGTCTTCACACTGATTGACGCACGCACGTGGTGGGCAATTGGAAACTTTCGCGAAGGACAACTGTCGCACATCAAACCAGGGATGCGCGCCGATGTTTACGTCCTATCCAAGCCAGATGTCCGATTTTCGGGCATCGTGGACAGCGTCGGCTTTGGAGTCACTCCCGATCCTGACGTCATCGGAAAACTGGATAAGGGCCTGCCGGACGTGCAGAGAACGCTCAACTGGGTGCATCTCGCTGCCAGGTACCCGGTTCGCGTGCGGGTGGAGAATCCTGCACCAGAACTCTTTCGGGTTGGCGAATCTGCGGTTGTGACGATTCGCGCGAAATGAGGATGGCTACTGCCGCACAAAGCGTCTCCGCAACGCCCTCTTCCCTGGCTTGGGTAGGAGAGTTTCTTAGAGACGAACTGTCACCTTACCAGGGCAGAACAGCTTTGGTCGCGCGAATGGTGATTGCCTCGACCCTGGGCATGATAACGTGCATGGTATTCCGCATTCCCTACGCGTTCCAAGCGGCAATCTATGCACTTATAGTCTCTCGAGAGAGTTCTCAGGCGACGTTCAAATCGTCTGTGTCGATCCTGACATTAACGGGAATCGGGGGCGCGTATCTTTTGGCCTCGGCCTGGTTCGTTATCAGCATACCAGCGCTCCATCTTTTGTGGGTCATAGCCTCATTTTTTCTGGGATTTTACGCGATCAGCACGATCAATAACTTCGGTGCCAGTTCCACTTTCGCGATCATGATTTGCGTCGGGGTACCTCTTTGGGACCGGCATCTCTCCGCCGGAAGGAATGTCGAAGATACGCTGTGGCTCTGTCTGGCATGCGCGATTGGAGTGGTGGTAACCGTCGGAGTAGAAATACTGTTTTCCCGGATCAAGCCCGGCGAAGACATCGCCGCCGGCGTCGCGGACCGCCTTGCTGCCGTAGAAAACTTGTTAGTGGGTTTTGCGAACAACGGCTCTGTCGGCCGGCTAACGCAAGCAAATGTGGTGCGCCTGGCTATGGTCGGAACATCCATGTTTCGGCGCATCTTGCAACGGTCCGCCTATTCACCGAATTATGCCGAACAAATGGGAGCAGTGATCGCTCTTACAGGAAGGCTTGTCGATCTCGCCGCCAATCTGAGCAGCCCCATCCGACTGTCTGGTGATGATCGCGAACAAATTCGCCTTCTGGCCGAAAACGTTGGCAGCGTTCGTTCGGCTTTGCTGGCGAAAGGAACCCCACTCTTGCACGAATTCCATGTGACCGAAGGGAATGCTCCACACGCCATTCCGTTGGTGACCGAGATGGAAAAAACGGTCCAGCTCATAAACGAAGCTCTTATTGGCCCTCATTCACTCGGTGTTTTTGCTCCCCAGCCCGCAAGTGGCGATCCACAGCCGTCCTTTTTCGCGCGCGATGCGATTACCAACGTTAAGCACATCCAATTTGCCCTGAAAGGGTGCTTAACGGCCAGCTTGTGCTACATCATTTATAATGGGGTGGATTGGCCGGGAATCAGTACAGCGGTCACCACCTGTTTCCTCACCGCGCTTTCTACCGTAGGTTCGTCTCGACAAAAGCAGGTGCTGCGTATCTCTGGGGCCGTGGTGGGTGGGTTCCTTATAGGAATGGGCTCACAAGTGTTCATCTTGCCTTACCTGGATTCGATTGCTGGATTCACCCTTCTTTTTGTCGCTGTCACCGCCTTCGCATCCTGGTTCATGACTTCCAGCCCGCGCTTGTCCTACTTTGGCGTTCAGGTCGCCGTTGCTTTTTGCTTCATCCATCTCAATTCATTCGCAATCGAGCCTTCGCTCTCGATCGCCAGAGATCGTGTCGTCGGCATCTTGTTCGGATTGAGCATGATGTGGCTGGTCTTCGATCAACTATGGGGAGCATCCGCCGCGTCAGACATGAAGAAGGCTTTCCTTTCGGCGGTTCGCTTGCTGGCCCAATTTGCACGAGAGCCGATCTCCAGCGACTACAGCGTGGCCGCGGAACGCAGTTACTCCCTCCGTGAGGCGATCAACAACAGTTTCGACGGCATGCGATCTTCTTCAGACGGCGTCTTATTTGAATTCGGACCTTCTCGGCAGCAAGACCTTGCATGGCGCACCAAGTTCAGACAGTGGCAACCGCAACTACGGCTACTTTTCGTATCTGAAATTGCACTCTGGAAGTACCGCGCCCGGCTTCCAGGCTTCGAGTTACCCGACACCATAGGGGCGGCTCAACGAGCCTTCGATGACGAACTGGCGGGAACCCTTGAAGCCATCGCCGAGCGAATCGAAGGACGGCCATCGCGGGCGGGACTCTTCGAAGAGTCGCTTGCACGCCTGGAGCGCGCGGTCATTACCTACGGAGGATCGGAACCACAAGCAGCGATCGCAGATCGATTCCAGGCGTTCCTTTCCCTGCACCGCCGAATCGAGAGCTTGACGAGTTCGTTGCAGAAAGAAATCGGAAACGCTGTGTAATCGCGATATAGCCAGAGATTACGCGAAGGCCCGCACAGACACGCTACGTCCGCGCGGCGCAAGAGCTCGGAACTTAGTCCCGACCTTAACCTTATCGTCAAATCCTCTGTAGTAAGTCAATCCAGTGACGTGTCACGAGTTAAGTGGTGCGCCCGGCGTGATTCGAACACGCGACCTCTTGCTTCGGAGGCAAGCGCTCTATCCAGCTGAGCTACGGGCGCACAAAAGACGAGCAGGTGGCTGGAATAGTTTATCCTGTCCTTCTCTTCCCCGCCATCCGGTTCTTGGGGCGCTTCGGATTGGGAGACCCATTGGCCCTGCTTGTTCAACCCTGACCTCGGCCACCCTCCCTTTGTCAGGGCAAGCTTGAAAGGGGCCGCTACTTGGATCGTTGTTTGCCGGCGGCCCGCCTCAGAAGGCGGGCCCTACAAGGTCCCCGGGGAACGACGCTTAGCCCTTGGAACGGTTCTTGATGTCGTGGGCCAGCTTTTCGATCTCTTCGGCTTTGCGAACCAGGTTCAGGCTCAGCACCTTACTCGAATCCGTCTTGTCCACTTCCGCTTTCAACTCGGTCGCAAGCTCATAAAGCTTCTCCACCTTTTTCTTGATGTCCTTTTCGTTCTCTTCCAGCATCCGCTTTTCGGCGGGAGGCGCCAACGGATTCTCGGGTGTTGCATCCGGCGTAGTTTTCCTGTCCTGGGGAAGGCTGGGATTTTGCCCGGGCGCCAGTTCGCCGGCCAGCCCGGTGGCCAAACCGGCCGTTAACAAACCGCCCAGAAATGTTCGCCTGCTTTTCACGGCTATTCCTCCCTTGCCACTCGCCCGATGGACGGGGACGCTGCACCGCGCCTCCAGCAATGTTATACTCGCCCTTCAACCAAATCTATGTCCAGTCTCCTCTCTTATTTTCCGGATGCCAGCGTGGCAATCTTCTTCCGTCTGGTAGCCATCCTCATCGTGGCGTTGGTGTTAAACCGGCTTCTGCGGCTGGTAACCGACCTGCTGATCAAGCCGGCCGCTTCCGAAGCGCGCGCGGCCAAGGCCCGTGAGCAGCAAACGCGGACAGTCGCAGTGGTTCTGTATAGCGCGGGAAGCAAGATCGTCTGGGGGGTGGCGCTGCTGACCGCCGCCTCGGAATTCAGGATTGACGTATTGCCCGCCGCCACAATCGCCGGACTGGGCACCCTGGCGCTGGGCTTCGGCGCGCAAAATCTGGTGCGCGATGTCATTACCGGCTTTTACATCATCCTGGAAGATCAATTCGTCGTCGGCGATACGATTCAGGTGGGCGACACAATCGGGCGCGTCGAACACGTTACGCTGCGCCGCACGGTGGTTCGCGATGCGCGCGGCGCACTGGTTACGCTTTCGAACGGCGAAATCCGCACCGTGGCAAACCTCAGCCGCGACTGGTCGCAAGCCTTCGTGGACGTGGCGCTTTCACCGCAGCTTTCGCAGGAGAAAGCGCTGCAGGCGCTGGAAGCCGCGGCCGCGGAGTTGCGCGGGGATGCTTCCTGGTCGCAAGCGATTGTGGACGGCCCGCGAATCCTCGGCCTCCAGAGCTTCGACCAGAACTCTTCGACCGTGCGTCTGCAGGTCCGCACGGCTCCCGCTCGCCAGGACGATGTGGCGCGCGAGTTGCGCCGCCGCATCCAATTGGAATTTCAGCGCCGCGATCTCCCCGTCAGCGGCGTGCAGCGCGTGGAATACAGTTCCGCGCCGGTTTTGCAGGGCGAGGCTGTACAGCCCCCTTTGACGTGAATTTCCGCATGTATAGGAAAAGGAGTGTCAGGCATGTCTCAGATCAGCTATGAAGAAGTGAACCTCATGCTGCGGCTTTATGATTTGCGGCGGGAACCCCGGTTGCGGGAAGCGCGCGCGTGGTTCGTGGACCATTTCCACGCCGGAACGCCCGAAGAGGTGATGCAGAAGTATCCGCAGGGCAGCCAGGAAAACACCTACATCCGGATGGTGATCAGCTATTGGGAAATGGTGGCGGGCATCGTGAACCGCGGCCTGATCAACGACGAACTGTTTTTCGAGAGCAATGGAGAAGTGTGGGTGGTATGGGATCGAATGCGCACGATCGTTCCCACCTGGCGCGCCGCGTTTAAGAACCCCACTTTATTTTCGGGAATTGAAGAGACCTGCAAGCGGCTGGAGGCCTGGCGCGAGCGCCGCGCTCCCGGCTCTTCCGTGGCCATGCGGCAGATGATGGAGCTCTCCCGCGGCAAGATGAAATAATCCCGGTAGCACGCGAAATTCATTGCTGATTCCGCGCTTTACGGTGTCAGCACCTGCGTTTCCGTGGGTTGCTCATCCGTCGGCGTGCCGATACCGGAAGGCCGCGCCACCCGCACGCAATTGCGCCCCGCCGCTTTCGCAGCGTAGAGAGCCATGTCGGCGCGGTGCATGATTTCCTCGATGGTGCATTCGGCGAATTCGGTCGAAAGCGCGAGTCCGATGCTGATCGTTACGGACAGGGGCTTGTTCACCGTCTGGATGGGGCGCCCCGCAATTTTCACACGCAAATTTTCCGCCCGCGCAACGGCGCTTTCGGGATTGCACTTGTTCAGGGCCACCAGAAATTCCTCGCCTCCGTAGCGCCCCACCATGTCGTAAGACCGGACCGAATTATGCAGGCGCCGCGCGACTTCGCGCAGCACTTCGTCTCCGATGGCGTGGCCGTACTGGTCGTTGACGCTCTTGAAGTGATCGATGTCGCACATCATTACTGCGGTGCAGCTTCGTTCCCTGCGCGAGCGCATGATTTCGTGCGACATCAACTCGATCATGACGCCGCGATTCCAGAGAGAGGTCAGCAAATCGTGCGTCGCCTGAAATCGCATGCTCTCGCGGGCTTCCACCAGGTGATCTTCCAGTTCCAGGATACGATGCCCGGTGCGCAGCCGGGCTTTTAGTTCGTCTACGTTAAAGGGTTTTGTCAGGTAATCGTCCGCACCGGATTCGAGGCCGGCCACGATGTCTTCTTTCGATTCACGGGACGACAACAAGATGAGGTAGGTATAGGCCTGTTCCTTGCGCTGCCGCATTTCGCGACAAACTTCCACTCCATCCATTTCCGGCATAATCCAGTCGAGCAAGGCCAGCCGCGGCGCGTCCTGTTTTACGAGCTCCGCGATCGCTTGCGCGCCATTCTCCACGGCAATCACCGCGTACCCCGCGCGCTGCAACGTTCTCTCAAGCAGCGTTCGCGAGATGGTATCGTCTTCGGCAACAAGTATTCTCATGACCTTACTCCCGCCAGTTGTGCTTCCACTTCCGGCAGAATTCCTTCCAGCTCTTTCTCAAGCTTCTCCAGCAATTCCTTCGAATCGCTACCCCGGTTTTCCCGAGAGGCAGTTTCGAGCGACGCAGCTGCTTCCGCAGCCGCACCCATCGAAAGATTTCGCAGCATCCCCTTCAACGTGTGGGCCGCGCGGGCCAGCATATCGAAGTCGCGCTCCGCCATTGCTTTCCGCGATTTTTCCAAATTCAGCCGAGTGTCCTCGCGGAATATCACCAGCAGTTCGCAAAGAAAGCCTTCGTCGCCGTCGAGCCGCTCCAGCAATTCCTTCACATCCCAGCCAATTTGCCGCGGCTGCTCGGTTGCGTTTTCTCCGCTTTGCTCAGGCATGCTGCCTCCAATCACCGTTCGCCCCTCGCCTCACCGGATTTCTTCGGCCTTTTCGACCGGCGTTTTTGTCGCATTTCGACACACACGGGAAACACCCCGGAGAGGTACGTGCACGGCGCAAGCCATCTTTGTTGTTCAGAGAGAGAACTTATCTTGTAGATTGAATGGGTTGCGAGTTTAGAAGTTTCTAGGCTTGCGAGACGGTTTCACTGTGAAACACTCCATCCAATGTGGATTCACTTCCGAGCATTCTCCGTGTCGCTGGCGATTCTAGCTTACAGTCGATTTGCTGTATCGACCTTCAAATCACCACATAACTTCCCGCATGCGTCTTGAGCACGGAAAACAGGGCCGGCTTCCAGCAACAACCCTTTCGCCAGCACTCGGATTGCCAGCAGGACATACTGTGCCAACGCATACAGTACGAATGGATCAGAAGTTGTTAATCACCCAAACATTCGCGTCAGTACTCGAACGCATGATGGCGAGATGACGTCCATCGGGTGACGGATACCCCCATTTGTAATTGGGTTGAGACTGATGCCAGAGAAGCTGGGCGGTGCCGTTGAGATCAACACGCAACAGGGAGGGGCCATCGGGTCCCACCGTGGAAACAAACATGCCGCGGGAATCCATGGCCCAGTTGAAATCAAAGAGATCAGAGTAGCCTTTTACTGTAATCGTTCTGGTCTGACCTCCGTGAAGCGGCACCAGCCGAATTTCCGGCCCGTGCCGTTTGACGATGCCGATCAGAGAGCCATCGGGAGAAACCTGCCACCAGTAATCGAAACCTATGTCGGCGCTGCTGCCGGCCTCAAGCGGAATACGGACGAGTTCTTTTCCCGGGCCGGTGAGCGGGTCAAACGCAGCGACTACCAGTTCGCTCTTGTCGGCAGACGGCCGGCCAAAGACACAAAGATTGGCGGCTTTGTATGTACAAGAGAAGAGGACGTACCCCTCGGTGTTGAGGGGTTCGGCGCGACGTGGAAAGAACCACGCAAAGAGAGAGGTGCCGAGCAGCGCGGCCACGACCAGGAGTCCGGCGGCGATAGCGCGTGTGTGGCGACGAAGAAATTTCTCCGTGCGATAGGCGATAGTGTCGGGCCGAGCGCTGATGGGTTCGTGCCTGAGGTATCGGAGAAGATCGTCGGCCAAATTTTTCACCGAGGAGTATCGCTCCTGCGGATTCTTCTTGAGGGCCTTGGCCACAATCGTGTCGAGATCGCCACGCAAGACGCGGGAGAGCTTGTCGGGCGTGGTGGCGCGGCGCGCGGCGTTGGTGATTCTGGCGGGGTCGCCCTCAGGAGTTGCCACGGCATCGGAAGGACAAGGCGCGGCCTTCTCCAGGAGGGCCTTCAAAAGTCCCGCGGGGGAACGTGGACCGGTGCCAGCCGGATGTTGGCCCGTGAGCAACAGAAAGAGGAGGACGCCGGAAGCGTAGACATCTGTGGCGGTGGTGACTGGTTCGCCCTTCAGTTGCTCGGGAGCGGCGAATTCGGGAGTCATTGCCCTGGCACCTTCGAGGGTCAGGGGAGACTCACCGGCGCGGCCATCCCCTACGAGGAGTTTGGCGATTCCAAAATCGAGGAGTTTCACCTGACCATCGGATCGCACCAGAATGTTGGAAGGCTTCAGATCACGATGCACGATGAGGTGGGCATGCGCTTGCGCCACGGCGTGTAGCGCATCGAGGAACAGACGCACGCGAGCGCGTACGTCGAGAGAATTTTGATCGCAATAACGGTCAATGTGATCGCCTTCAATATATTCGAGAACAAGATAAGGCTGGCCGGAGAGTGAAACTCCCGCGTCAATGAGTTCCGCGATGTGGGAGTGGCGGAGGCGACCGAGGATGTGGCCTTCGCGTTTGAAGCGCTCCTCGCCAACTTTTCCTAAGAGCGCGAAATTCAGAACCTTCACGGCGACCCGCCGCTCGAAGCGGCCGTCGTTGCGTTCCGCAAGCCAGACGGTGCCCATTCCGCCGTGGCCGATTTGCGAAACGAGCGTGTAAACACCCAGAGTCTGGCCCTCGAGGCCCGGCCCGGCTGGCAATTCCAGCGCAGTGGTTTCTAGAAAACCTTTTTCAGACAGCTCGCGGTGTTCGCGAAGAAGAATTTCAATCTGATACCCCAGATTGGGGTTTTTGGCCTGCAGCGAGGAAAGCCATGCCGCACGCTCACCGCCGGTCATCTCCAGGGCTAGATCGAGCTGCGGACTGAGGACCTGCCATTGATCGGGACTGAGCTTGGACATTGATGCCTCGGAGTCGTCCTCAGAGTGGCAAATCCGCGCGAAGGCTGCGATGGAGATAGATGCGAGCCTTTTCCCAACGCCTTTGAACGGTGCGCTCCGACAGGTTTTCGAGCGCGGCAATTTCGGCAAATGAAAACCCGCAGAAGAATTTCATGTCCACCAGTTCGGCAAGCTTGGGCTCAACTTTTGCGAGCTGGTCCAGGGCGTCGCTGATGGACGAGAGTTCCCTGGGATCGACACAATGCTGAGCCGGTTCGGTTTTGAGAGAGGTGATTTCAAATTCGCCGCCGCGCTTGATGGCGTTGCGGCTGCGGGCGTGATCTATGACCAGGCCGCGCATCACGCGCGCGGCGTATCCCATGAAGCGGGGCTTGTCCGGAAAGCTGCTGCCTTCGCGGGAGGCGATGTCCAGGTAGGCTTCGTGCAGGAGGGTAGTAGCGCTGATGCTTGCCGGTGAGCCTCGTCGCGCCAATTCACGGCGGGCCATGCGATGCAATTCAGAGTAGAGGCTGTTGAAGAGCTGATCCGCGGCGAGACTGTCGCCGTTTTCCGCTTCGGTGATCAGCGAGGAGATTGTGGGGCCCGCGTAACACCTTGCCACGAGTGCATCCCTTAGCCAGGACTGAGCGTCGCGCAATTCGGGTGGTCCCCCAAGGCTGCCGGGCGCGCCGCTGTCTTCGAACTCCCCCCGGTGAAATGAAGAATTGATAAATGCGGTGCTCATGTCGTGTTTTACCCTCCGCTTCCGATATCACAAGTAGGGAGCAAACGTTTTGCCGCTACGCTCGAGGCTGTTACTAGGCCGAAAGTGTAGCGGCGAAACGGGGAAAACAAGTCTTGAAGTGGTCGTGAAATTGCAATTTTTCGGTCAAGAGAGAAGGGAAAGTTTTGCATTTCCACCTATCGTCGACTGGCCGGGTTGCGCACAATGGGTCGCATCAGCGGATATGCGGTTCACGTGCGCCCCGGCCGGAAGACGGCCAAGCATGGGCTGCCTGCGTGAGTTGCCGCGGGACCGAAATCGACTTTCACTGCCGAATACTTCGTGACCTAAATATTTTCCGTTGAGGGTGTCGTCTTTTCCCGCCGGATTCCGATATCCCAAGTAAGGACAATAGCACCGGCTCATCACGATCGCGATTCACTCCGCCTACGACTGTGCGAGAGACCGGCCGGGAGTTTGTCCGCAAAGCGGACCCCAAGGGGCTGAGAGGAAAGGTTGAAAATGAAGATGGGCAGCATGGTAAGGAAAGCCAGCATCAAGCGGATTACTATAGGTCTCACCTTAGTCTTTGTACTCGCAATCAGCGGAGCGATTGGTTTTAACATCAATCGAAAATCTTCCTTTCGCGCGGCCCCAGGCTCCCCTGTTGAGACCGGTGTCGGTGATGCTCCCGTTTCCGTGACCATGGGAGATTTCAACAAGGACGGCATCCTCGACCTCGCGATCGCGAACTCCACAGACAATTCCGTGTCCATTCTGCTGGGCAAAGGTGATGGGACGTTCGCGCCAAGTTCAGGTTCGGCATTTTCCACTGGTGGCAATCTTACGACCGCGGTTGCCGTCGGCGACTTTAACAACGATGGAAAATTGGATGTGGTGGCAACGGACCTGCCGGGCGGTTTGTCGGGAGGGTTAGGGGACCTTTTTGGAAGCCCGGGTGGAAATATTTCGGTATTCCTGGGAAATGGCGACGGAACGTTCGGCGGCCACAAAGACACTGATGGCGGGGGTGATTTTCCAGGCGCGGTTGCGGTGGGAGATTTCAATGGAGACGGCAAACTCGACGTCGTCATCACGAATTTTTCCAACCAGGATATTTCGGTGCAACTGGGCCACGGCGACGGTTCCTTCAGCCAGGCCACCAATTCCCCCATTCATATCGGGCATCGGCCGGCAGCTGTTACCGTCGGAGACTTCAATCTTGACGGAAAACTGGATATTGCGGTGGCCAATGCCGAGGACAACGACGTCGTCATTCTCCTGGGCAAGGGTGATGGCACTTTTCTTGCAGCCCCGAACTCTCCAATCAGCGTGGGCAGACGGCCCGTGGCTCTTGCGATTGCCGATTTTAATGGCGACGGAAAGCCTGATTTGGCGGTGGCGAATCTGCTCTCAAGCAGCGTTCAGATTTTTGCGGGCGATGGCACCGGTGGGTTTCAGCTGATCAAGGAACTTCCGACGGGCCGCTATCCGTGCTCGATCGCCGTGGGAGATTTCGACAACGATGGGAACGCGGATATCGCCGTCGTTAACCAGCTCAGCGAAATGGTTTCTGTATTCCTGGGAGACGGAGCCGGCTCATTCTCGCGCTCTCGCAATTTCCCGCTTGAGGGCCATCCACAGTCCATCGTTGCCGGGGATTTCAATAAAGACGGGCAACTGGATTTCGCCGTCGGCAACGTCGCCACTAAATCCGTCTCCGTGCTTCTGAACAATACGGACATCACCCCGCCTGTTCTGACAATGCCGGTGCTCAGTGACAGCTATCTTCTGAACTCCAACGTTACGTTTACGTTTGGGGCTACTGATGCCCAGTCCGGCGTTGCCACCTTGTCTGCAACTCTGAACGGTGCGCCCATCACCAGCGGCACCACGGTCACGCTGAACCATCTCGGACTGAACACCTTCACCCTCAGCGCTACGGACGGCAATTTCAACACTGCAACTCAGTCCGCCATCTTCACGGTCAACTACAGCTTTGGCGGCTTCCTGCCTCCCATACCGCAGGACAACACAGGCGTGTTCAGCAAGGGCGGCACATTACCCGTTGCCTTTCAGCTTAGCGACGTAAACGGGACGCAGATTACCACTGCCGTCGCCAACCTGACCGTTCAACAACTCTTCGGCAATGTGCTTATCGGTGTTCCCATCGACGCCATTGCGCCCGGAAATTCGGACACTGGAAACCTGTTCCGTTTCGACGGCCAGAAATACAAATACAACCTGAGCACAAAGCCTCTGGCGAGCGGCACCTGGCAAGTGCAAGTGCGTCTCGACGATGGAACCGTCCATACCGTGCTCATCGGCGTCAAGTAACGAACAGTTCGAGTGCTTGCAGATTGCAGTGGCAGTGCTGATTTACGAGGTTATCTGAATCTCTGGAGGATGTTTGATGCGTCGCACGAAATGGATCACTTTAGGTTTGTTCGCGGTTGTTGCGTTGCTGGCAGGATGTTCCGATGTTCCCGAGCATAATGACGCCTGGCTTAGTTTCAAATATGGTTTTCATTGCGGCAAGTACCAGGATTGCTCGGCCTTGCGTGATTTTGCCGAGGCAACCGCATATTACCAGGCTATCGGAGTGGCAGACCCAACCTCCTATACTCTGCCCCAATGGTTCAACGACAACGGCTTTGTTCCCGGAGCGAATGTCGTCAGGGGTGTTTATGCAAACCTGGGCGATCTGCAAATCGGCAGAGACATGAACTGCTTATCGTCCGGCACGAAGGTGGCGTGTTACGTAAGCAATTTCGGCCCTATTCCCAGCCTAAGAGCAGACGTTGCCAGCGGTTGGCCAAACATCAAGGAAGCGCTCGGCGAGGTGGACGGAACGGTTACGGGCGCACACCCTTTTGCAACCGTGGCCATGGTCTCTGACACCAGTCTAAAAGACCCCAACAAGGTCACCTTCTATGGATTCAATACCGACGGTGAACTTGTGGTCAGCGTGATCCTGGACGGCGCAGACCAAAGAGGAAGCGGAAATACATTCGATACCTCCAATAACGAGGAGGGCCCCAAATCGGTTCCGCGCATGTGCATGGCGTGCCACGGCGGATCATACGACACCAACACGCACTCGGCGAGCGGCTCGTCTTTCTTGCCGTTCGACGTCTTCTACTTCCGGTATAGCGATAAGGACGGGTTCACGTTCGACGACCAGGCCGAAGCGTTTCGGAAACTCAACGCGATTGTGGCTTCCACTAACCCGACGACAGCGATCCAGGATGTGATCAATGGCACTTATCCGAGTGGTGTGAATACGCCCAACAGCGCGGCAGTGGATGGCTTTACACCCGCTGGCTGGTCCGACAATCCAACGCTGTACCACGGCGTCGTGCGGCAATATTGCCGGATGTGCCATCTGGCCCAGCCGGAGTCATTTGCCAAGTCCACGGATTTTGTGGGTTTCGCACCCCAGATTCAGCACGAGGTTTGCGAAACCAAGGACATGCCCCACGCGCAGGTCCCCTTCGGCCTCGACGGCAAAAAAATCGGGTTCTGGCACGACCAGGTTGCCCAGCATGACTTGGGCAATTTCCTGAACAGCCAGGGCATCGGCAGCTGTTTGCCGCACGACTAGTTGAACGCTGTTCCTTTTACCCCCCAATGCCGGCGGTTGGCAGAGTTCACCCCATCTCGCCAGTCGCCGGCCAACTTCAGGATTACTTCTTTCCTCCTGTCGTCTTTTCCCCCTGATTCCCGATATCTCAAGTAGGGACCGCAATTTTCGCTGCTCCGCCAAAAGCATCCCTCATGCGATGGTGTAGCGGCGAACGCGGACCCTGGGCCTTCGAGAATCCGTGCAATATGCACAAGAAAAGTCGAGAGAATAAGGAGAAAGAAGTGAACAACAATAGCAGCAAGAAGTTCCCGGGCGGCAAGGCCGTTCGGAGCATCACCCGTGGCTTGCTGGTGGCGTTCGGCGTTTTGGCCGCCTCCGGCATCGCCTCCGCCCAAGACACCAGGGACGAAATCACGTTCAACCTGCTGCCGAACCCGGCCGTCGTTGACTGCCTGCGCGCCAATCCGTTCGAAGAGCCGCGGGCACGCGCGACGGTAATTCGCGGCAAACAGAATGACACGCTGATTCTGGATCTGGATGGAATCAAGCCCGGCCTGGCGTTTGACCTCTTCACGGTGCAGAACAGCTTCTTCCAAGCGGATGGCACGAAGGATCCGAATTTCACCGGGAGCTTCGGATTGGCGTGGTATCAGTCCGATATCAAGATCGGCAAGCGGACGGATGACGGACACGTGCAGATCAAGACGATCCTTCTGGACGATATCTTCGGATTTGACCCCGACGTGCGTCTGGCGCCGACGAATACGTTTCATCTCGGATTCTGGTTCGACAATCCAGAAGATGCGGCGGCACTGCCCACCTGCCACTTCGACCCGACCAAGCCGACGCCGTTCAACGGCGAGCACAAAGCCGGACCGTTTGCGATGCTCAGCGCGCCCGATGCGAAGACCACTTTGGGGCCGCTGTGCACCAGCGCAAACACCACGACAACCCCAATCAGCTGCAACGCCAACTAAATCTACCGCCAAAACAGAAAGGGGCGATGAGTACTCGCCCCTCTTCTTCCAACCCTTTAGTGTAGAAGAACTAAAAGCGCTTTTGATTTGGCGAGATTATTGATTCTTCGAGGTATGCGGGACGGATACACAAGACAGATTGCCTGCAACTTCATCATTCCACAGAGAAATTCTTGGAGGCGCGGGTGAGAATCGAACTCACGCATAAAGGTTTTGCAGACCTCTCCCTTACCACTTGGGTACCGCGCCTCAATCCTTAATTATATCGAAATTCTTCTCCGCTTGTCAGGCGAATCGGCCCGCTTCTGCTCCATCACGCCCGAAAATTCTCATTCACTGGCGTGCAGCGGCCACCGATTGAACTCACTTTTTAGCGGGCTCTTCGATCTGCGCTTCGCGCAGAAATCTTGCCGACTCCTCCGGAGTGGTCGGGTTGATGTAGAAGCCGGTGCCCCACTCAAAGCCAGCCACCTTGGTCAACTTGGGGATGACTTCGATGTGCCAGTGGTAATGGTCGTTGATCTCTTCGCCGATCGGAGAGGTGTGAATCATGAAGTTGTACGCCGGACGGTCCAGCACCGCATCCATGCGCATCAGCGTGTCCTTCAGCATGTTGGCCAGGGCGCTATACATGCTGCTCTGGTTGTTCTCGTAAGCGGAGCTGTGCACCTTTGGAAGCAGCCACATTTCGAAAGGGAAACGAGGTGCGTAAGGCGCCAGCGTGATGAAGTGGTCGTTTTCGCCAATCACCCGCTCGCCGGTATCGCGTTCCTGGCGGATAATGTCGCAGAAAATGCAACGCTCTTTTTCGTCGTAGTAGTGCCAGCAATTGTCTACTTCTTCGCGCACACGGCGCGGCACGATAGGAAGGGCTATCAGTTGAGAATGGGGGTGCTCGACGGAAGCGCCCGCCGCCTCCCCATGATTCTTGAAAATCAGCACGTAGCGGAAACGCTTGTCGTTCTTTAGGTCCAGCATGCGATCGCGGTAGGCCCAAAGCACGTCTTCGATCGATTTCTGGGGCAGTTGCGCCAGTGTGGTCTGGTGCTGCGGCGTTTCGATGACCACTTCATGCGCGCCGATGCCGTTCATTTTGTCGAACAGCCCTTCGCCTTCACGGTCCAGCTCGCCTTCAATCCCGAGCGCCGGAAAACGGTTCGGTACCACGCGGATATTCCATCCCGGGGTGTTCGCTCCGGTGCCGTTCCGTCCGTAGGCCAGAATTTCGGGTGGCGTTTTGGCTTCGTTCCCCGGGCAGAACGGGCAATTCTGCGGCGGCTTGGGAAAAACGCTTTCGCGCAGAAAATCGTTCGGCCGCTTTCCGCGGTCGGTCGAAATAATCACCCAACGGCCTGTGATTGGATCCTTGCGTAACTCCGGCAATGCATTTCCCCCAGACAGCTACTCTCAGGATGCTCTCTGTAAGCTCCCACGGCTTGTCAGGTATTGTACCGCGAATAGTTCTTCGACCTGTAGCTCAGGCCTTCAGGCCTGAGGGTTTTCAGCGCAATGGCAGGGTCTCGCCCAAAATCGGGAAGGCCTCACCCCTCAAAGGGGACAGCTACACCTACGCGCCCTGCGAAAATCGGATTTCAACCTCGCGGGCCCAAGGCATTCTTATGCAATCGCACGACCGGCGGCTTCCCCGGCGTATGGTCGATGGCCACGACGTCGAACCTGACCGGGCACTTCTTCACATGGCGTTCGCGCAAAAATGCGTGGGCAGTGCGCACCAGCACTTGGTGCTTCTCCCTGCTGATGCTCAGTTCCGGCAGTGCAAGCTTCCCTTTCGCAATCGCGCGCGTCCGCACTTCCACGAAGGCCAGCGTCTCGCCGTCGAAGCCCACCAGGTCGAGCTCGCCCTTCTCCCGCGCTGGCTCATAATTCTTCGCGATGAACACGTATCCGTGGCGCCTGAGGTACCAGTAAGCATAGGTTTCCCCGCGCACGCCGACGCGCAGCGACTCCTGCTTCCGGTCTTCTTCAGCCGCCGGAGCGACCTCGCGCAGCCCATAGCGCGACTTCCACTTCACCCACGCATATCCGATCCGCGCCAGAATTCCCATAACCAATTACCTTCTGCACATAGTACCTCACAGTATAAACACAAATCCCGCGGCCGGTATACGTTCCCGGCGGCGGGATATGACTCTTGCTTCTTGTTATCGGATCGCTGCTATCTGGTCGCTCTTAAACCTTCGTTTCCGCCTCTCGGATCGACTCTTCCATAATCCGAATCGCGGCATCCGCCTGCTCCTCGTCAATGATCAGCGGGGGCGACATCCGGATGGAGTTTTCGCCGGAGCCGAGCGTCAGCAACCCGCGGTGAAACGCATTGTCCACCACGGCATCACGCAAATCCGCGGCGCGTTCCTTGGTGCGTTGATCGCGAACGATCTCCACGCCGATCATCAGCCCCTTGCCGCGGACGTCGCCCACGATCTTGAAGCGATTCGGCCAGTCGCTGATCTTGCTGAAGATGTAATTTCCCACCTTCTCCGCGTTGGCCATCAATCCGCCTTCAATCAGGTCGAACGTGGCGGAAGCAGCGGCCAGGCAGACGGGATTCCCGCCGTACGTGGTGCCGTGCGCGCCGACCTTCCAGTTCATGACGCTTTCTTTCGCGATGAATGCCGCCACCGGCATGCCGCTGGCGATTCCCTTCGCGGTCAGCAGGATGTCCGGCGTAATGCCGGCGTGGTCGCTGGCCCACCACTTTCCGGTGCGCCCCATACCTGCTTGCACTTCGTCCATGATCAACATGATGCCGTGCTTGTTGCAGATGCGTTGCAGCTCCTGCAGGAAAAACAGCGGCGCCGGGATGAACCCGCCTTCTCCCTGCACCGGCTCAACGATGATCGCAGCAACCTCTTCCGGCGCAAACAGGCGCTTGAAGATCTGCTGCTCCAGCAACTCGATAGTTTCGGCGCCGCAGGTTTCCTTCGTATGTCCGAGCGCGCAACGATAGGCATACGGATACGGAATGTGCTCGACACCGCCGAGCAGCGTTCCAAAATGCTTGCGTTGCGCGCTCTTCGAAGCGGTCAGCGAAAGAGAGCCGAGAGTCCGCCCGTGGAAGCAGCCGTAAAACGCGATCAGCTTGTCGCGCTTGGTGTGGTAGCGTGCCAGTTTAATCGCGCCTTCCACCGCTTCCGTCCCGGAATTGCCGAAGAACACTTTCCACTTTTCCGACTTCGGCATCGTCGAAACCAGTTTCTCCGCGAACTCCGGCATGTGCCGGTGATAAAAATCCGTTCCAGCGATGTGAATCATCTCCGCCGCCTGCTTCCGAATCGCGGCGACTACTTGCGGGTGGCAATGGCCGGTGGAGCAAACCGCGATGCCAGCGGCGAAATCGAGGAACGCATTTCCGTCCGAATCTTCCACAATGGCGCCCGAAGCGCGCTCTGCCACCAGCGGGTAGTCGCGCGTCAGTGAAGGGGACATGAATTTCGCGTCGTAGGCGATCACTTCCTTCGCTTTGGGCCCGGGCAGTGCCGTCTTGATTCTGGGTAGTTTGGTTTCCGTGGCTGTAATCATGATCTCTCCAGATGTGCGTTTCGCCGGGGATTCGCAGGAAAAGTGTTATCGCGGAAGGGAGGGAGAATGCAGGTTCGTGGACCGGCCGGAAGTCGCCGAAACCTGCGAATTATGCTGCTTAATCGACGCTATACAGCCCGGGGCGCAGGTTCGCCGGGCGAAACTTGCGAGGCACACGAGGACCCACGGCAACGCGGTCATGTTTTAGGAAGTGAAAGTGCTTCATTTGCGTTTCCAGCGGACTTTGCCGTCCTTCGTGTCTTCCAGAATTATACCACGGTCAGAGAGCTCTTTTCGCACCCGATCGGAGGCCGCAAAGTCCCGCCGCGCGCGCGCCGCCTGGCGTTCCACCACCAGTTTTTCAATTTCCGCGTCGCTTAAACCGCCTTCGTCGCCGCCGATTCCGATTGCCTTCAGCTTCTCGGCGTCGTTGTCTTCCAACACGGCAAATACTTTGTCGAAGCTGGCCAAAAACTCCACGGCCGCGGCAACATCGCCCTGCCGGAACTCGCCCTTGTCCATCGCAGTGTTCGCTTCGCGCACAAAATCAAACACCGCCGCCAGCGCCTGCGCCGTGTTCAAATCGTCGGAAAGCCCGGCGTCGAAATCATCCGCCGCTTTTGCAATGCGCTCCGCCATTCCCGCTTGATTCCCCGCCGGAAATTTTTCATTCTTCAGCCGAGCGGCAAAATTGCGCAACCTCTCCACGGAACTGGTCGCCTGCTGCAATCCATCGAACGTAAAATTCAGCTGCCGGCGATAAGGCACACTCGCAAGCGCAAATCGCAGAGCCGACGGCTTGTACCCCTTCGCGAAAAGATCCCGCAGGGTGAAAAAATTCCCCAGCGACTTGGACATCTTCTCGCCTTCGACCAGCAGATGCTCGGCGTGCAGCCAGTAGCGCACGAACTGCTTTCCCGTCGCGGCCTCGCTCTGCGCAATTTCGTTTTCGTGGTGCGGAAATGCGAGGTCGATGCCGCCTGTGTGGATATCCAGCGTGTCGCCCAGATACTTCATCGCCATCGCCGAGCATTCGATGTGCCAACCCGGGCGCCCCGCGCCAATGGGCGTTTCCCAGAAGTGCTCTCCCGGTTTCGGCGCCTTCCACAAGGCGAAATCCCGCGCGCTCTCTTTCTCGTAACGGTCGTTGTCCACGCGCGCACCGGCTTGTATGCCGGACAAATCCACCTTCGAAAGCTTGCCGTAATCCTTGAATTTCGTGATGCGGTAATAGATCGAGCCTTCGCTCGGATAGGTGTACGAATTCTTCTGCAGCGATTCGATCAGTGCCACCATGTCATCAATATGGTCGGTGGCGCGGATCCAGTGCTCCGGAGACTCGATGCTCAGCGTCCGGCAATCGGCGAAAAACGCCTGCACAAACTTTTCCGTATACTCGCGGATCCCTACCCCGGCCGCGGCCGCGTTCGCGATGATGCGGTCGTCCACGTCGGTCAGGTTCATCACGTGGTTCAGCTGGAATCCGCGCCATTTCAGGAAGCGCCGGAGAATGTCCTGAAACACAAAGGTTCGGTAGTTGCCGATGTGCGCGTAGTCGTAAACCGTCGGCCCGCAGGTGTACATGCCCACCTGCCCGGGCTTCAACGTCGCAAACGGTTCAATTTTTCCAGAAAGGGTGTTGTGCAACTGGATTTCGTGCATCGCGTCTCGGCTAGGCCTTTCGGTCAACAAGCAAATAAGCGATTGTATCCGAGCCTCCGCCAAAGCCGCAATGTTGCGGCTCGCGGTTCGCAGATTGCACGGGGTTGTGAAAATCCAGCTGATAGTGAAGGTGCTCCGTCTAGAGGAGCACCGCCAGTGTCGCTGTCCTGGTCGCGCCTCCGTAATGGCCCGAAATCGTGGCCGAGGTGGAGATCAGCACGATGGATGTATCGACCGTAAAGGATGCACTGCTGGCACCTGCGGGAATGAGTATGCTCGCGGGCACGCTGGCTGCGCCATTGTTGCTGGAAAGAGTGATCACCGCGCCTCCGGCCGGCGCCGGCGCGCTTAGAGTCACTGTGCCCCGTGACGATTGTTCCCCGCCAACCACGCTTGATGGGCTTAGTGTCAGCGAACTAAGCGTCGGCGCCGGAGGAGGCACGGGCTTGACTGTCAGCGTCGCGGTTTTGGCCACTCCGCCGCGCGTCCCGGTAATGGTCACCGAGGTTGATGCGCTCACAACACTGGTGCTGACAGCGAACGTCGCACTGGTTGCTCCCGCTGCGACCGTTACGCTTGCGGGTGTGCGGGCCGCAGTCGTGTTGCTGCTGGTAAGCGCAATTTGCGCGCCGCCCGCCGGTGCCGGGCCGCTCAGTGTCACCGTACCTGAGGACGAATTTCCGCCAGTCACACTCGCCGGATTCAATGCCAACGACGAAAGCGCAACCGCCGACGTGCTGCTGGCCGGGGCAAGCTCAAATTCCAGAATCGCGGGGTTCTGATCATTCAGGGAAATACCGACGAATTTCGAGGGGGAAATCATGTAGACCAGGGCGTTCCCGCCCGTGCCGGAGCTGACCGTCATCGTCCCCCTACCATTGGTGGGCAAAGCAGACACCGCGTAAGTCGCTTTGAATGCTTCATCGGACACCGGTCCGCTCGAGGCGCCAAGATCCTCCGCGCCGGTCATATTGCCAGTGGGAGTGGCGCCATCCGCCGCAAACACATTGGAGAAAACCGCAACCTGGAAATCCGCCGGGTTGGTGGCGAAGCCGGCATACGAACCCTTCAGCGTGCCATTGGTGAATGAGCTCGCCGTCTGTGGCTCGCCGGGACCGAACAGAACATTCGCATCCGAAACAAACAGGAAAACCTGATTTGCCTTCATCAGGTAAGCGACCAGTCTGTAACCCCCGATGGCAATCGTCGCACGGCCATTGGCTGCGACGCTGTAGGTTCCCGCCGCGCCAGTCACGGAATTCGGTGCACGGCAATAATTTTCGTCATACGTCAGGGAAAGTGCGCCGGCACCGTTGGCTGTGAGCAAACCGACGACGGCTTTAGGCACTTCGGTCCCGCT
>DATHOY010000133.1:0-14374 GCA_035484435.1 Vulcanimicrobiaceae bacterium | reverse complement strand
GAAGTCCAGCGCGGAAAGCGTTCCCAGTTCCTTGATGGTTTTCAGACCGGTGCCGATGTCCTTGATTTCAGGAACGGAGAAAGCGGCATCCACCTGCCCGATGCCCGGGGCGCTTTGGCGGACATACAGCAGCCGGTCTTCATCCTGATTGGCCAGCGGACGGAGGAGCACGCCGCGCACAACGCTGAAGATCGCCGCGTTGGCGCCGATGCCGAGCGCCAGGGTGAGGACGGCGATGGCGGTGAAGCCGGGGTTCTTGAGAAAGGTGCGCAGGGCGAAGCGGAGATCCTGAACGAAAGATTCAAGCAGTGGAAGGCCGCGGGAATCCCGGTGATTCTCCTTGGCCTGTTGCGTGCCTCCGAATTGGATCAGCGCTTGGCGGCGGGCCTCGTCGGGAGACAGTCCTTTCTTGAGATTCTCTTCGACGGCGAGCTCGAGGTGGGCGGAGATTTCGGTGGCCAGCTCGCGATCGAGATCGTCCTGCCGGAAGAGATTCCGAAGACGTTGGAAGAACGAGAGGAGAGCGTTCATTGAGGGACCTCCTGGAAGCGCGATTCGTGATTCGTGACCCGCAATACTGAGAAGAGAAAACCAAAAGCGTCAGAAAACAAGTTCGTGCGGCGAGGATGTGTTAGCGGAGCACAGCCAGGAGCGGCCGGGCTACCGGAATCGAGAGCCGACCGTCTCGCAAGGCGCGAATTGTGTGCGCGGCATGGCATTAGTTGGAGCCTTCATCCTCGGCGGCCGTGGAGAGCACTCGGGACATCACCTGCGAGAGGCGTTGCCAGTACGCGGCGTCTTCGGTCAACTGTTTGCGCCCGCGCTTGGTGATGGAATAAAACTTCGCTTTGCGATTGTTGTCGGAGATGCCCCATTCGGCGGAGATCCAGCCGCGTTGTTGCAGTCGTACCAGAGAAGCGTAGATCGTGCCCTGGTTAAGGAGGACTTCGTTGCCACTGGTCTGCTCGATGCGGCGAGCAATGCCGTAACCGTGGAGAGAGCCCAGGACGGCAAGTGTTTGGAGGACCATGAGATCGAGAGTGCCCTGAAGCAGGTCGAGTTTGGAATCACCCATAAGGTCTCCTGTGCGAAAGCCACATGAGGGTATCATGAGTTGTGTGGCAATGCCACAGGAACAATTGCCGTGCATCCCGCCACCTTTTTGCCTCCGCCGCATTTCCCTGGCTCGATGTATCCCAAGCAGATGAATTTCATCAATTCCTCCTTGTTTCCTGGGACTCAAAGAGCCGTAGCTCATCGTGCTGTTATCAGATAGTCGTTCGGAAGACCGAAAATCGACAGCGACTCCATCTTTTTTTAGGCTTGTCAGGGGAATCGGTGGGTCACTGATGCGTTCGAATGGCGGAAGGAAGTTGGGATCGAAGCACCCTGTCTTTGCGTTTTTTTGCCAGGGCGGGTAAGTAACGGGAGGTCGGATTGTAGGGTGTGCTCTGCGTACTCGGCATCGACTCTGGACGGTTTATGGGTAATCTGGAAATCGCAGGGGGCTGTGGTTCGGGCGAAAATCTGGTTCGTCGTTTACACTAGGCACGGTTCGTTTTCCCCGGACGATAACAGGGAGAGGAAACGCAATGGGTGGAAAACTACAGAAAGCCGGACTGGTGCTGGTGCTGGCGATGACTTGCCAGGCGGCGAGTTGGGCGCAGAAGGGGGCGCCGGTTGTGCCGGACCGAGAGCGCGAGCGGCGGAGTTTCGCGCAGAATCTGGTAAAGGCAATCAACGCGGCGGAAACGGACTACCACAAGAAGCACGACGCCTACGCGAATTGGGACACGCTCATCGGAATCGGGGATTTCTCTTCGAATGGAACCAAGTGGGCGCCAGCCGACTTCCCGACAGTTGCGCATGCGCTCTATGGGAATGGAGCGGAGATCGTGCCTGGCTGGAGGCTGCGCTTGCATCTCTCGAAGGGCGACAAAGCCTACGATCTGCTCCTGGAAGATGTGACCGATCCGAAATGCGGCTACGCCATCTTCTCTGACGAACGAGGCCTGATCCGGCAAGGCAAATCGATCGACTGCCCACTCTAGGGGAATCCCAATCAAACTGAATTTGGGTTGGGGTCAAGCGCGAGAGGAGACTTCAACCTGCTGCTTTTCTTGCTGCTGAAGCGGCAAAATCGAAAAATATTTGTACCGGCAGGGTTCGCAGCGAAACGCCGGAATGCGCAGTTTCCGCCAGACAATCCCAAACAGGGAGCTCACGTGTTCGGGCGCGATGCGCTTCAGGGCGGGATTGCCGCAGATCGGGCAGTGGGCGTGGAGCGAACTGCTCAGCGACATCAATCGCGCGTGGAATCGGGCATGGCATCCCTGGCAACGCCACGGGTACAAACCGACTGCGCTGAGGACATAGTCGGTCGTCGTCTGGCGGCGCGAGCGACGCGCACCATCCTGCTTGCAGATGGGACAATTCATCTGGGTAGGTGGATTCCCCTCCGAGTCGCCTCAGCATAGGACAGATGCTCAGGAGTCGCAAGGGCCGGAGGTACCAGATTCCCGGGTACAATAGTTCCAGAGGAGTCTATGCCGAATTACACTGATGAACACGCCGAGGCCGGGATTGCCGCCAAACTGCCGCAACTGGAAACCTGGCCAAATCAATACCTGGGATACGTGATTACCACGCGCTTTCCCGAATACTCTTCCGTTTGCCCAAAAACCGGATTGCCCGATTACGGAACGATCACCATTCAGTACAAGCCGCGCAAGGCTTGCATCGAACTGAAATCCTTGAAGATGTATCTGCTGGCTTACCGCAACCTGGGAATTTTCTACGAAAACGCGGTGAACAAAATGCTCCACGACATCGTGGCGGCCACCAAACCCGAGTGGTGCGTAATAAAGGGCGAATTCACTCCCCGTGGCGGGTTGAATACATCCATCTTCGCGCGGTGGCCGGAACGCAGGGGCGAAATGAGCGGTAAAGTAAAAAAGTAAGCAACTCCGGGTCAAGGGCATTAGACTTAGGCGGGGTCTCGTTGGATAATCCAAACGAGCGATTTTCACGTGATTGAACTTTCCGAGGAGGAAGAATGAGCATTTCTCCAAATGTTCCGAGCCCGCAGGAGTCCTACAACTATGAGGGCGGGGGAACACCAAGGTGGATCACCATCCTGTTTGCCGTGGTGATTGCCGGAGTGGGGGCCATGGCCTATGCAGGCTATTCGGCGCAGTCGCACTTGCAGCAGGAAGTAACCAAAGCCCAGGACCAGAACAAAATACTGACCGCGCAGCTGGATCAAGCCAATTCGCGGCTGGCCGAACTGAAAGGCCAGATGGACGTCACGTCGCAAAAGATCGGCATGACGCAGGCCGAGCTTGCCGACGCCCGGAGCCGCGCGGAAGGGATCCGCAAGGCGCAGACGGCTTCCGACCAAAAGCTCTCTGAAAAAATCGCCCAGGCACAGAAGGAAAGCGAAGCGCAGATCGGCGCGGTGGCGACAGATGTCACCGGCGCGAAGAAAGACATTGAAGCGACCCGCACAGACCTGGAAGCGACCAAATCGAAGTTGGAACGCGCAAACGGCGACATGGGCGTGATGAGCGGATTGATCGCGCACAACCATGACGACCTGGAAGAGCTGAAGCGGCGCGGAGACCGGAACTATTATGAATTTACTGTCCAGAAAGCCAAGACGCCCCAACGGGTGGGCCCCGTGCAGGTCTCGCTGAACAAAACAGACCCGAAAAAATCCAAATACACGATGACCGTGCTGGCCGACGACAAAGCCATCGAAAAGAAGGATCGGACAGCGGGCGAACCCGTGCAGTTTTACGTGAAGGGCAGCGCACGCACCGCTCCGTATGAATTTGTGGTGTTTGACGTCGGCAAGAACGCCATCACCGGCTACTTGTCCACTCCAAAGGATGCCAGCAGCCCTCCGGCTGCAGCCGCTGCACCATCTGCGAAACCCTGACAAGCGCGTTCGGGCCGCACAGCTTTCTGCGGCTGAGTTTCAAATCTACTGTAATCGACGAGCCCTTTTCTGAGCACTGAGTCCCCTCTTCTGGAAACTCAGGCCGGGACAGGGCTTCTGTCTTTTCGTGCGGGGAGCTACGATTTTGCGTGGCTCGATTTCTACTGTTCACCGCGATTTTCCTGCTCATTGCTGGGCGGGTGTGTGCGCAACAAGCGCCCGTTGCTGCGGGCCAGTCTATTCGTGTGGACGTGGCGCGGGTAAACGTCGGTGTGGTGGTGACCGGCGACAAAGGAAAATTTGTAGAAGGTCTGCGTCGCGAAGCGTTCCATGCATTCGATAACGGCGCGGAACAACCCATTACGGAGTTCGCTTCCATCGAAGAGCCTGGCCAGGTGCTGTTGCTGGTGGAAGCCGGCCCTGCGGCTTATTTCCTGCAGGGCGCCAACCTGTTCGCCGCCGGCGCAATGCTGAACGGGCTTTCCCCGGGCGATCGCGTGGCAGTTGCCCGGTATACCGACGCTCCGCTGGGAATTCAGGATTTCACCTCCGACAAACCGGCGGCCCAGGCGGCGCTAAGCAGCATCCAATTTAATTTGGGATTCGCCGACCTGAATTTGTCCAGCAGCCTCAGCACCGTGCTGGATTGGTTGGAGCGCCTGCCCGGCAAGAAAACGATCGTTCTGATTTCGACTGGAGTGGATACTTCGCCGGAGTCCGCCGCAGTTGCGCTGCAGGCGCGGCTGCAAACGGGCGAAGTGCGCATCCTCTGCGTTTCCACCAGCGGGCCGCTGCGCAACGGCAAGCAGGGCAGCAAAGTGAAGATTCAGCAGACGCAGGATGAGTTCGCCGCCGCAGACCGCCGCTTGCAGGCGATCGCTTCGCTCACGGGCGGCCGCGCCTATTTCCCGATGAACGCGAAAGCATTTCAGGAAACGTACAAAGAAGTGGCTGAGATCGTGCGGCACGAGTACAGCCTAGCGTTTGCCTTGCCCGCGGCGGATGGAGCGCTTCATTCGATTGACGTGAAGGTGGATAGACCAGGTGTGCCGGGAAAAGTGACGGCGTATCGCGTGGACCACCGCAGAGGGTATCAGGCGCCAAAACAATAATCGGGAGAAATGCCGCTAGTCGAATTCCTTCATCATGCGCGCCATTTCAATCAGGCGGCGGTCCACTTTGCCGTACACCGTGTTGTCTTCGAACGACCCGTCGCCGTTGCGGTGCCCGGCGGCGTGCCCGGTAAGCAGCTCAATTCCCTGCTCGATGCGCGACACGGGCCAGATGTGAAATTTCCCGCTGCTGACAGCGTCCAACACGTCTTCGCGCAGCATCAAGTCTTCGACGTTGGAGATGGGGATAAGCACGCCTTGCGATCCCGTCAAGCCGAGGATGCGGCAAACGTCGAAGTAGCCTTCGATCTTTTCGTTCACCCCGCCGATGGCCTGTATGTCCCCCTTCTGATTGAGCGAGCCGGTGACGGCAATATCCTGGCGCAGTGGAAGTTCAGAAAGCGCGGAGAGCAGCGCATACACTTCGGTGGAGCTTGCGCTGTCTCCGTCGACGCCAGAATAGGATTGTTCGAAACAGATGCTGGCCGCGAGCGAGAGCGGCTTGTCTTTGGCGAAACAGCTGCGCAGATATCCGGCGATGATGTGCACGCCCTTGTCGTGGAAGCGGCCGCTTAGATTCGATTCCCTTTCAATATTGATCAGACCAGCTTTGCCCAGAGCCGCGGAGGCGGTGATGCGCACCGGCTTGCCGAAGGAATACCCGCCGATTTCGAGGACGCTGAGTCCGTTGACCTGGCCGACGCATTCACCCGAAACGTCCACCAGCAGCGTTTTCTCCTCGATCATTTCGCGGATGCGCGTTTCCACCAGGTTGTGCCGCTCCATCTTGGAAGCGATCGCCGACCGCACGTGGGCCGCGCGAACCACATTTTCCCCGGCGGCCGCGGAAGCATAATGCGCTTCGCGGGCCAGGTCGGCAATATCCACAAAGCGGGCTGTAACTTTGTTTCGGCGGCCGGCTCTTCGAACACCATATTCGAGAATTGCGGCAAACGCTCCCCGATCGAATGGAAACAGATTTTCCTTCTCACTA
Organism: Vulcanimicrobiaceae bacterium; assembly: GCA_035484435.1. GTDB lineage: Bacteria > Acidobacteriota > Terriglobia > Acidiferrales > UBA7541 > Acidiferrum. The sequence continues at coordinate 8,328 of DATHOY010000133.1, read as the reverse complement.
AGACCCCGCAGGCGCCCGGCATATTCCTCGATGACGCCGTCGGTCATCGGCATCTCCTCATCGAATTCCACGCGCACCTTGAAGATTTTCTGAAAATCTTCCTCATACTCGAAGAGCACTTCGTAAAGATCGCGGTCGCCAATCAGGATGACCTTTACGTTCAGATCCACAGGCTCAGGCTTCAGCGCCGTTGCGGTGAAGGGGTAGAAGACTTCCAGTGGCTGAATTTCCAGCCGATTGTGATTCAGCGTGCGTTTCAGTGCGCGCCACACGCCTTGCTCGGAAAGTGCCTCGATCGCGTACATAATCAGAAAGCCGCCGTCGGCGCGAAGCAGCGAACCGCCGCGCAGGTCCATGAAATCACTGGACCAGCCGCCGCGCGCGTCATACGCGCGCTGGATGGTACCAAAAAGATTGGCGTAACTCGGCGTGGTCTCGAAGATGACCGGCGAATTGTCTTCGGAATTATGCGCCAGGATAACGTTCACACCGTACACGCGGAAGGGATCACGCTCCGGCCCGGGCGATTTCTGCTGCTGAATTTCCGGAGTCTCCGGGGTTTGCTCTTCCTCCCCCTCGCGTTCTTTAAAGGGGCCCAGATTGTCGAGGATGTGGTGCCGAACCTCTTCCAGATATTCGGTCACGCCGGTGCCGGGATATTTTTCCTTCAACTCTTCGATGACGCCATCCACCAGCACGGAAGCCGCTTCCTGCTCCAAATAGCTCAGCTCGCTGGCGAGTTCGCGCGAAAGAGTCAGCGTCTTGCGATAAACGACGGTAAATTCCTGACGAAACTGTTCGTACTTGCGCTCAATCTCTTCGGCAACACCTGTTTCCAGCTTTCCTTCATGCACCATCTTGGAGATGTCTTCGATGGGCACCATCTGGCCCTCGAGGACCGGAAAAATTTCAGGCAAGGCGACCGCTCCAACCTGCATGTGCCCCAGCGCAAACTGGTCGCGGGCGATGCGGCGCGTGAAATCGTCCATCAACTCTTTTTCGCGCACCGAAAAACGCTCGACGATCCGGCCTTTCTGGCGTTGAAATGGTTCGCCTTCGAACACCTGCGGGATGCGTCGCCGCAGGAAATCGATGCCGGCTTGAACGTCCTTCTTGAACAGGTTCGCCGAGCCTCGCGGCAGCACCAGGAGTCGCGGGCGGTCGGTAATCTTGAAATTGTTCACGTAGCAGCGGTCCATCGAAGGCTTCGTCGCCGGATGAAGCTCCTCAATCATCTGAGCGATGGTGCCGCCACGGCTGGTTCCCGCCAGGCCACAGACAAAGACGTTGTAGCCCGGCGCGGAAAGTTCCACGCCCATTTTCAGGGCGCGAAGCGCGCGCTCTTGCCCGATGAAGCCCTCGCGCTTTTGCGCCTGCGCCGTCGTTTCGAATGGAATGCGAGAGAGCTCGCACCGCCAGCGCAGCTTCTCCAGCCCAAGTTCTTTCGGCTTTGTTATGGTCATTTCTGTCGTTTTTGCCATTCGAGCGCGTACTCTAGCACACAGCGAAGCCTGAAACTCTGAATTTAGCCCCGGCCGATGGCAAGAAGTTACGCGTTGGACTCTTCGAGTTCGCCCCTATGCTCTGTATATACGCGGAATACGCCCAAAGCCGCTGCCACAATGGTCGGGCCGGCCACTAACCCGAGCAGCCCGAACACCTGCAGTCCGCCCAGAATGCTGATGAATATCAGCAGGTCGTTCAAGCGGGTCCTGTTACGAAGCAGCAGCGGGCGCACCAGATTATCCGCCACCCCGGCCACCCCTCCGCAAATTATCACTACCAGCAGCGCTTTTCCCCAGCTTCCGTTGAAGCCCAGCCACAGCGCCGCTGGAACCCAGATCAGCGCCGAGCCGACCACCGGCACAATGGAAAAAAAAGCGATCAAGACACCCATGAACATAGGCGCGGGGAGATGTGTGAGTGCAAAAGCGGTGCCGCCAAGTACGCCCTGAATGGCGGCTACGAGGAGGGCGACGGCAACGCTTGCAAAGATCAGGTCGCGCGATTCGCTGATCATTTCGTCCTGAATGCTTTTTTCAAAAGGAATCAAGTGCCGGAGGCCGCCAAGAATGGTTTCGCCGTCGCGGAACATGAAAAAGAGGGCGAAGAGCAGGATGAAGAGATCGACGAGGAAGGAGAAGAGGTTTTTGACCATGCCCGCGAGACTCCCGGCGAGGTAAGACGCGACTTTTTCCATCCCCTGTTGCAGCGGCCCCACGAATTCGAGGTCCTGCATGGATTGGGGCATATGGTGGCGAATGGCTTCGGCCATGCTTACCGGCAAGATCAGGCCGCCCGTACTGATCAGATTGCGGATGTGGACGGTAATTTCCACAGCTTCGCGTCCCGCGAACACCAGCACCAGCAGGACCGGCACAATTAGCACCAGGGTAACACCGATGGTGGCGAGCAAGGCCGCCCTGTTGATGGGAAAGCGAATGTTCAGGCGAACAAATATCGGGAAAAAGAAGATGGCCAGCACCGCGGACCACGCCAGCGGAACCAGAAATGGCGCGGTGATGCGAAATACCAGGTAGCCGAGCAGAAGGGGAGCCCCGTAGGAAAGCACCGTGGTCAGGCGGTCATTTGTGGTGGTGTTCCGATTGGCTTCGCTCATCTGCGGTATATAATCCTTTTCGGTCCCGGATTGCTCGGGAACTTGCTGGAACCGCCGGTCGCCAGGTCGCTCGCGCCAGGGGAATTGATTTTATCCATGATGGCACGGTTTATGCCGTTCAACGCCGCGCAAGTGCGTCTCCTTGCTGTACTGGCTTTGATCAATTTTGTCAACTTTGCGGATCGCCAGGTGTTGAACCCACTGCTTCCCTTGTTGCGGCAGCACTTTAATGTAACGGACTCGCAATTGGGATCGCTGCAAACCGTGTTGCTGATTGTGCTGGCGCTGGCGAGTATTCCGTCCGGTTACCTGGCGGATCGCTTCAGCCAGCACACAATCATCGCCGCCGGCGTGCTCTTCTGGAGCCTCGCCTCCATGTGCAGCGGGTGGGCGCCAACGTTTGCAATTCTGTTTACATGCCGCGGCCTGGTGGGGATCGGCGAAGCGGCTTACGCGCCCGCAGCCCAGGCCATGATTTCCGACTCGTTCCCAATCGAAAACAGAGCTCTCACGCAGGCTATCTTCGCCTCGGGAATGTTGTTGGGCGGCGCAGGAGGCCTGGCCTTGGGCGGAATCATGGGAGAGCGTCATGGCTGGCAATACGCTTTCCTGATTGTGGGAGCCATTGGAATTATTCCCGGACTTTCAGCCTTCTATCTCAAGGAGCCGCCGAAGCGGCCGCGCTCGGAAGTGGTGCCCATCTGGAAATTGTTGAGCGTGCCCGCGTACGTGGCCATGACAATCGCAGGGACATGCATCACGTTTTCGACGGTGTCGTTTGTGACCTGGGGCATCGACTACGCCACCAGCTACAAAGACTTCAGCCTGAAAGAAGCGGCGCTTTCCCTCGCCGTGATCGCGCTGCTCTCGCTGGTGCTGGGAGCGCTGGCGGGCGGCTATTTCGCCGACCTCCTGCAGAAGCGGCTGGCGTATGGGCGGATTCTGGTGATCGCGGGGGCGTTTCTGGTGGCGGCACCCTTTCTGTTGCTGGCGCTGCAATCGGAGGAAAAGTGGATCGTGCTGGCGGGATTTTTTGTCTCCAGCTTTTTCATGTCGTGGTACCACGGACCGACAACGGCCGTGCTGCACGACCTGACCCCGCAGCGGGCCCATGCAACAGCCATCGGCGTCTATATGTTCGTGACGCAGATCGTGGGAGCGCTGGGGCCTCTGCTGATCGGGCGGATTTCGGATGCTTCGGATCTGCTGGTGGCTTTGCAGGCGGCGACAGGGGTGATGGTGTTCGGGGCGCTGCTGATGCTGGTGACCATCTATTTTGTGCGACGGGATGGGATGCATCACCCCCGCTTGGCGGCGTTCCGTGCGGAAGATGACGCCTATACGGCGGCACATCCGGTTAAGGGCGATTAGCGCTCAAGAAAAGTGAAAAAGTTTACCGCAGAGGACGCTGAGGCCGAGGGTTCGCAGAGAAGGACAACCCCAACTGAATTGCGGATTACTTGAGACCGATCATTTTGATCAGGCGCAGCACTTCCTCGTGCGGCACGTCGTAGAGCGGGCGCTCATCTTCCTCTTCCAGGCGTTCGCGGAGAAACTCCGCGGCGATAAAGCTTCCTTCGCGGTCGGTGAGGTCGCGGCCGTTCTTCTCGCGAAATTCGACGAACGCGGGATGCGACAGCCCAACGATGCGGCCGATCGTGTCCACGTCGAACTTGGCGTCGATGGTGTCGCTGTGCCGTGTGGCGATGGCGTTCCAGATGTGAGAGAAACGGCAGTCGTACACATGGCCGCTAAGTTTCGAGGTTACTTCAAACGCGCCGATGAACTGATTCATGGCGCCGGTGTTCGCGAGTACGGGATAGGAAGGCACGGAATCCTCTTTTTCTGAAACGTTGCGGCATTCGGAAAGCCGCGCCGCGGCAACGCCGATAATTAGTGTCCGATTCCAGCGGCGGCGTGTCAATGCCGCGGCTGCACTTAAACCAGCCGGCGCAGTCCGACGGCTTCGGCGGTGACGTCCGTATATTTCAGCCCTGCGCCGGTGTTGAAGAGTACCACGCGGTCTTCGGGCTTCAGGAAACCGGTTTGCAGAAGGTGGTCGTAGGCAACCGTGGCTGTGGCGCCTTCGGGTGAAAGAAAAATTCCCTCGTTTTTCGCCCAGTCCTGCAGCGACGCGAGGATTTGCTCATCGGAAAAGGAAAGGGCCAGGCCGCCGGATTCGCGCAAAATCTCCAGCATGATGTAATCCCCATACGGCTTTGGCACGCGCAGACCGGAAGCGAACGTCGCGGCGTTATTCCACATCTGGCTCGCTTTTTCGCCTTGTTCAAACGCCTTGGTGACCGGCGCGCAACCCGCCGACTGCACCGCGATCATCTTGGGCCGTTTCCCGGGCTTCACCCAGCCGAGTTCTTCGAGCTCCCCGAACGCTTTCCACATGCCGATCAGGCCGACCCCGCCGCCGGTGGGATAGAAGACCGCCGCTGGATATTCCCAGCCCAACTGCTCGACGAGTTCGTACCCCATGGTCTTCTTGCCTTCGATGCGAAAGGGCTCTTTCAGCGTGGAAATATCGAACCAGCCTTCCTTTTCTTTACGCTCGGCTACCATGCGCCCGCAGTCGGAGATTAAACCGTCAACCAGCGTGACTTTTGCGCCATACATCGTGGCTTCGACATAATTCGCGAACGGAACATCCTTGGGCATGAAAATATTCGCTTCGATTCCGGCCGCAGCGGCGTATGCAGCCAGCGCGCCGGCGGCGTTGCCTGCGGATGGAACAGCCAGCTTTTTCAAGCCATAGTGGCGAGCCATGCTGACGCCAAGCGCCAGGCCGCGCGCCTTGAAACTTCCCGTCGGGTTGGCGCCTTCCTCTTTTACATAAACGCCACGGTAGCGACGGCTGTGCAGCATCGGCGTCCAGCCTTCGCCAAGGGTGACTGGTTCAACCTCTGGCAAAACACTACGATACCGCCAGAGGCCGCGCCACGGACTATTTGCGGCATCGTGGGCAATTCCCTGGCGAGCTTCGACCCCGCGCAACGGCGAGAGATCGTAGCGAACGTACAGCGCTCCGGCGCATTGGGGGCAGACCGTCTGAGGTTTTTCCGCGGAGAGATGCGCATGGCAGCGCGAACATTCCAGGTGGCTGATTTTTGGCATACTCAGACGATAGCAGTCGCAAAATTCAGCGGCAAGTTTCCGCGCGAGTTGCGAAAGAACTTCACTCTATCTTGCGCGGCAGGCTATGATGTCGCGGTTCTCAAACAAATTCACGGTTTGCGGGACGGTTCTTTGCCGGAAACTTCATCGAAAGCAAATTCGGTTTCGCTGGCGGCGGGCTTGGCGCTATTTGCTGTCGGGGCGCTGCTGACGCTGGTGCTTCCGGCCCACTGGATATTCCCAACGCTGCGCTGGAGCGGGCTGGCGCTGCTCGCCTTTTCGGGAGCGCGAGGGCGTTCGCTGACCTATTGGATTTTCGTCGCGATGCTGGCGGGGTTTGAATTGGGAATCGATTGGCCGGAGTTTGCGCTGCGTCTCCGCGTGCTGGGCGACATTTTCCTGCGGCTGATCAAGGTGATCGTCGCGCCGTTGATTCTGGGCACGCTGGTGACGGGAATCGCGGCACACGGCAACTTGAAAAAGGTGGGAAGAATCGGGCTGAAGAGCCTGATCTATTTCGAGGTGATCACCACCATCGCGCTGTTCCTGGGCATCGGCGCCATCAACCTGACGCGCGCGGGCGAAGGAGTGCATCTGCCCGCGCCGGCCGCAGAGACAGTTGCCGCGCCAACGGCGGCCTTGAAGTGGGATGATTTCCTGCTGCACGTTTTCCCCGAAAACATTGCCAAGGCCGTTGCCGAAAACCAGATATTGCAGGTGGCTGTGTTTGCCGTGCTTTTCGGAATTGCGCTTACCCTTGTTCCCGAGAAAACCCGGCAGCCGATGCTGTCGCTGGCCGATTCGCTGGCGCAAACGATGTTCAAGTTCACAAACATTGTGATGTACTACGCGCCGATCGGCGTGGGCGCGGCGATGGCTTACACCGTGGGGCACATGGGAATCAGTGTGCTGCTGCCATTGGGAAAGCTGGTGCTGACGGCGTATGGAGCGCTACTGGCATTTCTACTTCTCGTTCTGCTCCCCGTAATTCTGCTGGCGCGCATTCCGCTTGGCCGCTTCCTGAAATTTGTTGCCGAACCCGCGACGATTGCGTTCGCGACGAGCACTTCGGAAGCCGCTCTGCCGCGCGCGATGGAGTCGATGGAAGAGTTTGGCGTGCCGCGGCAAATCGTGGCGTTCGTTATTCCCGCAGGGTACAGCTTCAATTTGGACGGCTCGACCTTGTATCTGGCACTCGCTTCGATCTTCGTTGCGCAGACCGCGGGGATGCATATGACTTGGCCGGAACAACTTCTGATGGTGTTCACGCTGATGCTGACCAGCAAGGGCATCGCCGGAGTTCCCCGCGCGGTTCCCGTGGTTCTGTTGGCCACGGCGTCCACGTTTCATCTTCCGACCGAGCCGATTTTCATCATTCTCGGCGTAGACGCGCTGATCGACATGGCGCGTACTTCGGTGAATGTTATCGGCAATTGCCTGGCCAGCGCAGTGATTGCGCGCTGGGAGGGTGAGCTGCAGGCCTAACGGGCGGCGAGTGCCGGGGTTTCGGCCTTGATGTAGACACCGAGGGCGGCGCCTACGCCGGCTCCCGGAGAGACGCGGTGGCCCTGATCGTGGAGCGATTTTTCCATGGCGGCCAGCAGTTGCAGCACGAACGGCTTCTGGCTGCAGTAGCCCATCAGGCCGAGGCGCCAGATTTTGTCTTTCACGGCGCCGATACCGCCGGCGATTTCGATGTTGAACTCCTCGAGCAGCTGGTTGCGGAACTTCGCGTCGTTAACGCCCGCGGGAATCATGACGGCGGTAACGGTCACCAGGCGGTCTTTGGGATTTTCGACCAGCAGCTTCAAGCCCAGGGCTTCAACGCCTGCGATCAGCGCCAACTGGTTGAGCTTGTGCTTGGCCCAGCGGGCTTCGAGGCCTTCTTCCAGAACGATGCGCATCGCTTCGCGCAACGCGTAAATCAGGGAGATTGGCGGAGTGTGGTGATAGAGGCGGTCCTTGCCCCAGTAGTTCATCGCGGTGGAAAGATCGAAATACCAGCTCTGCACCTTTGACTTGCGATTGCGGAAGGCTTCTTCGGCGCGCGGGCTGACGGTGATGGGAGACATTCCCGGAGGCGCGCTGATCGCTTTTTGCGAGCCGCTGAAGCAGATGTCGATGCGCTGCTTGTCTATGTGGAGCGGCTCGGCGGCGAGCGAAGCGACTGCGTCGACGACGAGCAAGGAACCAAATTCGTCGGCAACTTTGCGGAAGGGATCGATGTCGGTGACAACGCCGGAAGAGGTTTCTCCCTGAGCGAGGCCGATCATTTTGATATTGCGGCCCTTGGCTACCTTGCGCACGTCTTCGGGGTCGACGGGCTTTCCGTAGGGCGCTTGCACAACGTGAACGGTGGCGGGCGTGTGCTGCGCGATCACATACATGCGCTCGGAAAAGGCGCCGTTGACGCAGCAGATGGCTTCATCGCCGGGTTCGAGCGAGTTGAGCACGGCGGCTTCGATGCCGCCGGAGCCGGAAGCGGAGAGAGGGAACGTGACGCGGTTTTCCGTCTGGAAGATTTGGCGGAGCAGGGTCTGCGTCTCGTCCATGCAGGTGCGGAACCAGGGATCCATGTGGCCGAC
>DATHOY010000132.1:0-10667 GCA_035484435.1 Vulcanimicrobiaceae bacterium | reverse complement strand
CCCTTCATGTTCAGGTAATACGTTTCGATGCCGCGCGCGGCGTGGTCCGGGCTGGAGTTCGCGTGAATAGAGATGAAGAGGTCAGCTTTGGCTTCGTTGGCGATGCGCGTGCGGTCTTCCAGTGGGATGAACGTGTCGTCCGAGCGGGTGAAGACGATGTCCGCGCCGGGCAATTTCTGCTGAATGATTTTCCCCAGGCGCAGCGCCACGTCCAGGCACAAATCTTTTTCCATCAGGCCGGTTGGCCCGATCGTTCCCGTGTCATGGCCGCCGTGGCCCGCGTCAATCACGATTCGGCCGATCTTCAGCCCGAGCGCGCGAGTCAGCGTGGATTGCCCATCGCGCGTCGGCACCGGCGCGGTTGCGGCAGGCTGCACAAGATCCGGCTTCGAGCCGCCTTTGCCGTGGCTGGTATTCAGAACCTTCACAGGTGAAGGGATCGCCTTGGGCGTCACCGTCACAGGTATTGCGTCTTCCATCGGGCCCACAGGTCGTGCATTGTCGTCGGCCACGGGGGCGTTTGCCGCGAGCGTGTCCGCATCGCTCAAGTTGGCCGCTTTGTCGTTGCTGGAGCTCTTTGCCGCGGGTGGCGTAGCCTTTGCGGATTGCACCGTGGCGCCGTGCGTCCCGCCCGTGCCATAAAGCTCAATCACCAGCCGCGAAGGCTTATGCATCAGCGAAGCCGCGTAATCCCGCACACCGTTCACGTCCAGCACCACGCGCACCACGCCGCCCTGATTTTGCGCCACGCGCACCTGCGTCAGCAGGTCGGCGTTCACGCGAATCTTGTTTCGCAGAAGCGCGGGAGAAAGCCGCGCCGCATGCAAATCAAAATAAATCCGGTCGGGATTCGCGATGCGCCCGGAAACATATTGCACCGCGTCTTCAAGGTCGATCACCACTTCGGTTCCATCCGGCGTCTGCGTACACCGGACGTGCTGCACGCTAGGTATGCCGCCCGACTTCGGCTTCTCACCGCCGCTCGCCGCTCCAGTGGAGCGTGCCACCGGCTGCGGGCTTTCTTCCTTCGCCGCTCGCGCAGGAGGACTCGCCGCAGCGGGAGCAGGCTGCGCCGTCTTGGCATCCAGTTGGCCAGTCTCCGCGTTTCTTAACAGCGCCAGTTCGGCCAACGCTTCCTGCACTTCGCGTTTGTGTGCCGAACGCGGATACTTTTTCTGGAAATCCTGGAAGGTCTTCGTCGCCGCTGCCGGATCGCCCAGCTGATCCTTCTGCAACTGCGCCATGCGCAACATAGCGTCCGGCACAAATTTGTTCGTTGGGTATTCGCGAATCAGAAATTGGTAGGCCTCCGCGGCCGCCTGGTAGTAGCTGCGCCCGAACCGGTCGCCCATCTCCGTGTTCAATTCGCCCACGGCTACCATCGCGTCCGGCACTTCCATGGCATGCGGAGTAATCAGGTAAACGCGCTGAAAGGTGGTGACAACGCGCTTGTAATCGGCCAGGGTGCGTTTGTCCGGTGCCTTCTCATTCAGCGCCGCGCGCATCTCCTGCGCCCGCGCAAACTGCGCACTGGCCGCCTCGCGCTTCGCGGGCGTGTTGGTGTTTGCGGCGCGCACAGGGCAGGGAAGTACGCAGGACGCCAGCAGCACAATACCCAGCGAAACGCCGGCGAAACTCCTGTGGATAATTTTCCGCCCCGTACCCATACTTCCCGGTCTTCCCCCAACTCGGCTCGCTACACCCTATTACTAACCCCAACTACCAAACTTTGATGCGCGCTCTTACTCGTTCGTAAAAATTATCCGCCCATTCGCGTCCACTTGCCGGTGAATCCGGCTGGACCGCGTATACGCCTCGTCCATGCGTCCCGACCCGGGCCGGTAATACGCGTCCTGCACCTTGCGCACGTAACTCTGCGTCTCCTGAAACGACGGAACGCCGTGCGCGCGGTCCACCGCGCCCTCACCAGCATTGTACGCCGCCAGGGCCAAATCCAGGTTGCCCCGATACCTTTCCAGCAACGTCTTCAGGTACTTCACGCCGGCATCCACGTTCTGCTTCGGGCTGTATACGTCGTTCACTCCGAATCTCATCGCCGTCGACGGAATCAGCTGCATCAATCCCACCGCGCCCTTATGCGATCTCGCTGCGGGATTCCAGTTCGATTCGGTTTCAATCACCGCCCGCACCAGCGCCGGGTCCACCTTGTGTCGCTCGGCCGCTTCGCGCACCAGTTTTTCCGCGCCATCGCGATCCAGAAACATCGCCGGCCGGTCCGTGCCCGTAAAGGAAACTTCGTTCTGCAAATAGATCGATTGTCTTGCCGGTGGCCGCGCCGATAGTTTCGCAATCACCGGAGGCTCCGCGTTCACGAACACAGGCCGGCCATCCGTGGCCGTCTCGGTAGTAATCTGTGCGTTAGTGGGCCGGGAAGCGCCCAACACGCCGCTGAATGCCAAACAAAGCAAGCGGACATTCCTCAGGTTTAGGGTTGTTTGTAGGCCGTTCATGCGCCTTGGGGAAGGCATAGGTAGTAAAATCCGTTGCGCGGAGCTAGCTGCCTCAGGTGGGGCCGTAAGACACCGCGTAGTGCGACTGCGAAGCTCCACCCTTCTAACAAGTGTAGCGGAATGCTGCACTTGCGAGGCAACGCTTCTGACGCTGCCTGCTATTATAGCAAGGGTTCCAGCAGGCCGGGGACGCTTTGCAAGGCTGTTTTTAGGGCAGCTGTGTCTTTTCCGCCAGCCTCGGCCAAATCCGGTCTGCCGCCCCCCGAACCGCCTACCTGCTTTGCCAGTGCCTGTATCAGCTTGCCAGCATGGACTTTAGCGGTCAGGTCCTTGGTCACCCCGGCAATTAGGGCCACTTTGCCGTCATCTGGCATTCCCAGGGCTACCACGCCAGAGCCTAGTTTTTGCCGGAGTGAGTCCACTAATTGCCTTAGACCCTCCCGGTCCACATTGGCCACTTCACCGACTACAACTTTGACGCCTTTGATCGTCTGGGCCTGATTGAAGAGGTCGTCGAGCTGGTTCAGTGCGCCCTTTCTCTTCTGCGCTTCCAGCTCCTTCTCCAAATGCCGCGCCGTGGCAGTTAGTTTCTCCACTGAGGCCAGTACGTCGTCCTCGCCCACGTTCAACTTGCCGGCCACGTCCCGCAATGTCCTCGCCTGATTTTGAAAATGTTCCAGTGCGCCAATGCCGGTCACCGCCTCGATGCGGCGAACACCCGCCGCCACTGATTCCTCGCTCACAATCTTCAGCACCCCGATGTCGCCCGCGCGCTTCACGTGCGTGCCGCCGCAAAGCTCCTTTGAATAAAACCCGCGCGGCGAGCGTGGATCGGGAATCGTCACTACGCGCACATTGCTCTCCGGATATTTGTCCCCGAAAAACGCCAGCGCCCCGGAATTCAACGCCTCTTCGAGCGACATTACGCCCGTTTCCACGCAAGTGTTCAGCCGGATCTCGTCGTTCACCTGCTGCTCAATGTCGCGCAGCTCTTCATGATCCACTGGCGCGAAATGCGTGAAGTCAAACCGCAGCCGCTCCGGCGCGTTCAGCGAGCCGGACTGCTTCACATGCGTCCCCAGAATATTCCGCAGCGCCGCATTCACCAGATGCGTTCCAGTGTGGTTCCGCATAATGCGCGCCCGCCGCTCCGCATCCGCAATCACTGTGACACGGTCGCCCACCCGCAAAGTCTCCTTCGCGGTCACCCGATGCGCCACCAGCCCCGCCACCGGATAAAACCCGCCGTTCACCTCCGCCAGCACCTGCGCTTCGGACGCATCATAAAACTTCCCCGTATCCGCCATCTGCCCGCCCGACTCCGCATAAATCACAGTACGATCGAGCACCACTTCGCCCGACTCTCCTGCTTTCAGTTCTTTCGCAGGGCCGGCTTTGGTAACAATCGCCTCAATCCGCACATCCTTCGCGCAAGTCGCATGATAAAAATCCGGCTCCGTCTTAAACGTCTCCGCCAATTTTGCAAACGCCGGGCTCGCCGCTTCCTTCCCAGCCCCGCCCTTCCATGAAGCCCGCGCCCGGGTCCGCTGCTCCTGCATCGCCTTCTCAAACCCGGCTTCGTCGAACTGCACACCCAGGTCCCGCGCGGCATCGATAATGAAATCGCTAGGCAATCCAAACGTGTCGTACAAACGAAATGCCAGCTCTCCCGAATAAATAGCACCTTCTTTTCCAGCCAGCGTCCGCAGTTCCTCTTCCAGCTTGCGCAACCCAATATCTAGCGTTTGCAGGAACCGTTTCTCCTCCGACAGCACAATCTCCGGAACTCGCGAAGCGCTCGCCTCCAGCAATTCCGGATACGCCCCGCCCATCAACTGCCGCACCGACTGCACCATCTCAAATAAAAATGGCTTGCTAGCCCCGAGCAAGCGCCCATGACGAATCGCGCGCCGAATAATCTTACGCAGCACATACCCGCGGCCTTCATTCGATGGCAGCACGCCATCCGTAATCAGAAACGTCGTTGCCCGAGCGTGGTCCGCGATAACTCGCAACGAAGCTGCCGAGCGCCCCTTATCCTCTGCGGCCAATTCCTTCTGCTCATTGACCCCGATCAATTGCGCGGCGCGATCCAGCAGCGGAACGAACAAATCCGTGTCGTAATTCGAAATCACTCCCTGCAACACAGCCGCAACCCGCTCCAGTCCCATCCCCGTATCAACGCACGGCTTCGGCAGAGGCGTCAGCGTCCCGCTGGCATCGCGGTTGAACTGCATGAAAACCAGATTCCATATCTCCACATACCGCCCGCACTCGCAGGGAAACTTGCAATCCGCATGTCCCTCTTCCGACGCTGCCGGCCCCATGTCGTAAAAAATCTCGCTGCACGGCCCGCACGGCCCGGTATCGCCCATGGCCCAGAAATTGTCTTTTAACCCGGGAATCGCGAAGATGCGATCGGCGGCGACATGCCCAAGCCAGAAGCTTTTGGCCTCTTCATCCACGCCCAGCGAATTTCCCGGCGCCACTTCCGCCCCGCCAAACACCGTCACATACAATTTGTCCTTCGGGATCCCATACCACTCCGGCGAAGTAATCAGCTCCCACGCAAACGCCACCGCATCCTTCTTGAAATAATCCCCAAACGAAAAATTCCCCAGCATCTCGAAAAACGTATGATGCCGCTTCGTGAACCCCACATTTTCCAGGTCGTTGTGCTTCCCGCCCGCGCGCACGCACTTTTGCGCCGTAGTCGCCCGCAGATACTCCCGCTTCTCCAACCCCAGAAACACGTCCTTGAACTGGTTCATCCCCGCATTCGTGAACAGCAGCGTGGGATCCCCATGCGGCACCAGAGAAGACGACCGCACGCGCCGGTGCCCCTTACTCTCGAAAAATTGCAGGAATTTTTCGCGTATCTCGTTCCCCGTCATCTTCTTTGCCACATTCGCCGTCACGTAAACCTCGTCTCCATCATCATTCTCAACGCTCGATTATCGCAGACGTGTCGAGCCTGCGGCAATTCCCGGCCATACCCCACTCTGTCATCCCGACCGAAGCAGCGGCGGCTTTTGCCGTTGCGTAGTGGAGGGACCGGGGCAAGATGCCAGATTTATAGGCGTGGGATTGTATAAGCACCCCCCACCGATATCATCAACCATCAATTTGCAAAATCTCGCTCTATCGCTACCATTCCAATGATTCCCCGGGAGGCCCGATGTTCAAACGAAAACTCACCGCCGGCTGGGGCGACATGGACTTCAACAGCCACATGCGCAACACCGCCTATCTCGACAAATCCGCCGACGTCCGCATGATGTATTTCTCCGAAAACGGTTTCCCCATGGCGGAATTCCACCGCCTCCGCATGGGCCCGGTAATCCTGCGCGACGAACTCGACTATTTCCGTGAAGTCGGCCTGCTGGAAGAAGTGCGCGTAACCCTGGAAATCGCCGAGCTTTCCGCAGACGGCTCGCGCTTCTTGATCCAAAACACGTTTTACCGCGAAGATGGAAAGCTGGTAGCCCGCGTCCGCAGCAAAGGCGGATGGCTCGATCTGAACGCGCGAAAACTCGTCGTGCCCCCGGAAAAACTCCTGCTAGCTCTGCAAAACTCGCCGCGCTCCGATGATTTCAAGGAAGTCCCCTCGAACCTCAAAGAAGGCAGGGGCTAGGCCGACTCGTCGCTCGGCTCCACTTCAGGTATCTCCGCGTGCGTAACCCGGTGCAGTTCCTTCCGGATCAGATCAGACGGAAATCCCGCCCCGATCAGCGACCGATACAGCGACGCCAGCTTCCGCTCGTCAATCTCTCCGCGATACAGCCGCAGCTTCCGCTCGATCCGCTGCCGGATAGTCGCCGCCGGATCCGTCGCCGCCGCCGCGTCCTTGATCGCCGTCTCAATATGCCTGTCGGGTATTCCCCGCGCCCGCAGGTCACGCGCAATCCGGAACTCTCCCTGCTTCCTCGACTCCGTCCGCAGCCGCGTGAATTGCTTCGCGTACCGTGCATCATCCAGCAAATTTTCTCGCTTCAACCGTTCGACCACCCCGCGCACAATCTTGTCGTCCTCGCAGCGCCGCGCCAGCGCCTTCTTCATCTCGTGCACCGAGTGCGCCCGCCGCATCAGGACTTTGATCGCAGCGTCGTACACCTGCGCCTCCGTCTCCAGTTGCCGAGGTTTCCCGAACATAGCTGAGAGCATGGGGCAAACAACCGGCGAAGTAAAGATGCAGTCAGACCGGGCAGGCAAGTGGCGCTCAACACTTTTGAGTGCGACCACGAAGCTGTCGCTTTTACAGTTCTACACTTTCACCCAAACAATGTTTGGACGGGCATTGTTAGGTCGTAAAAGCGAGAGCTATGCTCTCGCACTCAATAGGTGGTTTTTGTCTAAGGAGTCAAACAGCTTCGAGTGTCGCGTTCATCGCCGCCATTACTTCCGGCTGAAACGCTCGAAATCCGCCATCTGCGAGGCCATTTCCTCGCGCGCGGCGTCGGCGGCGGAACGGATACCCTGAATGCGCAGCTTGAATTCGTCGGCGTTCGAAGCCCGCGCTAGAGCTTCGTCGAGGGTAATGAGTTCCTTGGTGTACAAATCAAACAGCGACTGGTCGAATGTCTGCATGCCGTATTGCGAAGTCCCCGCCGCAATCGCGTCGTGAATCAGCCTCGTCTTGTCCGCGTTAATAATGCAATCCCGGATGTACCCCGTCGCTATCATCACTTCCACGGCCGGCACGCGTCCCTTGTCATCCGCGCGGCGAACCAGGCGCTGCGAAACCACGGCTTTCAACGTGGCCGCCAGCTGCAAGCGAATCTGCTTCTGCTCCGGCGGCGGGAAGACCGCGATAATACGTTGAATCGTTTCCGTCGCATCCAACGTGTGCAAAGTCGAAAACACCATGTGGCCCGTTTCCGCGGCCAGCAGCGCCGTCGAAATCGTTTCCAGGTCGCGCATTTCGCCGACCAGAATCACATCCGGGTCCTGGCGCAAGCCGGCGCGCAGGGCCGACGAAAAGTTCGCCGTGTCCACTTCCACTTCGCGCTGGTTGATGAAACTCCGCTTATCGCGGTGCAGGAATTCGATGGGGTCTTCAATCGTGATGATGTGGTCGGCGCGGTCCGCGTTGATGCGGTCAATCATCGCCGCCAGCGTCGTGGACTTGCCGGAACCCGTCGTCCCGGTCACCAGCACCAACCCGCGCTGTTCTTCGCAAATTTTGCTGATAACCGAAGGAAGATTCAGCTCTTCGACGGTTCGAATCTTGGTCGGAATAACGCGCAACACCATTCCCACGTTGCCGCGCTGCTGGAAAACGTTCACGCGGAACCGGCCCAGACCCGCGACGCCGTACGCCATGTCCAACTCAGCCGTTTCCTTGAATTTCTGCTTCTGCCGGTTGGTCATCATGCTGAACGCCATCGACAGCATCTCTTCCGGCGTGATGCGCGGCACGTCCGTCATCGGCGTCAGCAAGCCGTCGACGCGCAGATAGGGATGGTTGCCGACCTTCAGGTGCAAGTCGGAGGATTTATTTTCAACGGCGCGACGCAACAGATCGTCAATGCTAAGAGCCATGTGCACACACCCCGCAAAGATGCAATTCCTCTCTGAACGTAGCACCCGCAGGTGGGCTCAACAAGCAACCCGCAATCCGTAGTTGCCCCTTAGTTACCTAGTCCCAGGTACAGGTTTTCGCGTAGGGGCGGCTTCTTGCCCTGAGCGCATGCGAAGGGTTACGCCCGCCTTCTTGGGTTCGCTCGTTCTTTATTCTGTCATCCCGGCCGGAGCGGCCCGGCATTTTCTTTCGCGCCGGTTTTGGGCGCGCCGGGTCGCGCAGTGGAGGGACCGTGGCACCATTCGCACCAATTATGTGGGAATCACCGTCTTTGTTGAACCTATTCCCGGGAAATGCCGCTCTTCGCTTAAACCTCGTTCGGCTTCAAAAACAACGAATCATAAACTAACCCCGCCAAAAACCCTCCGCCCAGCGGCCCCACCCAATAAATCAACTGATTCAACCAATGATGCGCTGCCAGCGCCGGCCCAAACGCCCGAGCCGGGTTCAAGGCCCCGCCGGTATATGGCCCCGCCACCACGATGCCCAGAACGATCGTTAGCCCAATCCCAAAGCCCGCAATTGCCCGGAACGCCCCGCGCTCGTCCACGGCTGTCGCAAAAACCACGAACACCAGGAAGAACGTCGTCGTCGCCTCCAGCGCCAGACCAGCCCAACTCGGAAAATCCCTCATCAATTCCGGCGTGCCCAGCGCCACGCTGCGCCACACTTCCTCTGGAATAACCGCGCGCAGTAAAAACGCCGCTGCCGCCGCCCCCGCCAGTTGGGCCAGCCAATAGAACAAGGTGTCCAGCGTCGAAAGCTTCTTCGTCACCCAGAATCCGATTGTCACCGCAGGATTGAAGTGCCCGCCTGAAATATGCCCCAGCGCCGATACCATGATGGCGATCGCCAGTCCGTGGGCCAAAGCAATTGCCAGCAGCCCTATCCCGCCCGTGGCATTGGTTCGTAACTGCATGTCCACGCACACCGCGCCTTCCCCGAAAAACACCAGGGCAAACGTTCCAATAAACTCGGCGGTCAATTTTTGAGTGAGGTTGTACATCCAGCAGCCTCCCGGCGACACTTCGGATGGAATGTGACGCATCGGATTCTAGCTGGATTTGGAAACATGCGCTAGCAGCGAACGTAGCGGCCACCTTTAGGCAAGCCCTGACGAAGGAAGGGTGGCCCAGCTTTCTCGTTTCCCGATCGCTGCTATCTGGTATCTGATCGCCTCTGGCAGATTACTGCTCACTGAAAACTTCACTCACCTCGCCGCAACCACCGGCGCATTTACCGGCGTCATCCAGCGGTGCCGGTCGGGCGTCTTCCCGCTGGTCAGGGCGAAAAATTCCTGTTGGATCTGCCGCGTAATCGGCCCGGCAACGCCTTTGCCCACCACAATCTTGTCCACCGATCGGATCGGTGTCACTTCCACCGCCGTGCCCACGAAGAACACTTCGTCCGCAATGTACAGCATCTCGCGCGGAATCGCTGATTCCTTCACCGGAATATTCAAGTCCACCGCAAGCTTGGTCACTGCGTCGCGCGTAATCCCCGGCAAAATGCTCGTCGCCAGCGGCGGCGTGTACAGTGTTCCGTCGTGCACCAGGAAAACATTCATTCCCGATCCTTCGCTGACGTGCCCATGGGAGTCCAGCGCGATGCCTTCCGCGAATCCGTTCAGCGACGCCTCCATGCGGATCAACTGCGAATTCATGTAGTTTGCCGCCGCCTTCGACATCGCCGGCAACGTATTCGGCGCGATCCGTGTCCAGGAACTCACGCAAACATCAACGCCCTTGGTCAGCGCTTCGGGTCCCAGGTACGATCCCCAGTTCCAACAGGCCATGTACGTCTCAATCGGCGAATTCAACGGGTTCACGCCGACCTCGCCATACCCGCGAATCACAATCGGCTTCACGTAGCAGGCGCCCATCTTGTTCAGCCTCACCAGTTCGCAAGCCACGCTGCTGAATTCGTCCACCGAGTAGGGAAGCTCCATCCGGTAAATGCGGCCTGAGTTGATCAACCGCTGCATGTGTTCGCGCAGCCGGAAAATCGCGGGGCCCTGCGGTGTTTCATAGCAGCGAATCCCTTCGAAGATGCCGGAGCCGTAGCTCACCACATGCGACAGCACATGCAGTTTCGCGTCATCCCAGTTGATGAACTTTCCGTTGTGCCAGATTTTCTCGCTCTTTTGTACAGGCATTGCCAGGTCTCCCTCGGTGTTGTCGCGTGCCGCCCTGCACTTTCAGAATAGAAGAGGGTCCGCCAAGCGTCAACGAGTTCAACGAAAACGGCCACAGTCAGATTCAGCCAATTTGGAACGTATTGAGTGCGAGAGCGAAGCTCTCGCTTTTACGGTGTTAGCCCAAGACCAGACCGACCCCAAGTTCAAGTTAATCCGTGAATTCCCAATTACCCGTAATCACGGTTTCGATTCCGCAGGGCCCGCTGGCGGCGCTTTCTCCACCGGCCTCTCTTCCAGCATCGCCGCTGCATCCTTTAACAACTTGCCGTTGTAATTCTCCCATACGCCCAACAGCAAAAATGGCAGGATCGTCGAAGCTGCCCACAGCTTCGCATTCCGTGGCAATTTTGCCTCCGGCTCCCACCGGAAGAGCAGGGAAGAAATCGTAAACGCCAGAACCGCCCAGGCGACCAGTGAA
>DATHOY010000131.1:0-11443 GCA_035484435.1 Vulcanimicrobiaceae bacterium | reverse complement strand
CGTCGACACGCGCAACGGAATACTCAAGGGGCAGGTCTCCCGCATCGATCCCTCCGTGCAGAACGGCACGGTCACCGTCGACGTCCTGTTCGCCGGACCGCTGCCAAACGGCGCGCGCCCCGATCTCAGCGTCGATGGCACGATCGAGCTCGAGAATCTTAAAGACGTCCTCTACGTCGGGCGCCCCGTCCACGGCCAATCCGACAGCACCATCGGTTTGTTCAAGCTAGTCGACGACGGATCGGAAGGCGTTCGCGTCAGCGTCAAGCTCGGCAAAAGCTCCGTCAACGCGGTCGAGATTCTCCAGGGCCTGAAAGTCGGAGATAAAGTAATCCTCTCCGACATGTCCGCTTGGGATGCCTTTGACCGTGTCCGAGTGCGCTAGAGAAATTCAGTTTGGAGGCTGCTCGCATGAATTCATCAAACGGTACGCTGATCAAAATGCAAGGCGTCACGAAGGTGTTCTTTACGGACGAACTGGAAACACACGCCTTGGACTCTATCGATCTCGAAATCAAGAAAGGTGAATATCTCGCGATTGCCGGCCCTTCGGGATGCGGTAAATCCACGTTGCTCGCCATCCTCGGCCTCCTCGATTCCCCCACGGGAGGGGATTACCTTCTGAACGGCCAGCCCGTTTCCACTCTCAAGCTTGGTGACCGGTCGCGCATTCGCAACCGCGAAATCGGCTTCATCTTCCAGGCCTTTAACCTAATCGGCGAGCTCACTGTTTATGAAAACGTCGAGCTGCCCCTCACCTATCGCGGCATGGCCTCCGCTGAACGGAAGGAAAAAGTACAACACGCGCTCGAACGCGTCGAAATGGCCCACCGCGCCAAACATTACCCCGCCCAACTCTCCGGCGGTCAGCAGCAACGCGTCGCCGTCGCACGCGCTCTCGTCGGTGACCCCATGATTCTGCTTGCCGATGAGCCAACAGGAAATCTCGACTCCAAAAATGGGGACTCGGTCATGGATCTCCTCCGCGACATCCATCAAAGCGGCGCCACCATCTGCATGGTCACCCACGACCCTCGATACACGAACCACGCCGAGCGCACCGTCCATCTCTTCGATGGAAGAATTATTCAAGAGACCAAACCGAATTCATCACGAAGTTATGCAGCGGAGCCACGAAGCACAACCTGTTAGCCTGGGAACGGATGGTTGGCCAACAGGAGATATTGTCGACGCCACCCGTTTGCTAATCGTGCGTAAATCGCGCCGTACCCGGAAACTTGTCCGGTCCAGAAGTCGGCGAGTCGCTTTTGCTCCCTGAGGGGCCTCATTGCCCGTTAGCGGGTTGGTTTGCCCCACTACCCATCGGGCTTGTGCTGTGCAGCAAGCCTCTTGCTGGAGTATGATTCCTTTCCCAATCCTGCCATCCCCCCAGCAGGCAATTGGACGGAGGCAGTCATGGACGCAACTGCTCCCTCTCAGGAATCCGCCCGAGTTGCGGCGCTGGACCGCTACGCAATTCTTGACACCGAGCCCGAACAGACCTTCGATGATCTGGTGATTCTTGCGGCGTACATTTGCAAAACACCCATCGCCATGCTTTCGCTGGTCGACGAACACCGGCAATGGTTCAAATCCCGGGTTGGCGTGCAAATCCGGGAGACCCCGAAAGAAACGTCCTTTTGCGCGCATGCCATCCAACAGGAAGACCTGTTCATCGTTCCCGATACCCTGAAGGACCCGCGCTTCAAAGACAATCCGATGGTGCTGGGCGAGCCGCACATCCGTTTTTATACCGGCGCTCCCATCGTCAATGAAGACGGCTTTGCCCTGGGCACCCTGTGCGTGATTGATCGGCAGCCGCGGGAACTGGACTCGGAACAGAAAGAGGCACTGTGGGCGCTGAGCCGGCTGGCACTTGGCCAAATGGAACTTCGGCAGAATCTGCAGCTACTGAAGGAAGCCCTCAACGACCGCACCCGCGAAGAGCATGCGCGGGAAAAAGAATTGAAGCGCCTGGAAGAAAAACTTATCCGCGTGATGGGCCTGAAAATCTAGAGTCGCTTAGGAATTGCGAATCCAATGAAAACGGCTCCGGACTAGAATCCGGAGCCGTTTGTTTTTTTGAAGCGTGGCCGACCGATTTTTCTGTGACATCAGTCACATCGTCGCTTAATCTTCTAGATGCCAGCCTATTCAATTCGCCGCGGCCCAATGGAGAGGATTAAATTGAAGCGAGTATGCCTATTGTTGAGTTTCGCCTGCCTCTTGGTCGAACCCGCGCAGGGAAAACAACCGGTGCGGTCCGCCATCAAAAAGACGTGTGAGTCGGGAATTGTTCTCAAGCTGAGTTCCGCGAGTGCTTCCCAAGGCAGCATTCTAATTGGCGAAGTAACCGGGGCCAAACCTGACCAGGAGCTTTCGGCCGAGTGGGCCGACAAGCCAATGCCTGTTTGGCGGGAATCGCCCGGTTCCGCCACGCTGCACACCCTACTGGGTGTGGACCTCGAAAAACCCGCTGGCAGCTATGAATGGAAACTTTCCTGGTCTGGGGCGGACGGCAAGCCGCTCACCTGCAGTCTGCCGGTCGCTGTGCGGGCGGGGAAATTTCCCACAGAGCGCTTAACCGTCGAAAAGCAGTTTGTCCAGCCGGACCCCGAGCAACTGAAGCGCGTCGAAGAAGATCAGAAAAAAACGAAGGCCATCTACGACACGGTGACGCCGGAAGTGTTGTGGAAAGGGAAGTTCGTAGTTCCTTTGAAAGGCGTCACTACGGGAGGAAATTTCGGCCGCCGCCGGGTGCTGAATGGCGAAGCTCGTTCTCCCCACGCCGGCGTGGATTTTCCCTCGCCCGCCGGCACACCCGTTTACGCGGCGCAATCCGGCAAAGTGGTGCTGGCCGAAAATCTCTATTATTCGGGGAACACCGTGGTGATTGACCACGGCTACGGCATCCACACGCTTTACGCGCACCTTTCGGAAATCGGTGTGCATGCGGGGGATTCGGTGGAGGTTTCAGCCGAAATAGGCAAGGTGGGCGCCACTGGCCGCGTCACCGGCCCGCATCTGCACTGGGGCCTGACCATCGATCACGCCCGTGTTAACGCTCTGCAGATCGTCCAGCGCCGGCCTTAGTTCCGCCCGCGCTTCACTTCAGATAGGTCCGGACAATCTCCACCAAATCCTCGGCTGCTTCGGCCGAAGATTTGGTTTTGCGCGGCATGTGGTTGCGGATGTGATCCTCCATCAACTCGCCCATCAGGCTGTTGATCGCGCCGCGGGCCGCCGACAGACGTTGCAGCACCTCCGCGCAGTGCGCATCTTCTTCCAGGCCGCGCAGAACGGATTCCATCTGCCCGATGATTTTCTTGCTGCGGGAAACAAGCTCAAGTTTTTCTTTTGCCAGATGTGACATATTTTGTTGACTACCCTATGGGGGTATGGTATCAAGGAAAAGTTGCCGGTTGCAAGAAATTCACGTTCAGGCCGGCCACGATAATTATCCATGGAGATTCACAAGCAAGAGCCGGGAACTCCGCCAGGGAGCCGTTTGGCATCCCACCGCTTTCCACGTGACTGAAGGTCGCCGCCTAAGACTCACTGGAAGGCTGCAACAGGCGTTCCGGTCAGCGAGCGACACCGTGTTACAGACTATTCAAACTAATTGCCCCGCCGGGAAGGTATCCTCGCTCTATTGTGTCTGGACCACCAGGGACGGGAGTCCGAATTCACCACTGGTAGCAATCTGGATTGATCCTTCCATGAGCGGCTTCGAGGGGGAGATCGCCTTGGCCGCGGACTCGGACTGCACCGAATTGAACGCGGATGAGCCTGGGGGTTGTGTTTGCGCGAAAGAAATTCCGAGGCCGGAGATCCTGAAGAATTTGGCAACGTTTCAACGATGAAAGGCGAGTCAAGAATCCGGCAGCGCAGAGCTATCCACGGCATTCCACCTCTCGGAATGTTCCTGCTGTTTTCTCTCTTGCTGCTGTTCCCCGTGCGTGCCCAGGAACCGCCCGCGCTTCCGAGCAACCAGCAGGTTTCAACGGATGCCGCTCCCGCCCCGGCGCCGGATGATCCAGCGCTGATCATGTTCCCACACGCCGAATGGGACCGACTGTGGCTTTCTGGCCAAGCCAATTTTATTTCCCAGTGGCATCCCGCGTTTCATTCGCCTTACCAGGGGAAAAACAGCCTCACTCCCGAAGCACAGGATGCCAGTTCACGTGTGCTCACTCTCTATACCGGCTTGCGGGTCACGAAGACGACGGAGTTCCTGTGCGACGTCCAGGAAACCGGCGGCCACGGACTCGGCGAAGCCCTTGGCGTCGCCGGTTTCTTCAACCTCGACGTCGTCCGCAACCCCACGCTCAGCAAGGCTCCCTACGTGGCGCGCCTGATGTGGCACCAGATCATTCCGCTCGGCGGCGCGAAAATCGCTTCCGCCCGCACTCCGTATTCGTTGTTTCGCGAACTGCCCGAGCGCCGCTTCGAATTCCGGTTCGGGAAAATGAGCCTGGCCGATTTTTTCGACGTCAACACTTACGGCACGGACAGCAATCTTCAGTTCATGAACTGGGCCGTGGACAACAACGGTGCCTTCGATTACGCCGCCGACACTCGGGGGTTCACCTTCGCGGCGCTGCTGGAATATCACGACAAAAACTACGTGATTCGTTTCGCCGAAGCGCTGATGCCCAAGGTCGCCAACGGCATTCACCTCGACGCCGACATGAGCCGCGCGCGCGCCGAGAACATCGAATTCGAATTGCACGGCAAAGTGTTAAAGCAGCGTCCCGCGGGCGTTGTGCGGTTGCTCACTTACGTAAATCACGCCAATATGGGCGACTACCGCGACGCGGTGAATGCGTGGCTCGCGAATCCCACCACAACTGTTCCCGAAATCACCAATCATCCGTTGCAGACCACGGTGAAGTACGGCTTCGGCGTCAACTTCGAGCAGCCTCTGACCGATTGGGTAGGCCTCTTTGGACGCTGGGGGTGGAACGAAGGCCAGCACGAATCCTACGCCTACACGGAAGTGGATCAGACCTGGCAGATTGGCGCGGGAGGAAACGGCGGCCGCTGGGGCCGCAAGTACGACCGAGTCGGCCTAGTCTTTGTCAGTAACGGCATCGGCCACGACCATCAGCGCTATCTGGGACTCGGCGGGCTGGGTTTTCTACTGGGCGATGGAAAACTGAATTATGGACGGGAAAATATTCTGGAAAGTTTCTATACGCTGCACGCCTGGCGCGGCATTTTCCCGGCCTTTGGACTTCAATATGCCGTCCATCCGGGCTATAACGCCGATCGCGGCCCGGTTCTGGTGCCCACCTTGCGGTTGCATCTCGAATTCTAGGTGGCCGCAGCTACCCGTCTTAGCGGAAGCTCGCCACCTGTGCCTGCGCCTCCGCCAGGCGCGCCCGCGTAGTCCGAACAATCGTCGCAAAGCGCTTCGTTAATTCGCGGATGCGGTCCGGCTTGTGCAATAACATGGATTCGCTCGGAATCAACTCTTTCCCCACGCTGATCGCCGCCACGCCCGCCAGGATGTAGTGCGCCGCGTTTTGCTGATTCACTCCGCCGCCCGCGATGAGCGGGATATCCGGGAACGGCCGCTTCAGCGTGCGAATGTAGTTGTCCGCACCCACCAGCGAGCAGGGGAAAATCTTCACGAAATCCGCACCGGATTTCCACGCGGCCAGCACTTCGGTTGGCGTCAATGCGCCGGACATCATGATCACATCGGGATTTTTCGCCACCAGTTGGACGGTTGGCAGGTCCAGCGCAGGATTACTGATGAACTGCGCGCCGGCTTCGATACATTCCCGCGCGGTTTCGGCGTCCACTACTGTTCCCGCGCCCAGAATCACTTCGGGGACTTTTCTCACCAGATCGCGAATCACTTCGATGGCGCCTGGCACCGTCATCGTTACTTCAATAATGGGGATTCCGCCGTTGGCGATTTCTTCGACGGCGAAACGCGCGTCGTCCGCGGACGACGTCCGGATTACCGGCACGATGCCGACCTCTTCGACCCGGGCGCGCAGTTCCTCTTTTTTCATGTCGATCCCGCCCTTGAATGTTCCCAGGCGCTTTGAGCGTACAGCAGGCTATCCGCGGATTCTCCCTGCATTATAATCGGTGCCCCGGGAAATTCCACTACACCACCTGCAATCGCCCCGCGGCAAAGTCGGTGGTAGACTCGTGACGGGAGCAAACGCAGATGGCCAAGAAAAAGAAACCAATCAAGAAAGCCAAGAAGAAGGCAGCGCCTCGCAAGGCGAAAAAGCCGGTGAAGAAGAAAGTGAAAAAGGTGAAGTCCGCCCCGAAGCCGGCGCTCAAGAAAGCAACCAAGAAGAAAGCCGCTACGAAACCAGCGCGCGGCAAGGCAAACTCCGCGGAACTGGCTGGCTACCAGCGGAAGGGGCTGGGCTCCTCCACGGGCGGACAATCCGGCGACATCCAGGGCCTTTCAAACAGGTCCGGAATCGATTCCGAAAGTGTCACGGAACTTCTGGAAGAAGGGCAGACTTTCGAGGCGGAAGCCGTCTCCGGCGTAGAAAACGCCGCTGACCCCGATGTTTCCGAGGTGATTACGCACCAATTTCCCGAGGACGACGTCCCCGAGGAATACAAGGACCCGGATAAGGATTAATTCCGCTTCGGGGCAGCATGCGGATCGGCGTCATTTCCGATACTCACGGGATTTTGCGTCCGGAAGCGCAGCGCGCTTTGCAGGGCGTGCAGCTCATCCTTCATGCGGGAGACGTGGGCGCGCCGGAAATTCTCACGCAGCTCAAGCTCATCGCGCCGGTGATTGCCGTACGCGGCAACGTGGATAGGGAACCGTGGGCCGAGGAGCTTCCACTCACTACGGTTGTCGAGATCTCCGGCTTCCATTTCTATGTGCTTCACAATCTCCGCGACCTGGACCTCCAGCCTCGAGCTGCGGGCTTTGATGCGGTCATCAGCGGCCACACCCATCGGGCTGCCCAGCACGAGGATTCCGAAGTCTTTTACCTGAATCCCGGCAGCGCGGGGCCACGCCGCTTTCAGCTCCCGGTGACGCTCGCCCTGGTCGAAGTCACCAAGAAGCCCTGGAGGGTGGAACTCGTGCGGCTCTTGGAAACCTGAGGTCTGACGGGTTCGCCAGGCACAGGTAACCGGCGTTCGGGAGGAGTTGAAGCCCCGTCCGGCGTAGCCACGGAATCCGGGGAAGCTCGATGTAATCCCCACAAAAATATAGGGATAGCAGTAATCTCGGGTGAGCTGTTGCGGAACCGAGGTGTCCCTGCCAGCCGCTCCCAATACCCCCTGGACCCTGGTCCCCGCCTCAGCCTGTTAAATTTGCAAAAACTTAATAGAAGTACTGGCGTACTGACAGGGTGAGGTGTATTTTAGTACGGCCCGGCTATTGTTTTCGAGCGTGCTGCAGAGCAGAATCATCCGCAGAGTCAGCCGCGCCTGAGTTGTTTCCCGAATTCCGCGCAGAGTCCTCCGTTGCGAGTTCTGCAGGTTTCTCTGGAAGTGATGCAAGGCCGCGGCATGAAGCGGAGCGATGACCTCCGCAGCGGGAAGGTCCCCGTGGGTGTTCTACACTTTCGTTATCGCGAGCGTCGCCGCACATTGCGCGTAACTCTGACTCTGCCTGTCATCGCCCATGGTGTGAACGACCAGGGCGAAAAATTCTGCGTGCGTTGCGCGACGCGCTCCATCAACAAGCAGGGCGCCCAACTGGTGATGGATGAGCCGCTCGTCTCGGGCCAGGATCTTCTACTGGTGAATGAAAACACCAATCGCTCCACGGAATCGCGCGTCGTCTACGCCAAAAAAGAGCGCGACGGCCATTTTTACGTGGGCGTGGAATTCGTAAACGCCGAAAATAATTTCTGGAAAATGACGTTCCCGCTTCCCGGTGCTCGCCCGCTTCGGCGCCCTCTCGGCTCCAAAGCCATGGCCTGATTCGTCCGCTTTCCTTAACTCACTTTTTCCTTTTTAATTTTTCAGGGCGTTTTTTCTTCGCGCGCGCGCTGGCGGCCTTTCCATGCGCGATAGATTCGGCTATTTTCCGCGGGAGCTTGGCCCGCACCAGTTCGTAGGATTCGCGCAGAAGCTGGGAAAGTTCCGCGTCGGGAACTGCGTCAGGGGATTCCAGCGCAATCCACTTCGCGCGCGCCAGATATGGCGCCGGGATAATCCCCGGCCTTTCGGTAAGCTCCGCGAAATGCTCCGGATCGGCTTTCAGCGAGAGCCAGACTTTCGCGGGTTCCAGCCGCGTCACCGCGAACATCTTGCCGCCCACCTTGAACAGCAGGTCATCGCCCCACTGGATTTGCTCTGTCGTGCCTGGAAACGACAGGCAAAGTTTTCTCAACTGGTCGATATTCATCGAATTCTTGCGGGCTTATGGAATTCAGTCCGCGGCGTAGCGCCGGAAAAAGGAATCCGATTTCCATTGCGGTTTCGCGGCATCGTTTACCGTTGAAATCAGCAGGCGACGCGTGAACTCTTCGTAGGTCGCCGCGGCTTGCAGGTCCACAGGCTGATTCACATCGTCCGACGGAGCGTGATAGCGGTTTGTCAGCCAATCCTTGAAAATCTGCTGCTCCGGCGTGCCCAGTTCAAATCCGACATCCACCTTCACTGCCGGAATCCCCTTTTTGATGAAACTGTACTGATCGCTGCGGATAAACGCGTTGCGCAGGGGTTCCGGGTCGGCGATCGGTTTGATGCCCATGGACTCGGCAATCTTTGCCGCGCTGCTGCCGAGGTCTGATTCCTGAATGCCCTGAATCCTGAGAATCTTTAGAGGAACGATGGGCAGAAACATGTCCATGTTAATGTCCGCAACGATAGTTTGCACGGGAACGGTTGGATGCTCGGCGAAATATTTCGAACCTAGCAGGCCTTTTTCTTCCGCCGTAACCAGCAGAAAGATCACCGAACGCTGTAGTGTTTCCGGGTGCGCTTTGAGGCTTGCGGCAATATCCATCACCGCGGCGCTGCCGGAGCCGTCATCCATCGCGCCGTTGTAAATCTTGTCGCCGTTTATCGGCGCTCCAATCCCGACGTGATCGATGTGCGCGGAAAGCACCACGTATTCGCCCTGCAACCCGGGCATGGAGCCGCGCAGTTTGCCGACAACGTTGGCGGATTGGACTTTGCTGGTAATCACCCTGGCTTCCGCTTTCAGTGAAACGGCTAGCGCAAAGTGCGGCAGCGGCTTGCGATCCTTGCCCAGCGCCGCGATTTCCACGAACGTGTGGCCCGAGCCGGCGAACAGGCTTTCCGCCGCGGCCGGATTAAAAGTCACTCCAAGCTGTTGTCCGGGAGTCTCGTTGAATTCCGCGCCCGCCAAGTCCATCGAGGGGTGATTGCGATTCGCGGAAATCCGCGCCCAGGGAATGTCCATCGACGCTGGGTTCATAATCGCCACGACGCCGATCACACCGGCAGCCTTCAGCGATTTCCATCGTTCGCCGGCGGTCTGGTAGTGCGAAGCCAGAGCGGTCGGGATGTCCGAAGGCGAGCCCGCGAGATACACGACGATTTTGCCTTTAATGTCCTGTCCGGCCAATTCATCCAAATTGTTTTCGGGAATTTTCAAACCATATCCGACGAACACCAGCGGTGCTGTCACCTTAACGGATTCGTGCGTCGCCCTGGTGCTGAAAAAGGCGTCGTCCGCAAACGAAAGCGTTTTTGTTTCGCCGTTCGATACCAGGGCCAGCGAGGACTTGGACTCGTCCAGTTCGTACTGCATGAAGGAAACCGGCTGATAGAAACCGTCGGAGCCGGCGGGTTCAAGGCCAGCTTTCTTGAACTGCTCGACCGCATACGCCTGGGCCTTGCGCAGGCCTTCACTGCCGGTGTCGCGCCCTTCCAGCAAATCGTCCGCCAGGAATTTCACGTGCGACCACCAGGAGTTGCCGTCAAAGTGAGTAACGGCGGATTGTTGCGCCGCGGCAACACCAAGAACCGCGAACGAGCCAACCGTCAGCAAGGCTTTCCATCGAATTTTCACAGGTTTCACCCCGGGAGCAATTTAGAACGCAACGAGAATAGCAAGGAAACCCGCAGCGAGTCACGCTGGGCCGGGATGTTTAGCTCAAAGTTTCGCTGTCGGTTGAATCAGTGCGGCTGGATCAGAGTGGCCTGTGCGGAAACACACTGCCAGGTGCCGTCGAGCTTGGCCCAGGAATCGACGTATCTACCGCGAAGAGTCGTGATCTTGCCGCCTTTGCTCCACCTGCCACGAAAAATTCCGGTGACAACGGCGAACTCGCCGTAGGAATGGATGCTCAGGTCTTCGCTGACGAGTTGCTCCGGCGCCGAAGTGTCGTTTTTCACGTAGGCCAGGAACTGATCCCGGGTCCGCAGCGAGCCGTCGTAATCCACATAAACCATTGTTTGCGCGAAGATATGCGAGAGCGCTGATGTGTCCTTGGCCTGCTCAGCGCGGTTCCACAAATTCTCCAGCGCCAGGATCTTGCCTTCGTCTTCGGTGTATTGCGGCCGTTCCTGGGCCAGTGCGAACCAGCCGGACGCAATCACAAACACGATCAGCACACACCATTTCTGCATGGGAAGCCTCCCGGAGAAATAACCCCGAAAGGCATACTAACGTGAGCGCGCGTTACGAGAAGAAAGGAGGATGGAGTGACTGGCCAAAAAGTTAACAGGAATGGATGGCATCGCTGCCTTTAGAAACGGGCCTGGCCTACTCCCCCTTGTCGTATGGGAAGCCTTTGCCGGCCCAATCCGTTACGAAATCCTGCGGCAACTGAAGCACACGGAGATTCTTGAAGCCGAGCCCTTGCAGCGCCTTGAAGGCGGGACGAATATTCGGGCATTTCTCCATCGGGCAGCAGCCGCAGTAAATCACCAGGTTGGTTGTGCGGGGAATTCCGGCGGCCCACGCGGTCAGTTCCTTCAGGCCTTCTTCACTTCCCGCGGTGCCGTGATATTGAGCTCCCTTGATGTGTCCGGAAGTGTAGAGCCGTTTGAATCCCACGAAGACAACAGTCGGAGCCGTTTTGGAGTCGCCGAGTTCCTTGGCCAGGTCGGCGGCCTGAAGAGTCTGGGCTTTTGTCCAGGGATCAGAATCCGCCCGCAGGGAAGCCGGTGCAGTGAGCACGATCAACCCGCCGGCGACGAGCAAGGCGGTGCACAAAATCCATCCGACCTGTTTCGACGACATTTTGAGTAACCTCCCGTGACCATCGATCCGTAGGCTCAGAGTCGCCGCCATTATCCCATTTTCGCGCCAATTTACTTTTGTGTGGAAGCGCGGGTGCGCTGGAGCTTGAGAGCCGAGGATCGCAGCGTTTCCGGAACATTTTTGTTCATGGTCAGTTTTTTTAAATCCGCGGCCGTCAGCACGGGCAGCATGTGCAGGGTTACATCCAGGGGCGTTTTTGGATTGTTGAGCAGATTGCGCACCACGACGTAGTTCTTGCGGAAATTGCGGTTGCCCGCA
>DATHOY010000130.1:0-31547 GCA_035484435.1 Vulcanimicrobiaceae bacterium | reverse complement strand
CGACGCGATCATCTACCGCATCATCGCCGACCACCGCGCGAGCGGCCGCGACCATGGCGACCTGCTCTCGATGCTGCTTGCCGCGCAGGACGAAGACGACGGCGGCGTGATGACCGACGTGCAGGTCCGCGACGAGGCGATGACAATCTTCCTGGCCGGCCACGAGACGACGGCGAATGCGCTGACCTGGACGTGGTATTTGCTGTCGCAAAATCCCGAAGTCGAGAGGAAGCTGGCCGCGGAACTGGATTCGGTTCTGGCCGGGCGCGCGCCGGGGCTGGCGGATTTGCCGCGGCTTCCTTACGTCGAGATGGTGATTAAGGAATCCATGCGCTTGTATCCGCCGGCGTGGGGAGTGGGGCGGCGGGCGCTGGGAGACTTTGAGGTGGGCGGATACAGGATTCCTGCGGGCACGAATGTTTTTATCATGCAGTGGGTGACGCAGCGCGACGCGCGATTTTTCCCGGAACCGGAGCGATTTGACCCGGAGCGTTGGCGGGAGGATCCGATTCGCAAGGGGAAGATTCCGCGGTTCGCGTACTTCCCCTTTGGCGGAGGGCCGCGTGTGTGCATCGGGGCGGGATTCGCGATGATGGAGGCGACGCTGCTGCTGGCGACAATTGCGCAGAGGTATCGGTTTACGCTGGCGCCGGAGGCGGTGGTTACGCCGTTTTTCAGCATCACGCTGCGGCCGAAATACGGCCTACCGATGCAGGTGCATCGGCGCGTGGCCTAGCGGCGGTTCGTTTGGATTTGGCAGTTGGAGAAAGCGCCCGCCTCGGAAGGCGGCCGCTACAAAGGCGGGAGAAACCCAGGAGGACGGGGCAAGCCCCGCCCCTACAAGAAGAGAAGAACGGAAGAAGGCGGCGCGGGCTAGAAGCCGGGTGGGTGCTCGGCTACTACGTTGAAGGCGCGTTCTAGGGCTAGGCCGGCGCGGCCTAGGGTGCCTTCTTCGAAGAGGCGGCCGATTAGGGTGATGCCGTGGGGGACGCGGCGGGCTGGGGAGAATTTTGGGATGGGGCGGCTGGGGTCGGGGGCCCAGTCGGTGCGGGCTTCGGTGACTTCGACGAAGCCGGCGCGCATGGTGAGCGAAGGCTGGCCGGTGAAATTGGTGATGGTGAGCATTTCGTCGCGGAGCGAGGGGACGAGGAGCAGGTCGACTTCGGAAAAGACGCGGGCCATTTCTTCGGCGACGCGGCGGCGCAGGCGATCGGTCTGGACGAAATCGACGGCCGAGAGAAAACGCGACTGGCGGAAGAGGTTGGGCCAGGCATCGTAGGTCTGGACTTTGAGTTGGTCGGCTTCGCCGCTTAGCGTGAGTTCTTCGAAGGCGGCGGCGCCTTCGGCGAAGAGAATGAGATTGAGGGATTGGTAGGGCCAGTCGGGGATGGAAACTTCCACGGGGACCATTCCAACTTTCTTCACAGTTTCTAGCGCGGCGCGATCCACATCGGTTGCGGGTGCTTCCTTCATCCACTTTGGGAAATAGCCG
The DNA here is from genome assembly GCA_035484435.1 of Vulcanimicrobiaceae bacterium. GTDB lineage: Bacteria > Acidobacteriota > Terriglobia > Acidiferrales > UBA7541 > Acidiferrum. Next base: position 30,055 of record DATHOY010000130.1, on the reverse strand, counting down.
ACACGGAGGCCTTTTACGCTGGCGTCTGCGTCGTAGTCGAGTTTGCTGGGGACGCTTTGCAGATCGCCAGGATCGGGGCCGCTGATGGCTTTGAGGACGAGTACCGCGTCCTCGACGCTTCGCGTCATGGGCCCAAGTTTATCGAGAGACCAGCAGAGGGTCATTGCGCCTGTGCGCGGGACGCGGCCGTAGGTGGGACGCAGGCCGGTGATGCCGCAACGCATGCTGGGGGAGACGATGCTGCCGCCGGTTTCGCTGCCGATGGAAAAGCCGACGAGTCCCGCGGCGGTGGCGGCTCCAGGGCCGGCGCTGGAGCCGGAGGCGCCTTCTTCGAGTAGCCAGGGATTTACGGTTTGGCCGCCGAACCAGATGTCGTTGAGGGCGAGGGCGCCGAGGCTGAGTTTTGCGACGAGTACGGCGCCGGCGGCGTGCAGGCGTTTTACGACGGCGGCGTCAGCCTTTGGAATTCGATTGCGGAAAGGTTCGGCGCCGTAGGTGGTGGCGATGCCCGCGGTGTCGAGAAGATCTTTGCCGCCCCAGGGAATGCCGTGAAGCGGGCCGCGATATTTTCCGGCGGCGATTTCTGCGTCGGCTTGTTTGGCTTGAGCTAGGGCCAAATCTTTGGTGAGCGTGATGATGCAGCGGAGTTTTGGATTGAACTGTTCGAGACGCTTTAGATAAATGTTTGTGAGGCGTTCGGAAGTGATCTGGCGCGTCTCTACCCAGCGGGAGAGGCGGGTGACTGGAGAGAAGGCGATTTCGTCTTCGTTTTTGGGGAGCGGGCCGGGATCGGTCTTGCTGCGGACGAATTGGTCGCGGTCGGGGCCGGCTTTGCGTCCGGGGAGGACGGGATTCCAGCTGGAGTACGGGGCCACGGAAGAAGGCAGGTCTACTTTGTGCGGGCCGATGCGACGTTCGTAGACGGAGGCGAGATTACCGCGCCAACTGGAGGCGGCCATTTCTAGTTGCGGCTTGGTGAGTTCGACCTGGACGAGTTTTTCGGCTTCGGTGAAGGTGTTGACGGAAACTTGCGGGCCAACGCCGGGGCCGGTGCCGAATGCGGGTGGCGCGCCCGCAGGTTGTTGCTGACCGGGATCCTGCGCTTCCGCCGGCGCGACGCCCACCGCGCTTGCCGCTGCTGCCGCCAATCCAACTGCGGTTTCCGCCAAGAATTCACGCCGTGTTTTTGCCATGAGGCCTCCGGGCAAGCATTCTACCTCACACTCACGGTTCCGCTATCGGGCGGATGACACCATTATTGGCAGTCTATTCTTTGCGAAACTATGATTAGTTATTGTGATTCGAGGGAATTGTTGGCGGTTGCGCTCAACAAAAATTGGAGAAGACTCAGGGCTTACCAGAGACAGCCGGTTGTTCTGCCGGAGTAACCGTAGTGAAACCGGTCATGGCGCCAACGCCCGTGGAAGGCGACGCTTCATTCACGCGCTCCAGGATTCGGTAATCCGGCGGAGTTTGAAACAAGGACTCGTCTGGCTCTCCGCGCTGAATGTTGACCATGGCAATGGTTTGCGTCATGCCCTTTTGTTCCGTGCCCATGGTCCGCAGGAGAACAGCGCCCAATTCTTCCGAGCACCAGGTTTCCGTAACAGTGGTGGCCTCATGTATCGGAGGTGCGGTTCCCTCGGTGAAGCTATTCGGAACCGTACGTTTTGTGCGTACACCTTCGGCGTCGAATCCTTCAATTGTGCGGTGCCCCAAATCCTCGGTCACCGTGCTGGGGAAATGGACGCCAATTCGCAATTCCCGTGAACAAAAGGATGAACCGGAGGCGCTTGCGGTTATTCTTGCATGCAGGGCTCCTCTGCTCATCTTTTGTATCGTGGCCGTTTTGTCCAGCGTATCGAGGGTGATGCCTTCCCCTTTTACAAGGTCGCAAATCGAAATGATGTGGCGTTCCTCTTCTACCTGTTCCCCGCTCGCGTTCTGCAGTTTGAACTTGCCTGAGTTCCTTTCGATGCGGAGTCGCCCTTGTGTATCGCGGGCCACGCGCTGCATCCCCAGCTGAATGGTGCGCACAACCGCCGTGTCGTCGTGGAGAAAGGTTTGTTTTACTTCGGCCCGAAAGGGATTCCCGACCATGCCATTCACGCCACCGAGCCCGATGAGACCGATTCCACATTGGGCCTGAGTCTTCGAAGGAGTTATCCCCAGGAAAATCCCGATAACAAGGAGCAAAAACACGGCTCGCAATCTGCCACCCATTGCCCACCTCCCTAGCTTACTGTTGCCGACTCTCTCAGCCAGAGTATAACTCTCCCGGCTGTAATCGGCTGCTATACTGGAATTTTCTAGGCCTTACTCCATTTAAACTGAGGGAACGTGTATCTAACACTTCTGAAGCGGCTGCGGGAAACGCTGGCGGGGCATATCCGCGAGAAATATGGAGTGGAACTTTCGGTGGTGCTGGAACGGCCGCCGAAACTGGAGATGGGGGAGGCTGCGTCTCCGGTGTGTTTTGAGCTGGCGAAGCGGCTGAAGAAGGCGCCGCGGCAGATTGCGCAGGAGATTGCCGGTTCGCTGCCGAAGATTGAGGGCATTGGGAGGGTGGATGTAGCCGGGGCGGGATATTTGAATGCGTTTTTTGACCGGGCTTGGTTTTGGGAGGCGGCACGAAAAGAATCGAATGGCCCTTCGCATCCGCTCAGGGTAAACGAGAAAAAGAAGGTGATCGTCGAGCATACGAGTATTAATCCCAATAAGGCGGCGCATATCGGGCACCTGCGGAATGCAGTGCTGGGCGACACGATGGTGCGATTGTTGCGGCACACTGAGAATGATGTTGCGGTGCAGAACTACATTGATAACACCGGGGTGCAGGTGGCGGACGTGGTGATTGCATTCCAGCAGATGGAGAAGAAATCGCTGGCGGAGGTGAAGGCGCTGGCGGGGCAGAAGAATTTCGATTACCTGTGCTGGGACCTGTACGCGAAGGCTACGCAATTTTTTGAAGAAGACAAGGTTCGTGCGGGAAAGTTGCGCGGGGAGACATTGAAGGCGATAGAAGCGGGTGAGGGCGAGACCGCGGAGATGGCCACGGTGATCGCGGACTCAGTGGTGGGATTCCATTTGCGGACGATGGCGCGGCTGGATATTTTTTATGAATTGCTGGCGAGGGAGAGTGAGATTCTGCATTTGCATTTCTGGGATGCGGCGTTTGAGAAATTGAAGGCGAGCGGGGCGATCCAGCTGGCGACGAGCGGGAAGAATGCTGGTTGCTGGGTGATGCCGTGGGGGAAGGAAGTTAATGAGGTAAAGGAAGTAAAGGACAAGACGGGCCTGGGCGAGGCATCTCCTGCGGACGAGGAGGATCAGGCGAAGATTATTGTGCGGTCGAATGGGACCGTTACGTATGTTGGGAAAGATATTGCTTATCAACTTTGGAAATTTGGATTGCTGGGGAAGGATTTTCGTTACCGTCGGTGGCCGGATTCTCCCGACGCGAAAGAATTGTGGGCTACCACGGCTGGTGCGAATGAGGCGGGTGCGCCACGTTTTGGCGAGGCCGAGGCAGTCTATAACGTAATCGATGCGCGGCAGGCTTATTTGCAGGAAGTGGTGGCGGAAGGATTGCGGGCGCTGGGGCACGCGAAGGAAGCGGAGAATTCGATTCATTTTGATTATGAGATTGTGGCGCTGACGCCGCGGTGCGCGGCGGAGATGGGTTATGAATTGTCGGCGGAGGATGCGAAGCGGCCTTACGTCGAGGTGAGTGGAAGAAAAGGATTCGGAGTCAAGGCGGACGACTTGATCACGCGCATGCTGGCCGCGGCGGAAGCGCGAGTTTTGCTGAAACAGGCGGAGATGGCGGGTGTTGAGCTGAAACGGACAGCGAATGCGGTGGCTGTTGGAGCGTTGCGGTTTTTCCTGCTGAAGGTGACGCGAAACACGATCATTGCGTTTGATTTTGAGGATGCGTTGAGCGCGGAGGGAGAGACTGGGCCGTATTGCCAGTACGCGATCGTGCGGATTCGGGGAATTCGGCGGAAGGGCGCGGAGGTTGCGGGTACGCGGCGCGAAATTAGTTCAGAGACGCTGAAGAAGATTATGGAGGGGCCGGAAAGCAATACGATTTGGGAGGTGCTGCTGGCTTCGGGGTCGTTGGATTTTGCGGTTGATGCGGCGATTGGGGCGCAGGAGCCGGCGTTTGTTTCGAAGTATGCGTTTCAATTGGCGCAGGCGTTTAACAATTTTTATCACAAGCATCATATTTTGTCGGAAGAGGATGCGGAGAAGCGTGCGTTTTTATTGGGATTGACGGAGTTGGTGGAGCGGCAGCTGGTGCTGGCGTTGGGGTTGTTGGGGATTGAGGCGCCGGAGAAGATGTAGGGAGCGGCGAAAGCAAGAGTGGCACGACAGCATCGGCCGGCCCTGCGGACAAAATATATGATTAGGTTTTGATCCTGCCTCGGTCCCTCCACTCCGCGGCTGGCACGCCAAAATTCGGCGCGAAAGAAAAAACCGGCCGCTCCGGTCGGGATGACAGAGTAGAGCAAGAAAACCATAAGAGGGCCGGGCAAGCCCGGCCCCTACAAAAGAAAGAGCGAGGGAGCCGGGCGACTCTTCCATCGTCAGGGCAAGCACTAAAGATGGCAGCTACACGAGATTAAAGGACGGGGCGGGGTTCGGCTACGTCGGCGTAGAGATTGTTGATTACGTCGGAGAATTGTTGTTCGACTACACGGCGCTTGAGTTTCATGGTGAAGGTGAGGCTGCCGCTGTCGAAGGTGAAATCGTCGGGGAGAAGGGCGAAGCGCTTGATGGTTTCGTAGGTGGCGAGATGAGTGGTGAGGCGGGCGACTTCCTGTTCGATCAAGGAGTGGGTGGCGGGATGGGCGGCCAGTTCGGCGTTGGAGAAAAATTTCAGGCCGTCTTCGGCGAGTTTGGCGGAAACGGTCACGGGATTCGGAACGATGAGGGCGACAACGAATTTGCGCTGATCGCCGACGACCATGGCGTTGAGGATGTAGGGACTGGTTTTCAGCGTGTTTTCGATGGGCTGGGGAGCTACGAATTTCCCCGCGGCGGTTTTGAGGAGATCTTTTTTGCGGTCGGTGATGAAGAGGTAGTTGTCCTTGTCGAGGTAGCCAATGTCGCCGGTTTTGAACCAGCCGTCGTCGGAGAGAACTTCACGGGTGGATTCGGGAGATTTGAAATAACCCTGCATGACGCACGGGCCCTTAGCGAGAATTTCGCCATCGTCGGCGATGCGGATCTGAACGTTGGGAATGGGGCGGCCGGAGCTGCCGGCACGATTTTGCGGATGATTGCTGGTGAGAACGGGAGAAGTTTCCGTCAGGCCATAGCCCTGATAGATGGGAATCCCGATGGCCCAGAAGAATTCGCAGAGGTCTTTGGAGAGCGGGGCTCCGCCGGAAAGAATGGTGCGAAGGCGGCCGCCGGTGCCGGTGCGAATTTTGGAATAGACGAGCTTGTCGGCGATAGCCCATTTCAGCCGCACGGCGAGGCTGGCGGATTTTTCGCCGCAGCGCCAAGCGGCGGATTCGCGGGCGGCCTGCATAGCGAAATCGAAGATTTTGCGCTTGGCGCCGGTGGCTTTGCTTCCCTGCTCCATCAGGCGGGCGTAGATTTTTTCGAAGAAGCGCGGGACAGCAGCGAGGACGGTGGGGTGGACTTCGAGAAGGGCCTGGGCGACGTTTTCGACGACTTCGACGTAGGCTACGGGGCAGCCATGAAAAATGTAAACGTAATCGAGCATGCGGCCGTAGACGTGGGCGAGGGGCAGAAACGAGATGGCAATGTCTTCTCCGGGGCGGAGGTCGAGTTCATGGCAGGAGTCGGTGACGTTCGAGCAGAAATTCGTGTGAGTGAGCATGACGCCCTTTGGCTCACCCGTGGTGCCAGAGGTGTAGATGAGGGAGGCGAGCTGGCTGGGTAGAACTTTGGCGGCGCGGAGGCGGTAGGCAGCGATTTCGGAGGGGCCGGTGGCGGCGATCAGCGTTTCGTAGCGAAGGAAATCGACAGGGAGATCATCGCCGGCGCCGGCAACGATGATTTGCTGGACTTCTTTGAGCGAATCGCGGACGGCTAGAAACTTCTGAAGCTGCTTGTGGCCAGCGATGAAGACTACCTGTGCGCCGCAGTGGTTGAGGATGTAGGACATCCGGTCAGGGGATTCGTTGAAGTAGACAGGGACGGTGACTCCGCCGGAGCCGGAGATGGCGAAATCGGCGGTGTGCCATTCGGGGCAGTTGGGAGCGAAGAGGCCGACGCGGTCGCCGGATTTTACGCCGAGTTCGACGAAGGCGTTGGCCAGGCCGGCTACTCGGCGAAGGAGTTCCTGGGAGGAGATGGATTCCCAAGCGTTGGGGCCGCGAAACATCTGGGCGCGAGGAGAGGGGTGCTCTTCAACGGCGTTGAGGAAGCGCGTGGGGAGGGTGCCGTAGTTCATGGGAAAGTTGAATTTACATGATGGGGAATTTTCGTGCAATGGGAGGGGGAGAAGAAGGAAGGAAGGAAGGAAGGAAGGAAGGAAGGAAGGAAGGAAGGAAGGAAGGATAACGCAGAGGCGCAGAGGGCGCAGAGATTTCGCAGAGAAGAGAGAGGCGGGAGCACAGACCTAGACCCAAACCCAAGACCCACACGCAAAATCGGCGTGTGGGGCACCCGGGAGAAACCAAGAGAAACCCAAGAGCACAGGCTAAAGCCTATGCTACCGGTGGGCGGCGTTTTTGTGGCGGCTTGGGGTGGGATAAGATGGCGGGAGAGGGATTGAGGAAATGAGTGCATTGACACCGGTGGTGAATGATCCGGCGACTGGCCGGGGGCCGTTTCGGGCGCCTCGGGGGACGCAGCTTTCGTGCAAGGGGTGGCAGCAGGAAGCGGCGCTGCGGATGCTGCTGAATAATCTGGATCCGGAGGTGGCGGAAAAACCCGAGGGCCTGGTGGTGTATGGCGGGACGGGAAAAGCGGCGCGAAATTGGGATTGTTTTCACGCGATTGTGAAATCGCTGCGGACGCTGGAGGGCGACGAGACGCTGCTGGTGCAGTCGGGCAAGCCGGTGGCGGTGTTTCGTACGCACGAATATGCGCCGCGGGTGCTGCTGTGCAATTCGAACCTGGTGGGACAGTGGAACAATTGGGAAAAGTTCAACGAGCTGGACCGCGCTGGATTGATGATGTACGGGCAGATGACGGCTGGCAGCTGGATTTACATTGGCACGCAGGGAATTTTGCAGGGAACGTATGAGACGTTTGCCGCGGCGGCGCGGCAGCACTTTGGCGGCAGCCTGAGCGGGAAACTGGTGGTGACGGGCGGAATGGGCGGAATGGGCGGGGCGCAACCGCTGGCGGCAACGATGAATGGCGCGGCATTTCTGGGGATCGATGTGGACCCGGAGCGGATCAAGCGGCGGGTTAAGACGGGCTATTGTGATGTGATGGTGACTTCGCTGGATGAGGCGCTGCGGATTTTGAAGAATGCGGTGCGGAAGGGCGAAGCGACGTCGGTGGGATTGGTTGGGAATTGCGCGGACCTGATTCCGGAATTGGCGAAGCGCGGAGTGGTGCCGGATATTTTGACGGACCAGACGAGCGCGCACGATCCGATCGGCGGGTATGTGCCGAACGGAATGACGCTGGCGGAGGCGCTGGAGTTGCGGAAGAAGAATCCGGCGGAATACCGGAAGCGCTCGGTTGCGGCGATGGGCGAGCATGTCCAGGGGATGCTGGATCTGCAGAAGCTGGGCGCGGTGACTTTCGATTATGGAAATAACATTCGAACGTTTGCGTTTGAAGCGGGCGTGAAGGATGCTTATGGCTTCCCCGGATTTGTGCCGGCGTACATCCGGCCGCTGTTTTGCGAGGGGAAAGGGCCGTTCCGATGGGCGGCGCTTTCGGGAGAGGCTTCGGACATTGCGCGGACGGATCAACTGGTGCTGGAGATGTTCCCAGAGAACGAGCATTTGAAGCGCTGGATCACGATGGCGCAAAAAAAAGTGAAGTTCCAGGGATTGCCTTCGCGGATTTGCTGGCTGGGGTATGGCGAGCGAGACAAGTTTGGATTGGCGCTGAACGATCTAGTGGCGAAGGGCGAATTGAAAGCCCCGATAGTGATCGGGCGGGATCATTTGGATTGCGGATCGGTGGCTTCGCCGTATCGCGAGACGGAATCGATGAAGGATGGGTCAGACGCGATTGCGGACTGGGCGTTACTAAATGCGCTGATCAATACGGCGAGCGGGGCTTCGTGGGTTTCGATTCATAACGGCGGCGGAGTGGGGATTGGGTATTCGCAACATGCCGGGCAAGTGACCTGCGCGGATGGTACCAAAGAAATGGCCAAACGCATCGAACGGGTGTTGACGAATGATCCTGGCATGGGCGTCGCCAGGCATGTGGACGCGGGTTACCCAGAGGCCATAGCGTTCGCAAAGAAAACTGGCGTGAAAGTGCCAATGCTGTAAGGATAGCGACACACAAACAAACCCAATGTCTCGGTGCAGAGGCAAACGGTCGAGGAGCAGCTATCGATGTATACAATCCTGGGAGCGACGGGAAATATCGGCTCGGTCATCACGAAAAAATTGCTGGAGAAGGGCGAGAAGGTAAGGGTTGTCGGGCGGAACCCCGGCAGGTTGCAGCAGTATGTCCACAAGGGCGCGGAGGCGTTCGTTGCCGACGTGAAGGACGCGGAAGCGCTGACGAAAGCGTTGACCGGAGCGCGGGCAGCGTTTCTGATGATGCCGCCGGGGATGACTTCGCCGGATTACCGAGCGGACCAGGAGTTGGAGTCGTACGCCATTTCCGTGGCGGCGAGGAATTCAGGGCTGCAGTATGCGGTGAATTTGAGCAGCATTGGAGCGCACGCTCCGGCCGGAACGGGACCGATCCTGGGTCAACACGACTGCGAACGAAAATTGAACGCGGTGGAAAAGCTGAATGTGCTGCACCTGCGGCCGGCATATTTTATGGAGAACCATCTTTCGGCGATCGAAATGATCCAGATGATGGGGATTTTCGCCGGGGCGTTGAGGCCGGACCTGAAGATTCCGATGATCGCGACGCGGGACATCGGGGCATATGCCGCAGGGCGTTTGTTGAATCTGGATTTCAGCGGGAAGCAGATGCAGGAATTGCACGGCGAGCGGGATTTGACCATGTCCGAGGTCGCGGGCGTTATCAGCCGCGCCATCGGTAAAGCGGACCTGCGGTATTTGCAGTTTACTTACGAGCAGGTGGAGCAGGCGCTGGTGAAGATGGGTATTTCGGCGAAGACGGCGGCGGCGTTTATCGAGATGTTTCAGGGGATGAATGACGGGATTGTGGCGGGATTGGAGCCGCGGAGCGCGGAGAATACGACGCCGACGTCGATTGAGACGTTTGTGAAGGATGTATTTGCCCCGGCGTATCAGGGGATTGCGGTTGGAGCGTAGATTGGAAGTAAAAGACGGCCGGTGGAAAGAAAGAGAAAACCAAGAGGGCCGGGCGAGCCCGGCCCCTACAAAGGCTAGAAAACCCAGGAGCACAGGCTGAAGCCTATGCTACGTTTTTGAGCGGAAGCGTTCTGATTACAGGGGCGTCACAGGTGGTTACGCTGCGGGGCGGTCCGCGGCGGGGTAATTCCCTTTCCAAAATTGGATTAGTCAAAAACGGCGCGGTGCTGGTGCGCGATGGGAAGATTGTTGCCGCTGGGCCGCGCGCGGATGTGGAGCGGCGCGTGGAGGCGAAGTCGGCGGAGAAATTGGATGTGGGCGGGCGGGTGGTGCTGCCGGGGTTCGTTGACTCGCATACGCATCTGGTTCATGCGGCCAGCCGCGCGGAAGAGTATGAGCTGAAGATTCAGGGGGCGAGTTACGAAGAGATTGCGCGCAAGGGCGGCGGGATCCTGAATTCGGTGAAGAAGCTTCGCGCGGCTACGCACGAGGCGTTGAAGAGCAGGGCGATGGCGGCGCTTGCGGAGTTTGCGGCTTATGGAACGACTACGGTGGAGGCGAAGAGCGGGTACGGGCTGGATGTCGCCAGCGAGTTGAAGATATTGCGATTGCATCGGGAGTTGAATCAGGAGCAGCCGCTGGAGATTGTTTCGACTTTTTTGGGCGCGCATGTGGTGCCGGCGGAATTTCGGGCGAAGAAGGATGGGGCGGAAAAATACCTTGCGCTGTTGATAGAGAAATTGTTGCCGGAAGTGGTGGTGGGGGATCTGGCGGAGTATTGCGATGTGTTTTGCGATCGCGGGGCGTTTAACGTGGTGCAGTCGAAGAAATTGCTGACGAAGGCTAAGGAGCATGGGCTGCGGCCAAGGCTGCATGCGGAACAATTGTCGCGGAGCGGGGCTACGCAGTTGGCAGTGGAGTTGGAGGCGGCGAGTTGCGATCACCTGGAGCAGGTGAATGAGGCGGACATCCGGGCGCTCGCTAAATCGGGGACGGTGGCGACGGTTTTGCCTGGGTGCGATTTTCATTTGGGATTGGAGAAATATGCGCCGGCACGAAAGTTGATTGAGGCTGGGGCGATTGTGGGACTGGCTACGGATTACAATCCGGGGACTAGCCCGACAGTGAGTATGCCGATGATATTGTCGCTGGCTTGTTCGCGGTTGCGGATGACGCCGGGGGAGGCGATAGCGGCGGCTACGATTAATGGGGCTTATGCGTTGGGGCGGGAGAAGACGATTGGGTCGCTGGAAGAGGGGAAACAGGCGGATTTGGCGGTGTACGAAGTGGAGGATTATCGGGAAATTCCTTATTATTTTGGGATGAATGTTTGCTGGATGACGATGAAGAGTGGGGAGATTGTTTGGATGCGGGATTAAAGAGAAGAAGAAGAGAGAGGTTTACCGCAGAGAGTTCGGACATGATCCCACTGGATAATGGCGAGGGAGGTTGGGTGCCACGGTCCCTCCGCTCCGGCCAGCAAAGTACGCTGGCCTCCGGTCGGGATGACAAATTCTTGCATGTATGAGGGTAAGGCAACGGGCTTCACGAAGAAGGCGCAGTGAAGAGGGCGGAACGGAGAGCGATGAAGAGACTGATTGAGTGCGTGCCGAATTTTTCGGAAGGGCGTGATCCGGCGAAGGTTGAGGCGCTGGTGCAGGTGATGAGTGGCGTGCCGGGCGTGTACGTGTTGGACCGCGAGATGGACGCAGACCACAACCGGTGCGTGATTACTTTGGCGGGAGAGCCGGAGGCGGTGGGCGAGGCGGCGATCCTGGGCGCGGGCAAGGCGCTGGAATTGATTGATATGAATGTGCACAAGGGCGCGCACCCGCGGGTGGGGGCGACGGACGTGGTGCCGTTCATCCCTGTGGAGGGAGTGACACTGGAAGATTGCGTGGCGCTGGCAAAGCGCGTGGGACAGGAGATCTGGAAGCAGCATCGGATTCCGATTTTCTTTTACGAAGCGGCGGCGACACGGCCGGATCGGGTGAATCTGGAGAATGTGCGGCGCGGGCAGTTTGAAGGGTTGCGCGAGGAGTTGAAGAAAAACCACGACCGGCAGCCGGATATCGGCGAGCCGAAGATTCATCCTACAGCGGGCGTGACGGTGGTGGGAGCGCGGAAGTTTCTGGTGGCGTACAACGTCAACCTGAATACGGCGGATATCGGGATTGCGAACAAGATTGCTCGGGCGATTCGGTTTTCGAATGGCGGGTTTCGCTACGTGAAATCGATGGGCGTGGAGCTGAAGGCGCGGAACCTGGCGCAGGTGTCGATTAATTTGACGGATTACGAGCAGACGCCAATGCACCGGGTGTATGCGGCGGTGAAGCGCGAGGCGGAACGCTATGGTGTGATGCCGGTGGGAAGCGAGATTGTGGGATTGGTGCCGAAGAAGGCGATTGAGATGGCGGCGGACTACTTTCTGCAGCTGGAAAACTTCTCGCCTTCGCAGGTGTTTGAAAACAAGCTGGCGGATGCGCTGAGCGGCGCGCCGATGGAGTCGAAGGACGGCAAGCTGGCGCACCTGGCGCGGCCATTTCTGGATGCTGTGGCGGAAGCTTCGCCCACACCTGGAGGCGGAAGCGCTTCGGCGTTTGCGGCGGCGATGGCTGCAGCGCTGGGACAAATGGTTGCGGGGCTTTCGCGGAAGAAGAAATTGCAGGCGCCGTTCGTGGACAAGCTTTCGGAGAACGTGGACGCGCTGCGGAAGATCGCGGACGAGTTGACGGCAGCGATTGACCGGGATGCGAGTTCGTATGATGCGGTGATGGCAGCGTTCAAAATGCCGCAGGGGAATGACGAAGAAAAAGCCGCGCGGGAGGCGGCAATACAGACAGCGACTAAGGGGGCTTCGGAAGTGCCACTGGAAGTGGCGGAGAAAGCGGCGGGGCTGGTGGAGCGACTGGTACAACTGGAAGCAATCTCGGCGGCATCCATGAAGTCAGACCTTCTGGTGGCGCGTCTAATGGCGGTGGCTGGAGCGAAAGGCGCTTTGGCCAATGTGGAGATCAACCTGGACGGGTTGAAGGATGCGGCTTACGTGGCGCAGATGCGCGGGAAAGTTGACGAACTGCGCAAGCGGCTCGGCTGAGAACGAGGGAGTAGCGTAAAATAGAGTTTCCTCAGTGGATCGGAGGTCCGGGCAAGCCCGGCCCCTACAAAACCACTTTTGAAAGAAGATTTTTTCCCAGGCCCTTGAAAGGAGCAATTCATGCGGAAGTGGACAGAGGTGGCGAAGAGGTTTGCGGCGGCGTGCGCGCTGCTGGCGTTAGCTGCGGCAATGGCGAGGCCCGTGAAGGCGACTGGCCTGGGCGCAGACACGATTGGATTGTTCCCGAAGAGTGTGGGCGAATTTGCTTACGCGGATTTGAAGAAGGCGCGGACGATGAAGTGGTATCCGGCGCTGGAGCAGCAGATGCTGCCGGAGAAGTTCAAGCAGTTCGAGAAATTCCTGGCTGCGGCGGGGATTGATACGAATACGCAGGTGGATGAGTTGACGTGGGCACTGGTGCCGGAGTCGGCGTTGAGCAAGGACCCGGCGACTGCGGGGGCGGCGGCGACGGAAACGCCGGATAGCGAAGAGATCGTGGGGATCGCGCTTGGCGGGTACAACCCGGATTCAACGGAGGCGTATTTCAAGGCGCAGAAGCTGCCTACGGCGAAGTCGCACGGGTATACGTTGTTCGCGTTTGGGTCGGGTGTGGGGCCGAACGACCTGTTTTTCTTTTTTGTGGATTCGAACAAGGCCGCGTTTGGCCATCGGCAATTGCTGGAAAAGCTGATTGCGGTGCGGTACGGCGAAGAGGACAGCCTGCTACGCAACGACAAGATGTACAACCTGATCAACGAAGTGAACGGAAGCGGCGTGGTGTGGGCCGTGTTGGATCCGGCGTACACGAAACTGGCGATGGGGCAACTGGCGCCAGAAGTGCAGCAGTTCCCGGAAGCGGCGAAGCTGGTGGCGCGCATGCAGTCGATGATCATTTCCGCGACGGCGAGCAGCGGGATGGACGCGAAGTTTCAGGCAGTGTGCGGCTCGACGGAAGATGCAAATACCTTGAGCCAGTTGATGGCGGCGGGGCTGCTTTATAAGAAATATCAGTCGGCGAAGGATAATCCGGATCTGGGGGTCTTGCTGGATCAGACGAGTGTGGTGCCTTCAGGGGATCGGGTGGTGATCCGGTTGTCGGTGAGTGATGATCAGATGACGACGTTGATTAAGAAGAATACGTTTGCGTTTAAGATGTAGTGGGGATTGAGAGAAGAACCCCAGGTGCAAAACCGGCACCTGGGGCACCCTGTTGTCATTCAGATTAAGCGTTTTTAGAGAATTGAGGTTGAGGTTCTTTGGGCATCCTTGTCGGATGTGCCCTCTGAATGCCAGGGCGCGGGTGTGCGTGAGTTGGGTGGTATGGCTGCATTCGTAAAAGCGGAGGCTTTGCCTCCGCACTCAAAAGTCGGAGTTGGCCACCTGAAGGTGGCCGCTACAACAGCCAACCCGAGAGCATAGGCTGAAGCCTATGCTACCTAGGAGGCGGCGTGGAGAAATTTGGTCAGGCGGAGGACGCCGGAGTTGTTGCGGTTTTCGCATTGGATGTCGTCTACGCCGGCCCAGGTGGGTTTTGGTTTTTCGGCCGGCGGAGGGACGCCGGGGACGGTTACTTCTACTTCGATGCGGTCGTCCAGGCGGCGGAAGCTTACCTGGCAGGGTGTTTCGCAATTGCTATGAAAATCGAAGCAGAGTTTGCAGGCGGAGACTACGGCGGTTTTGAGTTGTTCGATGTTTTCGTTGGGCAGGCCTGCGGCGTCGGCGAAGACGCGCATCGCGCCACCCGCGGCGGCGGCGAGGCGTTCGTCGTGATCGAGGGAGAGGCGGAGGTGGAGAGGATTTTTCGGCACGGCTATTCGCTGCTGGCCCAGGAGACGTCGCAGGCTTCGCGGCACTCGGGACAATAGTACAACCCATCGGCGGCGAGGCGTACTCTTTCGAGGCTCTTGCAGATGGTGCAGTATTTATCGCAGGTGCAGAATTCCTCGGTTTTGTCGCATTGAACGCAGAGAACTTGTTGGCGGGCGGCCATCGGTGCCTCCGGAAAAAACTGTACCTGAGGGAGGGGCGGTCAGCAAGAGGCGGGTGGGGTTTGGGCTACATAAGTGCAAAGAGCGCCACAGGAGAGTCGTATAGTGAGTGAAGTTCCGATCGCCCAACCTAGCGACCAGCAACTAACGACCTTTGCGATCCATTTCGCTTTGCCAATTTATCAGTCGTTTGCGTGCATACCTGGCAATAAGTTCATTTTTGGAGCCCTCTAATCGAGTAAGAGCTTCCTGAGCCTCGGGTGTGCCGATGTCTGCAAGCGCCCAGGTGCATTTACGGGCAAGACCAAAGAACTCATCGTAGTCGAGATAGTCGTAATGAGCGTGGGCAGTTCTTTCCAAAGCATCGACCGCGTCTGGGCTGCGAAGCTGCTGGAGCGAGAAAGCGATATCCTCGTGCCGAAGATGCCATGGTGCTTCGAGCAGTATGATTAGGAACTTTGTATGCAGCGGATGGAGACCGGCCGCGTACGCTCTGCCAATGGCCTCCATCGCCAGCTCGGCGTCCTGTAAACGGACGGCAGACTCAAGATCGGTGGCTGCGTCAATTTGTGCTGCGTTGGCCTGAATGTCCATCAACTACGAGATTATAGCGGGACAACGCCTCGGTCAAAACTGTGTTGCGGTCCAACGTCTGGGTGACCAGATGGTCGAGGCGAAGCTGCTCGCAGGAACGACGGCGTTTTGACGGGGTGTGGGGTGCGTGGTAGCATCGGTTTTTGCCTGAGCAAACGGAATGGACTCCGGAAACTCTCCTGCCAATTCAAGTCTTCGCAAAACGGCACTGAACGCGCTGCATAAGCGCCTGGGCGCCAAAATGGTTAATTTTGGCGGCTGGGACATGCCTGTGGAGTATCCGTGCAGCGGCAACCTAATGTGCGAGCACCGGGCTGTGCGCGGCGGCGTGGGCGTGTTTGACGTCAGCCATATGGGCGACATCCGCATTCATGGGGCGAAGAAGCCGGGCGGGGCGCTGGCGGCGGTGCAGCACCTGACGATGAATGACGCTTCGAAGCTGGCGATTGGGCAGGCGCAGTATTCGGCGATGCTGTATCCGAACGGCACGTTTGTGGACGACGTGATCGTGCACCGGCTGGGCGAGGACGACTACCTGCTGGTGATCAATGCGGGGACGCGGGAGAAGGATATTTCCTGGGTGCGGGAGAACACCAAGGGGATGGATTGCGTGGTGGAGGAGTTGAGCGACGCGTACACGCAACTGGCGATTCAGGGGCCGCGGGCGGCGGAAGTTCTTCAGAAATTAACCGACGTGAAGTTGGAGACGATTAAGAATTACTGGTTCACGCATGGAACGGTTTGCGGGCTGTCGAATACGCTGATTGCGCGGACGGGATACACGGGCGAGGACGGATTTGAGATTTATGTGCCGTCGGACGTGGCGACGAGCGAGCGCGTTTGGAACGAAGTATTTGTGGCGGGGAAAGAGTTTGGGATTTTGGCTTGCGGGCTGGGAGCGCGGAATACGCTGCGCCTGGAATCGAAGATGGCATTGTATGGGCATGAGATCAGCGACGAGATCAATGTTTGGGAAGCGGGGCTGGAGCGGTATTGCCATTTGGAGAAAGGCTCATTTGTTGGGCGGGACGCTCTGGTCAAGTTGAAGGCGGAGGGATTGAAGCGGGCGCTGGTGGGGTTGGAGATGGTGGAGCGCGGGATTGCTCGGGATGGGTACCGGTGTTTGGATTCGAGTGGAATTGCGATTGGTGTGGTGACTAGCGGGTCGCCTTCGCCTACGCTGGGGAAAAATATTGCGTTGGCTTATGTGCCGCCTGCCATGACTGCGTTGGGGACGGAGATTTTTGTAGAGATTCGGGGGCAGAAGGTTAAGGCGGTGGTGGTGGGGACGCCGTTTTATAAGAGGGTTCGGAAGGCTAGTGCGGTTAAGACGTGAAGACAGAGTGAAGAGGCAGAGGTCGGTTGCCTTCTGATCGTAAGAGCCCACCCTTAAAAACCAAGGGTGGGGCACCCTCAAGTTCATTTTTGGGGCGGCTTTGAAGACGGAAAGAATAAAGGAGTGGGACGATGGGATATCCGACGCAGTTCAGGTATTCGAAGGATCATGAGTGGATTGAGGTGAAAGGCGACGTGGCTACCGTTGGGATTACGGATTATGCGCAGCATGAGTTGGGGGATGTGGTGTTTGTGGAGTTGCCGGCAGTGGGCGCGAAGGTGATTACCGGGAAGACGTTTGGGTCGGTGGAATCGGTGAAGGCGGTGAGCGAGATTTATGCGCCGGCGAGCGGCGAGGTCACGGAAGCGAACGGCGCGCTGGTGAAGCAGCCGGAGGCGATCAATACCGCTCCGCACACGACGGGGTGGTTGATCAAGATCAAGCTGGCGAATGCTGCGGAGGTTGGCGGGTTGATGGACGCGGCGGCGTATGAGGCGTACATCGCGGAGAAGCAGAAAGAAGCGTCGGCCTGATGCGCTACCTGCCGAAGAGCCCGGCGGAGCGCCAGGAGATGCTGGCGGCCATCGGGGTGAAGAATGTTGAAGAGTTGTTTTCGTCGATTCCCGAAAAATACAGATTGAAGAAGGCGTTGAATCTGCCGGGACCTTTTTCCGAGCAGGAAGTGATTCGCTATTTCCAGGAGCGCGCGAAGGAGAATTCGGTCGGGTATACGAGTTTTCTGGGCGCAGGTGTGTACAACCACCTGCGGTCGGTGGTGACGGACACGATTATCCAGCGTGGAGAGTTTTTGACTTCGTACACGCCGTACCAGGCGGAGATTACGCAGGGGACGCTGCAGGCGATTTTTGAGTTTCAGACGCTGATGTGCCAGTTGACGGGGCAGGAAGTGGCGAACGCGTCGATGTATGACGGGTCGACGGCGACGACGGAAGCAGTGTTGATGGCGGAGCGGTTGACGGGGCGGACGCGCGTGCTGGTGGCGCGGTCGGTGCATCCGGAGTACCGCGAAGTGCTGCGGACGTATGCGAAGAATTCCGGGCTGCATGTGGAAGAGATTTCGTACACGACGGCGGGGACGCTGGACGCGAAGGCGCTGAAGGCGGCGATTCGGGAGGATGTTTGCGCGGTGGTGGTGCAGTCGCCAAACTTTTTCGGGACGATTGAATCTCTGGGGCCGCTGGCGGAGATTACGCGGGCCGCGGGAGCGATGCTGGTGGTGGCGGTAGCGGAAGCGGTGTCGCTCGGCGCGGTGAAGCCGCCGGCGGAAGCGGACATTGTGGCAATGGAAGCGCAGAGTTTTGGATTGGCGCCGAGTTATGGCGGGCCGTATGCGGGGGTGATTGCTTCGCGGGAGAAATATGTGCGGCAGATGCCGGGGCGGCTTTCGGGGCAGACGGTGGACAGCGAGGGGCAGCGGGGATTTGTGCTGACGCTGGCTACGCGCGAGCAGCACATACGGCGGGAGAAGGCGACTTCGAATATCTGTACGAATCAGGCGCTTTGCGCGCTGGCGGCTACGGTGCATTTGACGCTGCTGGGCAAAGAAGGTCTGCGGGAGCAGGCGGAACAGAATTTGGCTAAGGCGCATTTTGCGTTGACGGAACTGGAGAAGATTCCGGGAGTTACGCGGACTTTTTCGGGGCCGTTTTTTAATGAGTTTACGGTGGCGCTGCCGAAGTCGGTGAAGCTGGTGAATGCGGAATTGTTGAAGGAGAAGATTATCGGGCCGTTTGTTTTGGGAACGGCTTATCCGGAGTTGTCGAAGAATGCGGTGGTTTGCGTTACGGAGACGACTTCTCGGACGGAAATTGAGCGGTTGGTGGCTGGGGTTAGGAAGGCGTTGACGGCGGTATAAGAGAAAGAAAAAAACTTAACACAGAGGACACAGAGGTCGGAGCGCAGAGTTCGCAGAGAAGAGGAATGCAGGAAGGCGGCCTAAAGCCGCCCCTACATACGGCGAGAGAAGAGTGGGGATGAGCGAAAAGATTAAGAAGGCTACGCGGCAGACGAATCAGAATGAAGGGTTGATATTTGAAAAGTCGTCGCCGGGGAAGCGGGCGTTTGAATTGCCGCCGCTGGATGTGCCGGCGGTGGATCCGGCGAAGACGCTGGGAGACTCCTACCGGCGCGGGGGCGTGGATGGATTCCCGGAGGTTAGCGAGATTGAGGTGATCCGGCACTTCACGCGGCTTTCGACGTGGAATTACGCGATTGATTTGGGGATGTATCCGCTGGGTTCGTGCACGATGAAGTACAACCCGAGGGTGAATGAGTTTGTGGCGCGGCTGGATGGGATTGCGACGGAGCATCCTTATCAGCCACAGGAGCTTTCGCAGGGCTGTTTGAAAGTGCTGCAACTGCTGGAAAAGTGTTTGCTGGAAATTACCGGGATGGATGCGATCACCTTGCAGCCTGCGGCTGGTGCTCAGGGCGAGCTGACTGGCTTGCTGTTGATTCGCGCGCATCACGAGAAGAATGGGAATCCGCGGAAGAAGGTGTTGATTCCGGATTCCGCGCACGGAACAAATCCGGCTACGGCGGTGATTGCCGGATATGAAGTGGAAAATATTAGGTCCAACGCCGAGGGGCAGGTGGATTTAGCGAAATTGCGGGAGCAGGTGACGGAAGACGTGGCCGCGCTGATGCTGACGAACCCGAGCACGCTGGGAATCTTTGAGCAGCAGGTGCCGCAGATTGCGGAGATTCTGCACGCGAAGGGCGCGCTGCTCTACATGGACGGCGCAAACATGAACGCGCTTACGGGCGTTACGCGGCCGGGCGATCTGGGCGTGGACGTGATGCACCTAAACCTACACAAGACGTTTTCTACTCCGCATGGAGGCGGTGGGCCGGGAGCGGGTCCCGTGGCGATGAAGAAAGTGTTGGAGCCGTATTTGCCGACGCCGGTGCTGGTGGAGAAAGAAGGCGGACGGCTGGCGCTGGATTTCAACCGGAAGCAAAGCGTTGGGCGGGTGAAGGCGTTCGTGGGAAATTTTGGCGTGCTGGTGCGGGCGCTCGCGTACATATTGGCCTACGGGCCGGGGGTGCGGCAGGCAACGGAAGACGCGGTGGTGAACGCGAATTATATTCGCAAGGGGCTGGAGGGAGTATTTGATTTGCCGTACACGAAGCCGTCGATGCATGAGGTGGTGTTCAGCGACGCGATTCAGAAGCGGAACGGCGTGAACACGATGGATATCGCCAAGCGGCTGATTGACTATGGATTTCATCCTTATACGACGGCGTTTCCGCTGATTGTGCCGGGGGCGCTTATGATTGAGCCGACGGAATCGGAATCGAAGGAAGAGCTGGATTTGTTTGTGGAGGCGATGAAGTCGATCGCGAAAGAGGCGGCGGAGACGCCGGAGTTGGTGAAGACGGCGCCTCATACAACGCGGGTGCGGAGATTGGATGAAGTGGGAGCGGCGCGGAAGCCGGTGCTGCGGTGGAAGGCGGGAGTGAAGCGGAGCGAGGCGGCGGATTAGGAAAAAGATTCAACGCAGAGAACGCTGAGAGCGCGGAGTTCGCTGAGAAGAGAAACCCAAGAGCACAGGCTGAAGCCTATGCTACAAGCGAAGAAGGCGGCCTAAAGCCGCCCCTACACGGAAGACAATTTCCAGACCGGACAAGTTAGCGCATCGGTGGCGTTGAGCGCAACTATGTTTGTACGTCACAGCGTTCCCTTCCCCGAGGGTTGGTAAACTGATTCGAGTGGGGACGGAAACGGGTTGGCGATGCTATGAGCGCTGCGATCGACGCGTGGTTGCCGAAATCGGTATTACTGCTGCGCGGATACAATTCTGAAAAATTTACGGCGGACCTGATCGCCGGGGTAACGGTAGGGCTGGTGGCGCTGCCACTGGCGATGGCGTTTGCAATTGCTTCGGGCGTATCGCCGCAAGCCGGGATTTATTGCGCGATCGTCACGGGTTTCCTGATTTCCGCTTTGGGCGGATCCAAAACACAAATCGGCGGGCCGACAGGCGCTTTCGTTGTCGTGGTGCTTGGAATTATTTCCAAATATGGGCTGGACGGCCTGTTCACGTGCACAATGCTGGCCGGGTTGATCCTGGTGATCATGGGCGTGACCGGGCTGGGCGGCATGGTGAAGTATTTCCCGCGGCCGGTAGTGGTGGGCTTCACGAACGGCATCGCCATCCTAATTGCGAGCACGCAGATCCGCGATCTCTTCGGGCTGAGGATGGAGCATGTGCCGGGGGATTTTTTTCACCGCATGGGGGCCATCGGGGAGAATTTTCATACGCTGAACTGGACCGCGTCGATCGTGGGATTTGCTTCGCTGGCGGTGATGATTGTTTGCGCAAAGTTTTTTAAGCGGATACCTGGGGCGATTCTGGTGTGCTTTGGGGCGACAGCGGCGGTGGCGATTTTTCATCTGCCGATTGAGACGATTGGGACGCGGTTTGGCGGGATACCGAGCGGATTGCCGCATTTTGCGGTGCCAAGGCTCCAGCCCCAATTGTTGTTGCATCTGCTGTCGCCGGCGATCACGGTGGCGATGCTGGGGGCGATTGAGTCGTTGTTTTCTGCGGTGGTTTCCGACCGCATGAGCGGCGACAAACACAATCCAAACGTGGAGTTGATCGCGCAGGGAGTCGCCAATCTCGCTTCTCCCCTCTTTGGCGGCTTGCCCGCGACGGGTGCGATCGCACGGACAGCCACAAATGTACGTGCGGGCGCAAGGACTCCGGTGGCGGGAATGATTCACGCTCTGACGCTGCTGGCGGTGATTTTATTTGCGGCGCCGCTGGTGAAAAATGTGCCGTTGGCGGCTTTGGCGGGAATTCTGTTCATGGTCGCCTACAACATGGGCGACTGGGGCGAAATTCCAGAGATTTTGAAACTTAGCGTGGCGGACAAGAGTGTTTGGCTGCTGACGTTGACGCTTACCGTGGTGGCGGACCTGACGCTGGCGGTGGAAGTGGGAATGATTCTGGCGGCTTTCAGTTTTATCCGGAAGATTTCGCTGACCACGACGGTGTCGAAAGTTACGGACGATTACATCGAGGACGGGCGCGCGCACATTTTGCAGGATAAGGATATTCCGGAATATGCGGCGGTTTACCGGATTCACGGGCCGTTTTTGTTCGGCGTGACCGACAAGATTGCGGAAGTTACGGAAGATATCAAGGCGTTGCCGCCGATTGTAATTCTGCGATTGCGGAACATGACGGCGATTGACGCCACAGGAATCGCAGCGCTGGAAGAATTGGCGGAGATTTTGCGGGCGAACGGGCGGGCGATGCTGGTTTGCGGAGCCAGGCCGCAACCCGAGGCGTTGATGCGCGAGGCAGGGTTTGAGCGGCACATTGGAGCCGAGAATATCTGCGCGAATATCGAAGAAGCGTTGAAGAGGGCGGAGGAGATCCACAATCAGCCTGCCTCAGTAACCGCAGGCACGCACCAAAACTAACAGTACCGGGCTGTGCAATCTGAAAAAACCTTCAGAAAGCGGCAGGGGAAAACGAAATTGAGACACGAAATTGCGATGCGTTTAGACACCGCTTCAAGAAATTCCCTTCTTTCACGATCCAAACATCGAAGTGTCTCTCTCCTGTAACAATGGCCGCCTAGTCTCATCACGTAGCGAATTGCCGATTACGGATTCGCGAGTCCCACCCAACCATCCAAAAGGAGAGCTACATGATGAAGCAGTTATTGGCAGCAAGCCTGTCTCTCGGCTTGATTGTCTCCACGACACCGGCGCCCGCGCACGCCAACGACGACGAGGGTCACTCCCATATCAAGCACGTCCTGCTGATCAGCATTGACGGCATGCACGCGGTGGATTTCGAAAACTGCGCAAACGGCATCAGCGGGGTAAACGGTGGAACACCCTACTGCCCGACGCTCGCTGCACTCGGCAAGACCGGACTGAACTACACACGAACGACGACCTCCAGGCCGTCGGACTCCTTTCCTGGCTTGATGGCACTGGTAACCGGTGGCAGCCCGCGAACGGTAGGCGCGTATTACGACGTGGCTTACGATCGCGTCCTGGCGCCACCTCTAGTAACCACCGGAAACGGGCTGCCCGGCACAAGCGACCCGAACAACAACCCTGCCTTGGCGCCCTGCGTTCCAAACCAGATTTACGGAACCCAGACCGAATATGAGGAAGGCGACGAATTCAACCAACTACTGCTCAATGGCGGGAATCCCCAAGCCGCCAACGTTACCGACGGCGGTTATCCAGCAGTCAATCCCGACCGGCTGGTACGCGATCCGTTTAATAACTGCAAACCCGTTTATCCTTGGAACTTCGTTCGCACCAACACGATTTATGGCGTGATCCATGCCGCGGGCGGCTACACAGCCTGGTCGGACAAGCACGCTGTTTACGCTCTGGTTTCGGGCCCAACCGGAACAAGTGTGCCTAGCAACGTGGATGATTACTTTTCTCCGGAAGTCAATTCCAACCAGATTCCGTTGCCGGGAATAACCACGGCCGGCACGGGCTTTGATTGCGGAACCATCAAAGCCAGCGGAGACGCAAAGACTCCGGGGGACGATTGGACGACCGATTTCGATGCCATCAAATGCTATGACCAATTGAAAGTCAACGCGGTGGTGAACGAAATTAACGGTAAGAATCACCTCGGGACGAGTAAGGCTCCTGTCCCAGTGATCCTCGGCATGAACTTCCAGGCAGTCAGCGTCGGCCAGAAGCTTGTAAAGCCCGCTGCGCTGCCCGCAAACCGAAGCGACAGCAACTCCGGCGGCTATGAAGACGCCCAGGGTACGCCCAGGCCTCTCATGGAGAGCGAAATCGTATTCGTGGATGCGGCGATCGGGCAGATGGTGGCGGCTCTCAAGCACCATGGCCTTCTGGATTCGACCGCCATCATCATCACGGCAAAGCACGGACAATCGCCAATCGACCCGAATCGCTTCTTCCCAATTCCCGGGAAAACCGGTAATGGTAACTCCCCTGGCGGTGTCATCGCGAATCTTCTCCCGGCGATTTACAGCAATGCCAACAATGGGCTGGGCCTGGCGGAAGACGACATTTCGCAACTCTGGCTCGCGGACCCGACGCAGACCGGAAACGCAGTTAGTATGTTGGAAGCCGCCGCAGTCGCGCCTCCAGGATGGGGTGCCGGGCAGATCTACTATGGCGCTTCACTGAACACGCTTTTTAACCCGCCGGGCGTGCCGAACAATCCCGGCCCGTGCTGCAAGCTGCGGGCAGGCGGAGACCCGCGTACGCCCGACATCGTGGCGGTTCCAAACGTCGGCGTGGTGTATACCGGCGGTGACAAGAAACAGTCCGAACACGGCGGTTTTGCATGGGACGACACCAATGTGATGCTATTGGTATCCAATCCACGCTTTGAGGGCCGCAGCATCAACAGCTTCGTGGAAACCGCTCAGGTAGCTCCCACCATCCTGAAGCTCCTGGGTTTTGAACCGAATGCCCTGGATGCGGTGCGAAGCGAAGGCACACCGGTGCTTCCGGCGGTGCAGTTCGGCTGGTAGAGAGGAAGTTGGCAATAAGAAGAATGGGCGCCGCGAGATTGTTCGCGGCGCCTTTCTTGTTTTGGAACACGGGCAGAAAAAAGATTTAACACAGAGTTCTCAGAGGAGGAGCACAGAGAGCACAGAGAAAACCATAGTAAGCGGGAGCACAGGCAGGAGTGCCTGTGCCACAAGAAAAAACCGCACCCCGGTAGTACCGGGGTGCGGTTTCGGTTTATGGATGGAGTGCTGGACCGAAACTTTTAGCGAGCTAGGCGCGGGGTAGGCTCTGGTGGGAGCTGGACGCCGGGAGCTTCGACGGGGCGGCCGCCGCGGGCTTGCGTGGCCTTAACAGCGACGACGGGATCGGGACGCCGGACGGGAATGGCTACATTTTCACCTTCGCGAACGAAATGAAGATGATCTTCGCTGGGTTCCCAGTCGATGCAGATCATGTCGCCGAGGCGAACCTGGTCGGTGGCGAGAAGATTGGCCATCGGATAGACGACATGGCGTTCGATGGAGCGCTTCAGGTGACGAGCGCCGTAACGCTGGTCGGTGCCTTCCTGCAAAAGAAAATCGCGGCCGTTGGTGGTGACGCGGAAAAGGAACTGGCCCTTGGCGGTTTCCAGAACACGCTGCTGGACCATGGCGAGTTCGATGTCCAGAACCTGCTCGAGTTGCTTGCGATGCAGCGGGTGGAAAACCACGATCTTGTCGAGGCGGTTCATGAATTCGGGAGAGAATTTGCGACGAGCGGCTTCGACGGCGGTGCGCTGCACTTTTTCGTCGAGATTGGCGGCGGGTGTTTCGCCGGCCTTGACGAAGCCGTAACCGCCACCCATGAGCTCGGTGATTTCACCACCGCCGAGGTTGGAGGTGAGGAAGATGACGGTCTGGGAAAGATCCACGCGGCGATTGTCGCCAAGGGTCAGGGTAGCCTTGTCCAGCATGCCGAGGAGCAGTTGCCAGAGAGCGTCGCTGGCCTTTTCAATTTCGTCGAAGAGTAGGAAGGAGAGCTTTAGGTCGTCCCTGTGGGAGGCCGCCAAAGCTTCTTGAGTAATCAAGGGGTGAGTCTCGCGATGCCCGAGGTAGCCCGGGGGTGAGCCGATGAGTTTGGCAATTTCGTGGGAGTGTTGGAATTCGGCGCAGTCGACCTTAATTACAGCGCGTGGGTCTTGAAACAGGATCTCAGCTGCGGCCTCGACGATGCGCGTCTTGCCCGAACCAGTAGGCCCTAGGAAAAGGAGGTTTCCGACCGGCCGACCCGGTGAGTTGAGGCCCGCGCGGAAGACCTGATAGAGGTCGACGAGCGCCTGCACGCCTTCTTCCTGGCCAACGATGCGGGCGCGAAGCGACTGGTGGAAATCGCGGGTATCGTTGCTGCGGATTGTGGGATCCAGTTGCTGTCTTGCCGCTGCTTTCATGGCTTCTTCCTCGAACGATGACGGCCCCTCGCATCACCGCTCTGTCTGTACGTGTCGAGACTTGAAGATCTCAACATTGCAGATATTGGGGGAAGAGCATGGGGCGTGCCATATCGCGGGGAGGCCTGTGAATTTCGAAAAGACTGCAAGTTCAACGAGATAGGAGTGTTGCAGTTGTGGAAACCGTCTCACCGCGTGAGAACGTGTGCCGAGAGTGTCCAAAATTGAGAGAGTTGAAACAGTTTGTGTCAGTTCAGGCGTGACGGAAAGAGGCCAGAGAGATTGGCGGATTGGGCATAAACGATGAACTGGAGTTGGGCAAATGGGTTGGGTTCGCGAACGCGAGCAGCTCCAAAGAAGCCCTTACTCAGTAGTTGGAGCGGCCTGCCTCTGAAGGCGGGCCCTACATGGGAGAAGGCAAGAAACTGGAGGCGGCCTGAAGCCGCCTCTATCGGTTAGCGGTGGTCCTTTTTACGGCCCTGCAGGGATTGCCTGGCGACAGCTGGGCCAGCCGCCGGAATTGAGGCGGGTGTCGAAGTTTCACCAGAGACGGCTTCGGCCGGAGTGTCTTTGGCTAGGCCGTCCTGGAGAGGCGCGGCACCGGTGGCCAGGGTTTCTTCCGGGGATTCCGGTGTGATGATGGCGCCTTCCTTTTCGCGGACAAACGTTAGTTCATTGTGGACACCGTCCCAATCTACCCGTACAAGGTCGCCGAGATTGACCTGTTGGGTTGCCAGCAGGTTCGCCAACGGGTAGACGAGAAAGCGCTCGATGGCGCGTTTCAGGTGGCGGGCGCCGTAACGCTGGTCGGTGCCTTCCTGAAGCAGGAAGTTGCGGCCGGAGTCTGTGACGCGGAAAAGGAATTTATTGGTGGCGGTGTCGAGGACACGCTTTTGGACCAGGCCTAGTTCGATGTCCAGCACGGTCTCGAGTTCGGCGCGCTTCAACTGGCGGAAGACCACCATCTTGTCGAGGCGGTTCATGAATTCGGGAGAGAATTTGCGGCGGGCGGCTTCGACGGCGGTGCGCTCGACTTTCTGGTCAATATTGGTTTGTGGCGTGTCGCCGGACTTGATGAAGCCGTAGCCGCCGCCCATGAGGTCGGTGATTTCGTTGGCACCGAGGTTGGAGGTCATGAAGATGACTGTTTGCGAGAGGTCCACGCGGCGGTTGTCACCGAGCGTGAGCGTGGCTTTGTCGAGCATACCGAGGAGCAGTTGCCACAGGGCGTCGCTGGCTTTCTCGATTTCATCGAAGAGCAGAAAGGAAAGCTTCAACTTGTCCGTGTGGTTCGCGGCCAGGGCTTCCTGGGTGATTAAAGGATGAGTTTCCCTGTGGCCGAGGTAGCCCGGGGGCGAGCCGATGATCTTGGCGATTTCGTGGGAGTGCTGGAATTCGGCGCAGTCAATCTTGATGACGGCGCGGGGGCTGCCGAAGAGGATTTCGGCAGCGGCTTCTACGATGCGCGTCTTGCCGGAGCCGGTGGGGCCGAGGAAGAGCAGGTTGCCGACAGGACGGCCCGGCGAGTTGAGTCCAGCGGTAAAGACCTGGAACAGTTCGACGAGCGCCTGAACGCCGTCGTCCTGGCCGACGATCTTCGCGCGCAGTGCGTTTTGAAATTCAATGGTGTCTGCGCTGCGGATACTTGGATTTAGAGAAACATCGCCTGTCGCCATGACCGCCTCCCTAGCGTCCCCGGAATTCCGGTGACGCAGATCCAAACCGTCCGCCTGTCCGATGCATTCTCTTCAGCTGGTCTTTGGAACCGAACTG
Organism: Vulcanimicrobiaceae bacterium; assembly: GCA_035484435.1. Taxonomy (GTDB): domain Bacteria; phylum Acidobacteriota; class Terriglobia; order Acidiferrales; family UBA7541; genus Acidiferrum. The sequence goes on along the minus strand of DATHOY010000130.1, from coordinate 2,927 downwards.
ATCGAGCTTTACCTGGATGGTGGAGTGGAGAAGCTTCATTTGGAGGAGCAACTCCCGCGCCACCGCGGGCGATTCGGAAAACCGTAGAACCTGGGGGAAAAGGTCCGCCAGATCAATATTTAGAGTGCGGAGGGCCTGAATGAGTTTCTGAACGGCCGGGGATTGAGGATCAGCGAGATCGATCTGGTTGTCCAACTGTTCGCGCAGGGAGCGCCAGTTGAGATCGATGAAGGGATGCTTCTTGGAGACTGCCTTGACGACGTCGTCGGTGATCCGGGCGCGGTCGCCGAGACGGGCGAGATGGAGTTGCCGCACTTTTCCGCCGCGGCGCACATTGTGCACCAGATAGTAGGCGTTTCCTTTGCGACGGACGAAAGCCATGCTGTCCTCGAAAGTGCGGCGGGACACAGGTTGAGGCTGCGTCCCGGATGTAGTGTAAGGGAATTCCACTACACTTATCAAGATTGGATGCGTCGTATGAGTAAAGGTTGCTACCCTTCGCGTTGGCATTGGCAACATGCTGCGGCAAGTGGCCGCGAATGCTGCATCGGATTTTTCGCTGCGTTTCATCGAACTTTCCTTTACGCGCGGAATCCTTTGTTGTGAAGCGTCCCATACACTTCATTAAACACCGGCGGCGGGGAAAGGTCGCTTGCCTAGCGGTAAAATCCCCATTACCATTTTTTTACTATGAGCTGGGATCCTGTTTACAAGCTGGTGAAACAAATTCCCCGCGGCCGGGTTACTACCTATGGGGCGCTTGCCAAGGCGTTGCAATTACGCGGCGGGGCGAGAACCGCGGGCAGAGCATTGGCAGCGACCCCTTCTGGAAGAGGCATTCCGTGGCATCGCGTGGTGGGCGAGCGAGGGAAACTGCTGATTCCGGAGCCGCATGCCTCCCTGCAAAGAAAACTCCTCGAAAGCGAAGGCGTGAAGATCACGGAATTTCGAGTGGATTTTGCGAAGCACGGGTGGGCGCCGAAGCGGAACACGAACAAGGCTAAGAAGAAGAACCGGCCGAAGAAGAAGGCACGCTAGTTTTGATTCCCTCACAATTTGAGGTTGAGATCCTTCAGGGCGCAAAATGCGAGCCCTTCAGGATGACAATTTTGCGTTTTGGCGTGCGAAGGTGGAGAGAAATTGAGCCGGAGGGAAATGCGGATTAGAGAGATGCGGCTCGCTGCGATAAGATAGATGTCTCCTGATGACGGCGAATCCCATTCTGCAGGTGGAAAACCTTGTGAAGCGCTACGGCGACGTGGAGGCCGTGCGCGGCGTGAGCTTTTCTGTGGAAGAGGGCGAGGTGTTCGGGCTGCTGGGGCCTAACGGGGCGGGCAAGACCAGCACCGTGGAAGTGATGGAAGGGCTGCGTGTGCCGGACAGCGGGAGAATTTCGGTTTGCGGGATAGACCCGCAGAAAAATCCGAACGGGCTGAAGAATGAGATTGGCGCGACGCTGCAGTCCACTTCCCTGCCCGACAAGCTAAAGGTGGGCGAGGCGCTGCGGCTGTTTGCGGGCTTTTACAAGCGAACGCGGAATGTGGACGAGTTGCTGCGGCGGTTTGGGCTGGAAGAAAAGCGCAACGCGTTTTACAACCAGCTTTCCGGCGGGCAGAAGCAGCGACTGGCGCTGGCCATGGCGCTGGTGAACGATCCGCGGGTGCTGTTTCTGGATGAGCCGACGGCGGGTTTGGACCCGCAGGTGCGGCGCGAGATTTACGACATTATTGACGAATTGAAGAGCCAGAAGAAAACCATCGTGCTGACGACGCACTATATCGAAGAGGCGGAAAAGCTTTGCGATCGCGTGGCGATTGTGGACCACGGAAAAGTGATCGCGACGGGGACGCCGCGGGAGTTGAAGGAGCGCTCGGCCAATACGACGCGAATTGAAGTGCGGTTGGCGAAGCCAGCTTCGAACGGCGTGCTGAAGAATCTGGATGGCGTGGTTGAGGCTCGGCAACTGGACGATGTGTACGTGTTGCATTGCCAGAAGACAGCGCCGGCGATTGTGGCTCTGGTGAAGCATCTGGAAGCGGAAAACAACGAACTGGTGAGCCTGGAGATTGCTACGCCGTCGCTGGAAGACGTGTTCATCGAATTGACCGGACGGAGGCTGCGGGATTGAAGACCATTCTGACACTGGCGGCGATGCGCATCCGGATTACGCTGCGGAACAAGGCGTTCCTGTTTTTCAGCCTGGTGATGCCCATGGCGTTTTTCTTTTTGTACGGCAGCGTGCTGGCCAAAGGGGAAATACCGAAGGTGCGGTACCTCTTGGGGCCGGTGATTGCGATGTCGGTCATGGGGACGTTTTGGGGTTTGAGCGCGCAGATTGTAACCTGGCGTGAGCAGGGGATTTTGCGGAGGTTCCGGCTGGCGCCGATTCCGGCGAGCAGCATGATCGGTTCGAGCGTTCTGGCAAACATGCTGCTGATTCTGCCCACGGTGATTCTGGAATTGGCACTCGCGCGGTTTGTTTATCACCTCAAGGATTTCGGTAATCTGGGCGGCATCCTCGTCATGTCGGTGATTGGGATCGGAGCATTTGCCTCGCTGGGGCTGATTGTGGCCAGCGTGACGAATACGATGCAGGAGACGCAGGTCATCAACCAGCTTTTGTGGTTCGCGTTAATTTTCATGTCGGGCGCGACGGTGCCGCTTCCCGTCCTGCCGCATACTGCGCAGCGCGTGGCACTGTTTCTTCCAGCAACCTATCTCGTGAACGCCCTGCAGCAGGCGATGGTTCACCACGCCTCCTTGTTTTCTTTGCGGTCGAACATTGGTTCACTGGTCGCCTGGGCGGTTCTGGCGTTTACGATTTCTTCCCTGCTCTTCCGGTGGGAGCCGGAGGCAAAATTGCCACGGAATGCGAAGCTGTGGGCAGCTTCGACGATCCTGCCATTTTTGCTGTTGGGCGTATGGGA
>DATHOY010000129.1:0-8835 GCA_035484435.1 Vulcanimicrobiaceae bacterium | reverse complement strand
GTCAGTAGTGGAATTGCGGCAGAGGCTGACGATTGCGTTGGAAACTTCGGCGGGGCCGACAGCGCCGTTGAGAGGTTCGGCATAAATTTTGTAAGAGTGGTTTACGGCGAGAGCGCCGATTTGGTAAGTGCCATCGAATTGCGCCGGGCCGAGCGCCTGGCAACTCCATCCACCTAATGTTCCGGCGATTACGGCGCCGCTTGCGGCGTCGACGGCGACTACGTGTGCACCGAAGATTCCTGTGACACCGGGAGGCGAAGCGGGAAGCGAGAGCGTGTTGGCGGGAACGATGCGCCCTTGAATCGAGCCGACGAATTGCGTATCGGCGGGATTGTGGTAGAGGACGCGGAGACCGGTGCGATCGTCGTCGGCGAGCGGGGCGTCAGGTTGTTGCGTGGTGGGACGCATCCCGGTGAATGTGCCGGGTGCTGGGGCGAAGGGAAACATCATGGCGCTCCAAACGGCGGAATGGCTGAAGCCGAGGGCGTGGCCGAGCTCGTGAGTGAGAAGGGATTCGAGGTCATAGGATTTCGGGTTAGCGGCAAGAGCGAGCGGAGTGGAGAAGCTGACGAGCGAATCGCCAGGATTGAAATAGATGTCGGCGTCGAGGATCTGGCCGACCTGACTGGAGGGCGCTCCGCTGCCGAGCTGAATGCCGATCTGGTCGGCGGCGATGACGCGGGTGAAGGCGAGAACGCCCGGAGTGAAGGCCATGTCCGGCTGATCGAAACAGATGGAATTGATGCCGTCGGAGCCGCAGAGATTTGCGGTGGAGCTGCGCACGAGCGGGGAGATGGAGGCGGAGGTGAGCGTTGTGCCGGCGACGCTGCTCCAGACACTGAGGGATTGCTGGATGACTTGTTCGATTTCGTTGAGGCTGCCGCTGGGAGTTTGATTCTGGGTGAGAATGGTTTTGGGGTTGGTGCCGAGCATGGTGCTCCAGCGGAAGGCGATGGCGGCTGGGCTGGTCAGTTGGCGCGAAGGGATCGGGCAGGCGGAACCGCCAGAGACGCTGCTGGGCTGGCGGACGTCGGGGACGATCTGGTTGAAGGCGTAGCCTTGCGCGGCGATGACGGACCAGAGGACTAGGAGGAACGTCAGGGCGATAGAGGCGAAATAGCGGAGCGTGTTCTGCATGTTTTTTTCCTTTTCGGAGCGGTCATTCCATTTCGCGGGAGAGTTCACGGTGGAGACGCTGCTCGAAGGCGCCGACCGCAACATTTCTAAAACCGCCCTTTGTAAACGAGTTGGAGGCGGGATCGAACACCGGCGTTCCGGCGGAATCCTGAGTGACGGTTTCGCCGCCGGAGCGGAGTTCTCGATGGATGCGGAAGGCGCCCTGGGACCAGCCGACGATCAAGAATGGATTGCCGGGGCGCGCAACGAGAAAAAGATAGACTTCTTCGCCGGGGCGAAATTCGGGCGTTCCATCGACGTGAGAGTGCAGGTGCTGAAATGTTCCACCTGGCTGACGCACGACGATTTCTTCGGGGAGAAAGCCTTTCTTTTGAGAAAGAACGCGGAACGTGGTGTCGGTCCAGATTTCGCCGTTTTCCATGCGGGTGTCCGCGTGGAGGCAACGCACCCGAGCGATGGAATTGGAGTAGTACACCAGATCCTGGAAGCGCAGGCGTACCAGCGTGGTGGCTTGCGCAACGGCGGCGATTAAGGCGAGGCCGATCAGAAAAAGGACCCAGAGCATTCGGCGGCGGTCTTTGTAGCTCACGATTGTTCACTCCTGTTCATTGAATCTCCAGCGCGCCGGAAGCGGCGGTTTTGTCGAGATTGGCGTTCTGGATGAAAAGCGTTCGCGCGCCGCGGAGCGCGGTGGAAGGAATCTGGATGGTGAGGTGGATGATGCCGAGTCCGGCGGGTTGCTTGGAAATCACGGCGACATCGCCGGGGCCGGAGATGGTGTAGACCATGCTGGTATCGAAGCCCGATTGAGAGAAAAGGCAGATGTCCGCGGCGGTGGTGCCGGAGGCGGGGCGCGTGAGAGAAACGGGATTTCCGCCGAGGTTGCAGGCGTTGGTGGAAGTATTGAAGACGCCGAGGGCGGCGACGTTGAGATCGAAGGAGACGGAGGAGTCGTCGACGCCGGCGGTGGTGGGTTCGACGACGGCGATGTTTTTGCCGAGGATGGAGGGAGTGGAAGCGGTGAGAGAGATTACGTCGTCGGTTGTGCCGGGAGCGGCGACGACGAGCGAGACGGTATTGGAGAGCGGACCAGACGGGCTTTGGATCTGGACGGTAACGTTGCCGGTCTGGATGACGTCGCTGCTGTTGGCCGGGGCGGAGCAGGAGTTGGCAGAGGCGCAGGTGGTGACGCGCGCGGTGCCGCCGATGAGGAGCATGGAGCCGGGGCCGGGGTTGGCCGGAACAAAACCGCTGCCGTCGACGGTGAGTGTGAAACCGTTTGCGCCGCCGGCGTAAACACTGGCGGGATGCAGAGAATTAATGTTGGAGCCGGAGGAGATGGTGACGTTGGCGGAGCCAGATTGAGTGGAGTCGTCCTGGCTGATCGCGACGACCCGGATGGCATTGGGAGTTGGTGGCGTGGAAGGCGCGGTGAAGGCGCCGCCTGTGGTGATGAGGCCGCAAGCGCTGACGACGGCGCAGGCGGAGCCCTGCACCTGCCAGGTGACAGCTTGATTGCCGGTGCCGAGGACGGAAGCGGAGAAACCCTGTACGCCGAGAGGAGGCAAGGTGACGCTGTTGGGGAAAACGCTGACGAGGACGTGATTGATGACGGTGATTTGCGCGGAAGAGAATATGGTGGAATTTCCGGCGATGGCGACTTGGACGGAGACGGGATTGGAGGAGGGAATTGCGCCGGGGGCGATGTAGTCGACTTGCGTGGCTGTGCCGCTGGTGATGCTTTGGCAGGGAGAAGAAGCGACGACGCAAAGTTGGCCGACGATTGAGTTGCCACCAGAGATGCCGTTGACGCTCCAGACGAGAGAGGAACCGGCCGTGCCGTTTTCGGCGACGATGAGCGTGACGCGATGATTCGCCGCGAGCGTGGCGGTGTTTGGCGAAAGACTGAGGCTTGGCCCGGGTTGAATGGCGATGGTGGCTTGCGTTTTCTTAGTGGGGTCCGCTTGCGGCGTGACGGTGATGACGACGGTGTTGGGCTGCGGCGGCGCGGCGGGCGCGGTGTAGTTGGCGGTGTCAGCGATGGCGCCGCCTCCGGCGGATTGCGTGGTGATTACGGTGAGAATGCCGCACGCGCTGCCGCTGCAGCCGCTGCCGGAGAGGGACCAGGATAAAACGGCACTTGGATTGGAGCTGGGAGCGGGAGTTAGAGTGGCGACGATGGCGGTCGTGATGCCGGGCTGAAGACTGGAGGGCGCGGCGACCTGCAGTGTGAAGTGGCTGGTGATGGTGAGAGGCGCAGAATTTTGCTTGGAAGGATCGGCGACGCTGGTTGCGATGAGAGTGACGCCGGCCGCCAACGGGAGAATAGCGGGCGCGGTGTAGTTCCCGTTGGCGTCGACGACGCCGCAGTTGTTCGGGCAGGCTGAGCCGGAGAGACTCCAGCGGATTGCGGGATCGGGCTTACCTCTGCTGGTGATGCCGGCTTGGAATGATTGCAGCGCGCCGAGTTCGACGGAAGAGGAACCGGGAGATATCGAGATGGTGATGTCGCTGGAGATGGTGAGGCCGGCAGTGGAGGATTTGGAGGGATCGGCGTGGCTGGTGGCTGTGATTTGAACTTTTCCTCCGGTGGGAAGATCGGCGGGGGCGGTGAAGAGTCCATCGGGAGAGATGGTGCCGGCTTGGGGAGAGCCGCCGGCGATGCCGTTGACGCTCCAAGAGACGGAAGTGTCTGGAGTGTTGGTGACGGTGGCAGAGAAAGGGAGCGAGTTGCCGAGGAGAACTGGGCCGGAATTGGGAGCGATGGCGACGGTGATTTGCGGTGGAGGCGGTGGAGTGGTGCCGCCTCCACCACCGCCGCATGCTGCTTGGGAGAGTGTGAAGGCGAGTAGAAGAATGGCTTGGGTGATGTAGCGAGGGGCGCGAGGGCTCCGAGTGGAGTGGGCTTGCATTGAGCGCGTTTGCGAGAGAGGGCGCATGGAGAATGGGAAAGCAGACGAAGGGCCAGCGAAACGGCGCGGCGGTGCGGAAGCCGCGCCTGAGCGTTCAATGAAAATTTGTTTCCTTTAAAGTTAGTGGAACGAAGGGTTTGGAGCTGGCGATTGGGAATGCTCGGGCCGAAAAAAGCTCGCGCGGCAGTGTACCGAAAAGTTTATGGTCGTTCCGAATTGAACGGGGATACTAGGGTGACTTCCCAAACTGGGAATGGCCGGCATTTCGATTGAGTGTGAGCGTGAGTATGATGAAGCAGTTTTGGGATCACTTCAGCATGGATGTGAGCGCTGCGGCCAAATCGGGATGTGTGAACTGGTAGTTGAGCTTGTGGAGTTGAGCGGGTTGTACGCGTTGGCTGGAGAGGAGTAAAGCGTCGGCCATTTCCCCGAGGATGAAGCGGAGGGCGAAGGCTGGCGCGGGGAACACTGCGGGACGGTGCAGGGTCACGGCCAGGATTTTGGTGAATTGTGCGTTGGTCACCGGTTGCGGGGAGACGACGTTTAGCGGGCCGGTGATGTTGGCGTTTTCGAGGGCGAGGCGGAGGATGGCGATTGTGTCGTCGAGGGTTATCCAGCTTAGCCATTGCGTTCCGGGGCCGATTTTTCCGCCTGCGAAGAATTGAAAGGGGCGCATCATTTGCGGGAGGGCTCCACCTTTTTTGGAGAGGATTACGCCGAAGCGTGCGCGGACTACGCGGATGCCAAGGGCTTCGGCTTTGAGGGCTTCGGATTCCCACTCTTTTGCGATTTCACTTAGAAAATCATTGCCGGGTTGGCTGGATTCGGTGAGCGTTTCGTCGCCACGGTTGCCGTAGATGCCGGTGGCGGAGGCGGAGACTAGGACGCGGGGGCGCGCGGACATTTTTGCGAGGGCCTGGACGAGGGCGCGGGTGGTGTCTACACGGCTGGAGCGGAGGAGTTGTTTGCGCTGCGGGGTCCAGCGTTTTTCGGCGATGGAGGCGCCGGCGAGATTCATGACGGCGTCGGCGCCGACGGCGGCTCCGCCTAGTTCGCCGGTGACGGGGTTCCAATTGACATCGAAGCCAGGGGAATTGCCAGGGGAAGTGCCGGGTCGGACGAGGCGGCAGACGGTGTGGCCGGCGCGCTGGAGGTCTTGCGCGAGCGCGGTGCCGACGAGGCCGGTGGATCCGGTGATGAGGATTTTCATGGGGTCCTTCTTGGTGGAATGATTATCGCGCATGTGGAGAGAATGTGGCCGCGGAGAGCCGCCGAGGGCTCAGAGAAGAGTTCGGAGCAGACACAGGCTAAAGCCTGTGCTACGGGGGGCCGGCGCGGTACAATTTTTGGGTGGCCACTGTATCTCCAAGTATGAGGGTGAAGGTGCTGTTCTTTGGACGGCTGCGGGAATTGACCGGGCTGGCTGAGGAAGCGGGAGAGTTGCCGGAAGGGGCGACCTTGGCGGAGGTGTTTGAGCGGTATGCCCAGCGCTATCCGAAATTGGCCGGGTTCCGGAATTCGATGGTGGTTTCGCGGAATCAGGAGTTTGCGGCTTGGGATACGCGAGTTGCGGCGGGTGATGAGATTGCATTTTTGCCTCCTGTGAGCGGGGGATAAAATTAGAAAATGGAAATTAGAAAATAGAAAATGGAAATTAGAAAATAGAAAATGGGGAGAAAAAGAAACAGCAGATTCCTCACCCCGTCCAAAAGGCGGGACGGGGTTCGGAATGACGTGTTTTACGTTACTCGTAAATACTGAGAAGGCCTCTTTACGAGTGGCAGTAAGCTCCATCAGATGATGACAACCATTCAAGAAGATAAGTTTGAGCTGGTGCGTGCGGCGATTGATGCCGCGGAGTTGGTGCGGTTTGTGCGCGCAGGCCAGGATGGGGCGATCGTTACGTTTGATGGATTTGTGCGGAATGAGTCGCACGGGCGCGAGACCAGCTACCTGGAATATGAGGCCTACGAATCGATGGCGCTGGGAAAGATGAAGGAGATTGCGGCGCAGATTCATGAGAAATTTGCGATTCATCGGGTGGCGATTGTGCACCGGTTGGGACGGCTGGAAATTGGTGAAACGAGCGTGTTCATTGCGGTGAGCGCGCCGCACCGGGGGGCGGCGTTCGACGCCTGTCGATTTGCGATTGATACGTTGAAGCGGACGGTGCCCATCTGGAAGAAAGAGTATTTCGCGGATGGGGCGGTATGGGCGGATGGCGAGCTGCCTCCGACACCCCCAAGTGCAAAAAGTGCATCCTAGCTATCTGATGATTCTCCGGGTCACTCGAGCCTGCCACTGGTTTTCTGTTCCACTAGCCCTTATTGGTGGGGCTTTTCTTGCCTATGCGCAGGAGAAGCCGGACCGGCCTCCGTGGGCGCAGCCTGCCACGAGCCAACCGCAACCGGCTCCGCCGGCACCTGCGCCGACAGGGCAGCCCCAGCCGTCGACGATTCCCGGGCCGATGGTGCCCGCGCCGGTGGACGCGCCAGTGAAGCAGAAAGAGCCGCAGACGTCGAAGGGCACGATCAAGGTTAACGTCAACCTGGTAAACGTGCTGGTGAGCGTGCTGGACGAGAACAAACGGCCGGCTCCGAATTTGCCTCAGGAAGCGTTTCAGGTTTCGGAAGAAGGCGTGCCGCAGAAGATCGAATTTTTCGAGCCGGAGACCAAGCTGCCGTTGGATCTGGCGCTGATGATTGACGCGAGCATGAGCGCGCATATTGATTTCCAGTACGAGCGCGAGGCGGCTTCGCGATTTATCCGGCAGGTTTTGCGGCCGGATGACCGCATGTCGGTGTTTTCTTTTGACGAGACGGTAACGCAGCGGACGACGTTCACGGAAAAGGCGCAAACGCTGACGGACGCGGTGGCCAGGATTCCGGATGGAGCAGGCACATCGATATACGATGCGGTGGTGCTGGGCTCGCAGGCGCTGGAGAAGCGGGGCGGCGAGCGGAGGCGAGTGATTATCCTGGTGACGGATGGCGGCGAAACCACGAGCCATGCGGATTTTGAGGCGGCGCGACGGGCGGCGCTGCGCGGCGAAGTGTTGTTGTATACGATTTTGGTCCGCACGATGAAAAGCGAGAACGGCCGGAACACCGCTGGTGAACATGCGCTGCAGACGATTACGGAGACGACCGGCGGTGCGATGTTTTTTCCAGATTCGCCGCAGGAATTGCCGACTATTTTTGACCGGATTGACGCCGAGTTGAGGACGCAATACCGGTTGGCGTATTACCCGAATCCGCGGGGGGCGGCGAATACGTATCGTAAGATTGAGGTGAAGATGCTGCCTGGATATGCGGCGCGGCATCGGACGGCGTATCTGGTGGGGGCGCAGTGAGGCGAGAAGTGACCGGTGACCAGCGACCGGTGGCCAGTGAAGACAGAGAGAAGAGGGACTCACCGCAGAGACACAGAGTGCGCAGAGGCTTCGCAGAGAAGAGTTGAATCTGCGCTTAGTTTGGCGATCGATTGAAGGGCTCCAGAATCCAGATTGAGAGAGCGAATGGCGATTGAATATTTAGAGGCGGCGGTGGGGATTGCACGGGAGGCGGGGGCGGTACTGCGGGAAGAGGCGCACCGGCCGGTGGATATTTCGTACAAGGGCGATTACGACCTGGTGACGCAGGCGGATAAGCGGTCGGAGGCGGTGATTGTTGGGCGGCTGCAGAAATATTTTCCGGGGCATGCCGTGGCGGCGGAAGAGGGAACCGGAAAAGAGACCGGTTCGGAATTCAAGTGGCATGTGGATCCGCTGGATGGGACGACAAATTTTGCGCATGGGTATCCGTGCTTTTGCGTGTCGATGGCGCTGGCGAAGGGCGATGAATTGGTGCTGGGAGTAATTTACAATCCGATGTCCGAGGAGCTGTTTTCGGCGGCGCGGGGAGAAGGCGCGTTTTTCAACGGGAAAAGAATGCAGTGCTCGAAGATACCGGCACTGCGGAGCAGTCTGTTGTGCACCGGTTTCCCGAATCATAAGAGGAATGCGCACCCGAACATTCATTACTACTGGGATTTCACGTTGTACTCGCACGGGGTGCGACGCGACGGGTCGGCGGCTCTGGATTTGGCCTATGTGGCGGCCGGGCGGTTTGACGGATTCTGGGAGTTTGGGTTGAAGCCGTGGGATACGGCGGCCGGGGTAGTGATTGTGGAAGAGGCCGGGGGAAAGATCAGCGATCTGGATGGAAAGCCGTACGTGTTGGGCGGCAAGACGATACTGGCGACGAACGGGTTGATCCATGCGGAGATGGAGAAGATGGCCGCGGAGATTGGGAAGAATGAGAAGTTGGAGGCGTAGTAAGGGCGACCCGGGTTTTGTGTAGAAGTGAATGGTCTCGATTTCATCGAATGAATTAAAGATCATTGATTGCCGTGGTCCCTCCCCTCCATGGCCGACGTTCGCGCAGCGCGAACGGAAGAGAAAATCGGCCATTCCGGTCGGGATGACAGAGCAAGGAAAGAGCAACAAAAAACTGGACCGCAACCGACGAGCCCCTTCGACTTCTTAGCATGACTTCGGTGCTACCCGCCTGAATCACCTTAAACTTGATTTCATTATCTGGAACCCTCCCGGTCCATTTCGTCAACCATCAGTCCGGTCTGTACCACCCACTGGGGTACCCCCCCCTTTTTTGTAAGTGCTGGAAGGAAAGGAGTTACGCGGGCTGATTTTGTAAGTGTTGAATTTGGAGGGGTTAAGGATGTTTGTTTTGATTGAGATTCGATCGAGCTTTGTAAGTGTGGAAAGGAAAGAAGTTGCTGCGTCAAT
>DATHOY010000128.1:0-6510 GCA_035484435.1 Vulcanimicrobiaceae bacterium | reverse complement strand
CCGGTTGGGCATCAGACCAAGAGGGAGGTCGGGAATGAGTATGAAGCACGTAGTGATGGCGGGCGCGGTGATGCTGGCAGCCTCGGCTGTGGCATTCGCGGAACCCGCGGGCGGCACCGTCAGCGGCAAGGTGACCTACGAGGGCACACCCGCCAAGATGAAGCCGATTGATATGTCGAAGGAACCGTCTTGCGCAAAGATGTACACCACGCCGCCTGTCGCGGAAACCGTGGTGACCGGAACAGGGAACAGCCTGGCCGATGTGGTCGTGTACATTTCGGCGGGAGCCCCGGACGATGCGGCGCCTTCAACAGCCGCCGTGTTCACCCAGAAGGGCTGCCGCTACATCCCGCACGTTCTGGCGTTCCAAGTGAACCAGGAACTGAAGATCGTGAATGAGGATCAGACCTCACACAACATCCACCCGTTGCCGAAACTGAATCGCGAGTGGAACAAGTCGCAACCGCCGGGAACGCCCGCGATCAGCGAGAAGTATGACAAGGCGGAGTTCATTCCCGTGAAGTGCAACGTTCATCCGTGGATGCATGGAAACTTCGCGGTGCTGAAGAACTCGCACTACACCATCACCGGCGATGGCGGGGCATTCACACTGGCAAATCTTCCGCCGGGGAAATATACCGTGACGGCGTGGCAGGAATCCTATGGCGACCAGTCGCAGGAAGTGACCATCAGCGGAAGCGAAACCAAGAGCGTTAACTTCGTCTTCAAAGCCAAGCCCTACTGATGGGCTTGGCTTTTTTGCTGGGCCGGCGTGTGCCGCAACCAACCAACCCAACGCAAGACATCGCCCATGATGTGGGCCTAGGCGAGGAGCTATGGGGAAACTGCTAGGCGTAGTGCTGGTCGTCATCGCTTTGGTGTCGGCGTACCCGATCCTGAAAAATCAGTATCCGCTGCCCGAGGACATCTCCACGCACGGCCACCTGATCGACGAGCAGTTGCACGACACGATGGTGGAGGCGGGCATTTCCTTTATAGGCGCCCAACTTGTGCTGGCCTTTTTTGTGTGGTCGTTCACCGGGAGGAAGCCGGGCAGCCCGTTGAAGGATCTTCCGGGCGGCGCCAGGATGCTGGTCATTGTTGCGTTTGTCATCGTTGGCCTGGAAGTGCTGGCGCTGGGAGCCTTCGGCCAGAAAGCCTGGGCAAGCGTCTACTTCACGCCCGCGAAGGCCGATTCGCTCCAGATTCAGGCGCAGGCGGAGCAGTTCGCCTTCTATTTCCGCTATGCGGGGCCGGACGGAAAGTTCGGACAGATTCACCCCGAAAAAATCGACGAAGGAAATCAGAACTATTTCGGGCTGGACCCGGAGAACGACGTGGCAGCCCGCGATGACATCGTGTCCGGCGAACTGGTGGTCCCCGTGAACCGGGAAATTCACCTGATGTTGCACGGGAAGGATGTCGGCCACTCGTTTTTTGTGCGAGAGCTGCGCATCCAGCAGGACTTTGTGCCCGGGCTGGATCTTTCCGTGCACTTCACCACGACGAAGATCGGCAAGTACGAAATCGTCTGCACGCAGCTTTGCGGCCTGGGCCACTACAACATGAAGGCGTACCTGAATGTGATGTCGCAAGCCGATTACGACAATTGGTTCAAGCAGCAGTCCGCGCAGTAGCGGTAGAAACATTGGCGGAGCTGCGCGGGTGATCTCGCGGCTCAAGCGCAAATCGACTTTGAGTGAGGTGATTCGATGTCAGAGACGTCAGCCCAGCCGGCTCATGTACACGCCCCGCCGGAAGGATTTTGGCGGAAGCATGTCTTCAGCCTGGACCACAAGGTCATCGGCAAGCAGTACTATGCGCTGGCCCTAGTGGCCGTGTTCACCGGGATGTTTCTTTCCTGGCTGATGCGCATTCACCTGGTGTGGCCGGCGGCGAAAATTCCCGGGTTGGAGTTGATGTCCAAAGCCGGGGCGCCGGGCGGCATCATGACGCCGGAGTATTACCTGTCGCTGCTGACGATGCACGGCACGCTGATGGTTTTCTTTGTGCTGACCAACGCGCCGTTCGCGGCCTTTGGAAATTACTTCCTTCCGATTCAGGTCGGCGCGGAAGACATGGCGTTCCCGCGCTTCAATATGATGTCGTTCTGGTTGACGTTTCTGGCTTGGGCTGTCTTGATGCTGGCCTTTGTGATTCCCGACGGGCCGCCAATCGCGGGTTGGACTGAGTACACGCCGTTGAGCGCAATTGGCAAAGACGCCGGGCCGGGCATGCAATGGGGCGCGAGCCTGTGGGGAATTTCGATCGCCATATTTTGCGCGGCCTCGCTGCTGGGCGCGTTGAACTTTATTGCTACGACGCTGGACCTGCGGACGAAGGGCATGACCCTGATGCGGATGCCGCTGTGTACCTGGGCGTGGTTCATCACTTCCTGCATCGCGTTGCTGGCGTTTGCCGTTCTGCTTCCGGCTTGCATCCTCCTGATCCTGGACCGGCACGCGGGCACCAGTTTCTTCATTCCTGGTGGGTTGGTGGCCAGCGACCGCTTGCAGCCGCACTCCGGAGGTTCGCCGCTGTTGTGGCAGCACCTCTTCTGGTTCTTCGGGCACCCGGAGGTGTATATCGCGATTCTGCCGTCGATGGGAATCGTGTCGCACATCTTGATCAACAGCATGCGCAAACCGCTGCTGAGCGCGAAGGTGGTGATCTACTCGATGATGTCCATCGGGTTCCTGAGCTACATGGTTTGGGGACACCACATGTTCCTCAGCGGCATGAACCCCATGTCCGCGCTGGCGTTTTCTTTCCCCACGCTGACCATCACGATTCCCGCGACGATTTTGACGCTGATGTGGCTGGGCAGTCTCTACGGCGCCAACATCCAGATCAATTCCGCATCTCTCTTTGCGCTGGGATTCATTTCGATGTTCGTGTCCGGCGGAGTCAGCGGCTTCTTCCTCGCGCAGCCGTCCATTGATATCTATCTGCACGCCACCTATTTCGTCGTCGGCCACTTCCACATGGTGATGGGCGTTGCGTCGCTCTTCGGCGTGTTCACGGGAACGTACTTCTGGTTCCCGAAGATGACCGGGCGGTATATGAATGAGGGGCTAGGTAAGCTGCATTTCTGGATTACATTCATCGGCACATATTGCATTTTCATGCCGTTCCACTACCTGGGGCTGGTCGGCAATATCCGGCGCTACCAATCGTTCGTCGACGATTTCATGGCGCCATACATTCCGCTGCACAAGTTCATCACCATCGCGGCGCTGATTACCGGTGCGGCCCAATTTATTTTTCTCTACAACCTGATTCATAGCAGGTTCTGGGGCAAGCCGGCGCCTGAAAATCCGTGGAACGCCACGTCGCTGGAGTGGACGATTCCTTCGCCTCCGCCGTGGAATAACTTCGGCGACAAGCATCCGGTGGTGTACCACGATCCCTATCAGTACGGAGTGAAGGGCTCTGGCGGCGATTTCGTGATGCAAGATTCGCCGGAACCCGTGACGGGCAGCGGCGATTAATCATCCGGGGGTGGGGCGCAGAGGAGGCAATGCTTTGCGCCCCCACTTCCTTGAGGTCAAAAAGAGCATGGCATCTACGACGGCACCAGTGGTAGTTCCCCAGTCCGGGGCGGAGCGCGCCTCGCGCAGCGGAATCTGGGTGGGCATTTTCGCCATCACGATGAGCTTCATGGCCTTCAGCAGCGCGCTGTTCGTGCGCCAGGGGTCGCTCGATTGGGGCCACCTCGTTCTGCCGCCCATTCTTTATTTGAACACGCTGGTTCTTCTCGCCAGCAGCGGCACATTTGAGCTTTCGCGGCGTCACCTGGAATTTCACACCGCCGGAAGAGTTGGCAGCGGCGGATCAGGCATTGCCTGGCTGCTGGCGACGCTCGCGCTGGGGATTGCCTTCTGCGCCGGCCAATACGCCGCCTGGCAAAATTTGCGGGCCCAGGGAATTTATCTCGCGACGAATCCGAACAGCTCTTTCTTCTACGTGCTGACGTCCATTCACGTTTTGCATGTGACCGCCGGAATACTCGCCTTCGCATATCTGCTCGGCCGGCTGACGATCGGCAGCGGTTTGGCGAGGCGGAGCTTTTTCGACAACACGGCGATCTACTGGCATTTCATGGGCGTGCTTTGGCTGTATCTGCTTATGCTGTGCCGCATCAAGCTGTAGCGAATTGAAGGGGGAGGAACTGTGAGCGAGTCGGAAATGGCAGCGCACGGGCACGGCGCCCTGATGGAAGAATCGCCGTACGCAATCCCTTCGCGCAAGCTGACGATGTGGTTGTTCATCATTTCGGACGCGGTGACCTTCGGCGCGTTTTTGTTTTCCTACGGCTACATTCGAGTCTCGGCGACAAACTGGGTGCGGCCGTTTGAGTCGGGAAGCGTCATCAATGTGATTGTGATGACCGTCGTCCTGATTACCAGCAGCCTGACAATGCTGGGGGCCGTGGACGCTTCGAAAGCCGGGGACAAAGCGAAGGCCATGCGGTTTCTGTACTCAACCATGGTCCTGGGCGCAATTTTCGCGGCGTTGCACCTTCGCGAGTGGTTTCAGCTCTTCGGGCGAGGGATCACCCTGAGTTCCGGGTTGTTTGGCCAGACTTTTTTCACCATCACCGGCTTGCACTTGCTCCACGTCATCAGCGGCGTGATTGCGTTGTTTGTTATCGCCACCAAATATTCCAGCGGCAAACTGACCGCTGCCTATGTGGAAAACACGGGTTTGTACTGGCACTTTGTTGATCTGGTCTGGATGTTTGTGGTGCCGCTGGTGTACCTGACGAATATCGCGCACTGAGTGCGATCCGATAAGGAGAGACGATGAGCGCCGCAAGTGCTTCGGGAAATGTAATTCGCAAATACCTGCCGGTCTATTTCGTGCTGCTGGGCATTTTTTTCGTGGAAGTGTTCCTGTCGTTTCGCGTTTCCTCGATTGGAACGCTGGTGGTGATTCTGCTCTTGCTGGCGGTGGGCAGCGCCACGCTGGGCTTGCTCTACTTCATGCACCTGGCGGAGGAGCGGCGAAATCTTTTGTTGACGTTGATTCCCGTCACCATTTTTGTGCTGCTGATGATGAACATGTTCTGGTCGGACAGCGTGCGGTTGTTGCATATGCGCCCTGGCGCGCAGTAGAGTGGGGCAGGGAAGCGGGCATCATCTCTATGAGTTATTGGATTAGACGATTCTCACGATTGGCGGCTTTGGCTGCGGCGTTTTTCTTGCCGGCCCTTGCCTGGGCCCAGGGCTGTGCGCTCTGCTACACCCAGGCGGCGGGTTCGGGCTCCCGGGTGATCCAGGCGCTGAAGAGCGGGATTTTGCTTCTGGTGGTGCCGCCCATGCTGATCTGCCTGGTGATTACCTGGATGGCGTACAAGAAACGCAACGAGTTCAATGAAGCGCTCCCTTCGGATCATTCAGAAACGGATGTTCGGAAATAGCCGCAAGTCCCTCCACTTTCTCCAACCCCTCGCACAATCCGGTGAAGACTGGCCGTTGACTTGGCGCTGGGCGCCCCATAGCATACCGCTCGATGAAAGATCACGCGAGAAAGCATAAGTTGCCGCACCCGGCGCCGTTGGACGCTTTGGAACACGCGCGTCCCGGCGGCATATCCACCTTCATGCGTTTGCCCCACATCACGGACCCTGCGGAGTTGGATATCGCACTGGCGGGGATTCCATTCGACGGGGGCACGACCTATCGGCCGGGCGCGAGATTCGGGCCGAGGCAGGTGCGCGACCAGTCGGTGCTGATCCGGCCGTGGAACCCGGTGCTGCAGATCAACCCGTTTGCAAAGTATCGCATCGCGGACTTTGGCGACTTTACCGTGAACCCGTTATCCATCGAAGACACCTTCCGGCGTGTCGAGGAGCACATGGGGCCGCTGATGGAGGCAAGCACGCGTTGCGCAGCCGTCGGCGGCGACCATTCGCTGAGTCTGCCGTTGCTGCGGGCCACGGCAAAGAAATACGGACCGGTGGCGTTGATTCAGTTCGACGCCCACAACGATCTTTGGGACGAATATTTCGGTTGCAAGCTTTCGCATGGCACTCCGTTTCGCCGCGCGATTGAAGAGGGATTGATCCGCGAGCACAGCTTCCTGCAAGTAGGTTTGCGCGGGCAAGTCTACGGCGCGGACGATTTCGATTTTGCAAAAAAGCACAAAGTTAGCATGATTACCGCGGAGGAGTTTTACACCGGCGGGATCAAGTTGTTCCGCGAGCATCTCCACGCGTTTCGTGGAAAACCGGTCTACATCACGCTGGACATTGATTGTGTTGACCCGGCCTACGCTCCGGGCACGGGTACGCCGCAAATTGGTGGATTCACGAGCGCGCAGATGCTGGAGCTGATTCGGGCGCTGCACGGATTGAAAATTGTCGGCTGCGACCTGGTGGAGGTTTCGCCGCCTTACGACAACGGCAACATCACCTCTCTGCTGGCCGCGAATCTCCTTTACGAACTATTGTGTGTCTTTTAGATGCCGGGCCTCGCGCGCCGCCTGAGCCTGTGGAATTACTTCGCG
>DATHOY010000127.1:0-20276 GCA_035484435.1 Vulcanimicrobiaceae bacterium | reverse complement strand
TCCGTATACTGATTCCGCTGCTGCCAATCCCGTCTGCGAGGTTGTCGCGTGTCCCCTTCGGTCCTGAAAACCGCCATCGACCCAAAATCCCCTGCTTTCGAACAGAATTCCCAGCGCATGGTGGAACTCCTCACCGCCATAAAAAACGAAGAAGAACAAATCCGCCAGGGCGGCGGCGCCAAAGCCATCGAATCCCAGCACAAAAAAAACCGCCTCACCGCCCGCGAACGCGTCGCCGGCCTCATCGATCCCGGCACCCACTTTTTTGAATTGAGCATCTACGCCGCCCACGAAATGTACGAAGAATGGGGCGGCGCTCCCTCCGCCGGAACTGTTACCGGCCTCGCCCGCGTCTCCGGCCGTCTCTTCATGGTCATCGCCAACGACGCCACCGTAAAAGCCGGCGCCTTTTTCCCCATGACCGCGAAAAAAGTAATCCGAGCGCAAAACATCGCCATCGAAAACCGTATTCCCACAATTTATCTAGTCGATTCCGCAGGAGTCTTTCTCCCGCTGCAGGAAGACGTCTTCCCCGACACCGACGATTTCGGCCGCGTCTTTCGCAACAACGCCGTCATGAGCGCCATGGGCATTCCGCAAATCACCGCCATCATGGGCATGTGCGTTGCCGGCGGCGCGTATCTCCCCGTGATGTGCGACCACATCCTGATGACCGAAGGTTCCGGCCTCTTTCTCGCAGGGCCCGCGCTGGTGCAAGCCGCCATCGGCCAGAAAACTTCCGCCGAAGATCTTGGCGGCGCCAAAATGCATTCTCAAATCAGCGGCACCGTAGATTTTCGCGAACCCGACGACGAATCCTGCCTGAAACGCATCCGCGCGCTGGTGGACAAAATGGGCGCGCCGAATCCGCCCATCTTCAGCCACTCCCGCCTCAAGGAGCCGCTGTATCCCATCAGCGAACTCTACGGCATCTTCTCCGGCAATCCCGCCAAGCAGTACGACATGCGCGAAATCATCGCCCGTCTCGTCGACGGCAGCGAATTCGAAGAATACCGCGCCGAATATGGCGAAACGCTGCTCTGCGGTTACGCCCGCATCGGCGGCTGGGCCGTCGGCATCGTCGCCAACCAGAAAAAGCACATCACCACCAACGCCCCGCACTCCGATCAAAAGCGCATCGAATTCGGCGGCGTGATCTACACCGAATCCGCCGAAAAATCCGCCCGCTTCATCATGGATTGCAACCAGAACCGCATCCCGCTGATTTTCCTGCATGACGTGAACGGCTTCATGGTTGGCAAAGACGCCGAATGGAGCGGCATCATCCGCGCGGGCGCCAAAATGGTCAACGCCGTAGCCAACAGCGTAGTCCCCAAAATCACCGTCATCCTCGGCGGCAGCTTCGGCGCCGGAAACTACGCCATGTGCGGCAAAGCCTACGACCCGCGCTTCATGTTCGCCTGGCCCACCGCAAAATTCGCGGTAATGAGCGGAGACGCGGCCGCCAACACGCTAGCCGAGATCAAGCTGAAACAACTCGAGCGCGAAGGCAAAAAAGTCGACGAAAAGGCAAAAAAGGAACTCCTCGACTCCGTAAAATCCACCTACGATCACCAGACGGATCCCCGCTACGCCGCCGCCCGCCTCTGGCTCGACGCCATCATCGACCCAGCCCACACCCGCGACGCCCTGATCTGGGCCCTCAACGCCGCCTCCCTAAACACCCACCTCCCCGAATTCAAAACCGGCGTCTTGCAAACGTGACAATTCTGTAGCTCAGGCCTTCAGGCCTGAGGGTTTTCAATTGTACCGGCACAATTTGCATCCTTGCCCGCGCCATGAAAAACCTCACCCCTCAAAGGGGTGAGCTACAGGCTTTCCATCTCGATCGCTTCTCCATTCCCCGGTTTGCCCGTAAACTAAAACAGTCGAACAAAAACCATGAGCCGCCATTCCCGATTCTTGTTGATCGCCATGTCTACTTCGTTCGGAATTGCCGCTCTCGGCCTGGCCATCGGCATGTGTTACGACTTGTATCTCGTCTCCGTCAGGCATGTGCAACTCGAAAATATGCTGGGGACCAGCATCGCGTACAATAAAATCCTCGGTGGATTTGGAATCTTGGGAATGGTTCTTTTCTTTACTTTCCTGTTTTCCGCGATCGCCGACAAAAAACAGGACAAATCCCGCTAAATGACCGACACCGTAAAGTTAGTCGAATGCCCCCGCGACGCCTGGCAAGGCCTCCCGGAAATCATCCCCACGGAAACGAAAGTGAACTACCTGCGCGAGCTAGTGGCCGCCGGCTTCCAACACATCGACGCCGCAAGCTTCGTCTCCCCCAAACACGTAAAACAAATGTCCGACAGCGAAGAAGTAATGGTCCGCCTCCTCAATTCCCTCCCCGACGGCGCCACACTCCCCGAAATCATCGGCATCGTCGTCAATGAAAAAGGTCTGGAACGCGCCCTAGCCACGCCCGGCGTCTCCACCATCGGCTACCCGTATTCCATCTCCGCCTACTTCCGCCGCGCCAACGCCAACATGACCCGCGCCGAATCCCGCGCTCTCGTCGAAACGCTCAAACGCGAAACAAAAAAAGCCAACAAGGATCTAGTCATCTACATCTCCATGGCCTTCGGCAATCCCTACGAAGAACCGTGGGGCCCCGAAATCGTCCAGGACACCCTCGACTGGCTGAAAGACATCCGCATCACCACGGTTTCACTCGCGGACACGGTAGGCACCGCCACGCCCGATCTCATCCACAGTGTCTACTCCCAAGTAAAAGACCACGTCGCCGGCGTCGAACTCGGAGTCCACCTCCACTCCCGCCCCGACACCGCCGAAGAAAAAATCAACGCCGCCTACGCCGCAGGCTGCCGCCGTTTCGACTCCGCCCTAACCGGCCTCGGCGGCTGCCCCTTCGCCGGCGACGCCCTAGTCGGCAACATCCCCACCGAATCCGTTCTAGCCGCCCTAACAAAACTAGGCGTCCTTCACGATTTCAGCTCCACCAAGGTCGCCAAATCCCTGGCCCTGACCAACGAAATTCGCGCAAAATACGTAACCGAAAGCCATTAGCAACAATCCGCCCCTACAATGCAGCCAGAAGAGTGAGTAGAATACGTACACTATGGCAACTACACAGATATCATCGCCAATCAGGTTTGGAACCAGCGGGTGGCGGGGGTTGATTGCGGACGATTTTACGTTTGCGAATGTGCGCCTTGCGGTGCGGGCGATTGCGGAGCATTTCACTGAAAAGAAAAAGCATCCGACAGTCCTGGTTGGGTACGACACACGATTTTATTCGGAAGAGTTTTCAGCCTTGGCGGTAAGGATTCTGCAGGAGCATGGAATTCATACCCTCCTGTGCGAGACGTTTACACCGACGCCGGCGATTGCGTTCGAGATCCAGCGGCGCAAGCTGGATGGGGCGATCAATTTTACCGCGAGCCACAATCCAGCACAGTATCACGGCCTGAAATTTTCAACCTCGGACGCGGGGCCGGCCTTGCCGGAAGTGACGAAGGACATTGAAGCGCGGGTAGCGCGGATTCTGGCGAAAGAAGGAATGAGCGCGGGAAGCGCGGCGCATGACAGCCATTCCAAGCAGGATGCGGGTGAGACCGTCAACCTGAAGGCGGATTATTTAAAGCGGCTGAAGGAGTTGGTGCGCTTTGAGGTGATTCAGAAGGCGAAGCTAAAGGTGGTGACGGACGCCCTGCACGGCGCTGGCGCAGGGTATCTGGACAAGGCGCTGGCGGATCATGGGATTGCGGTAACGGCGCGGCGCACGGAGCGGGATTGTCTGTTCGGCGGAAGCGGGCCGGATGTGGATGAGAAGAATCTGGCGCCGCTCGGAAAAGCAGTGAAGGAGAACGGCGCGAAGGTCGGTTTGGCCACAGACGGAGACGCGGACCGGTTTGGAATTGTGGATGGCGACGGGACGTGGATTCAGCCGAATCTGATTCTGGCGCTGGTGTACGACTATCTGGTGGAAACGCGCGGGTGGAAGATGGCGGCAGCACGGAGCGTGGCAACGACGCAGATGGTGGATGCGGCGGCAAAATCCCATGGGCAAACGACCCATCAGACGCCGGTAGGATTCAAGTACATCGGACAATTGATTCGCGAAGACAAGATTGCGCTGGGCGGCGAGGAGAGCGCAGGGCTGACGATTCGCGGGCATGTGCCAGAGAAGGACGGGATCCTGGCGTGCCTGCTGGTGGCGGAGATGACGGCAGCACGCGGCGCGTCGATCGGCGAGCAAATTCGGGCGATGTTCAAGAAATTAGGGCGGGAGTTTCATCCGGTGCGGGAGAATCTGCACCTCTCCGACGAACAGAAGGCAAATGCGATCCGCAAGGCGGCGGTGGACGCTACGACACTACTGGGAAGGAAAGTTGTATCGGTGGACCGCACGGATGGAGCAAAATTCGTGTTTGGGGATGGGAGCTGGATGTTGTTGCGGTTGAGCGGGACGGAACCGCTGCTACGGTTGTATGTGGAAGCGGAAAGCGCAGCGGCTACCTCGAAACTGGTGAAAGAAGCTTCGGAATGGATTCTGAAAGACGGATGAGCGAACCGCGGAAAAATTCGAAGAAAAGTTTGCTGCACTATGCGCCTTACCTGATGGGCGTGTTCGTGGCGGTGCTGCTGGTGCACGATATTTTCGGACCGCACGGTTACCTGGCGATGCGGCAGAAGCAGCAGGAGATTCAAAGGGTCAATCAGGAATTGCAAAAGCTGAATAAGGAAAATTTGGAATTGCTGCAGGACGTTCAGGATTTGAAGAGCGATCCGGAGACGATCCGGAAAATTGCGCGCGAAGAGTACGGCCTGGCGCGGCCGAACGAGAAGATCATCAAGCTGCCGGCGCCGAAGCCGGTTGGGCCTGCGGCTGCGAAACCTTGATTGTTCCCTTCTTGTAGCGCGTGCGCAGCATTGACAGCGCCAGCATCGCCAGGAAAATCACAAATAATCCAATCGTTGCTTTCGGGATGGAACACCCGCGCTTGGGCAGAATGGAGAAGCGCCCGTACACGAACTCGATGTGCACCCAATAGACGAGGAGCGAAGTCTTTCCCAACTGGATTACTGGGCTGAAGCCGAGTTGCGCGAGGCCCCAGCGGCACCAGACGTAGACGAGGAAAGTGATGATGAGGAGAATGCCGCAGCGCATAAGGAGAAAATTGGGATTGGAGTGCCAATAGTCGTAGACGGCATAGAGATGAACGGAAGATTCGTCGAGGAAGCGGGAGAGGTAGCAGGCCCCAACGCCGCCAAGACCAAGGAGGAAGAAGAAGACGGCTTCGTTGCGGCGCGCGAACGAGGTGTAGACGAGGAAGCCGACCGCGAGTCCGGCGAAGGCAAACGCGGCCCAGGGAAACAGCGGGAAGAGCCAGTGCTGTGGCTCAGGGAAGATGTGGACGCCGTTGATGTACGACTCGAGAGGCCACGGCAGGAAGCGCGGGCGATGGGTAGTCCAGAGCGGCGGAGTGAGCATGGCGATTGCGGTGGCGACAATGACAGCGGCAGCGATACTGCGAGCGCGGGCCGCGGAGATTTTTTCGGCGGAGGCGAGCCAACAGAGGAGGGCCATGAAAACCATGGAGAGTCCTAGGATGTTAAGGACATCTACGCGGAAAAGGTCGGTCCAGGGCACCCATTTGTAGCCGAGGGCGTATTCCTGAAGGCGAAAGAGCAAGCCAAGCGCGAAAATTTCGGCACTGCGGAGGGCGGTTTGTTTAAGGATAGTGTTGCGCGCAATTCCCTTTTCGCGAAGACGCTCGGTAACGAGCGCCATGGAGATGCCAGCCAGGAAAATGAAGAGCGGCGCGGGGAGCGTGCCGCCGAGCTGCGACCAGTGGTAAAGGGCGGAATCCCGCAGATCGGGGCGAAGCCAGGAATCATAACAGTGGGTCTGAAACATGAGAAGGCAGGCGAGGCCGCGGAGCCAGTCGATGTAAGAGAGGCGCGAGGTTGGGGCGTTTGACATGGTAGGCGCGGGTGAATTGTAGCGGATTTTGGATTCTGAGAGGTGGAGCGCCCCCAGATTCCTATGTTTGAGCGGCATCGTGGAGAGCGATTAGAATTGGCGTGGCGTTGCGGACTGAGTCGGCAATTGTTGAGGGTAACTTGAGGAGCGGATGAGGGGATGAGGCAACTGAACGTTTGGGTGATGCTGGGAATTTGGGCGGGGTTGAGCCTCGGTGCGGCGCTATATGCAGCCTGGGAGGGTTATCAAGGCCGCGCGTTTGCGGCGACCGTGGCTACGTTTTCGATTTTGCTGCTGGTGATGCTTACGTTCGCGGCGCAGGGAGTGGCGGAAGGACTTGCGGGGAAATTTGGTCCAGCCGGCGGATTCTTACTGGGTGCGCTTGTCTTTGTGACATTCGTGATTTACCTGGTAGGGACGGGGACGTTCGCGGCGGAACGGGCCGTGGTGATGGCGGCGTTTGTGTTTGTTCCGCTGGGGCTGGCGGTTTCTTCCCGCGGGGCGGCGGCGGGAAGCTGGCAGGATTTTCTAACAGTGGCGGGCGTGTGGGGGTTCGTGAAATTCGGGCCGACGCACTGGATGTGGCCATATCCCGGCGGACGGCTGGCGTATGTCTTTACCGTGCTGATGGCGGTGGATGTGGCGCTGGCCTGTTTTTTGCTCGTGCGGCGGGCGAAGGGCGTTGGGTACTCGATGGGTTGGGGGAAGAACTGGGGACTATATGTAATTGGGAGTTTTGCGCTGTTTGGGTGCGTGGCGATTCCCCTGGGGATACGGATGCGTTTTGTTGCCTTTGATCCTCATTGGGGAAATTGGAGCGGGGTGCTGATTGGTTCACTCGGAATTTTATTTTTGACCGCGTGTCCGGAGGAGTTGCTGTTTCGCGGGTTGCTGCAGAATTTTCTGGGGCGGGCATCCAAGAGCGAATTCGCGGGGTGGTGGACGGCGTCGATGCTGTTTGGACTTTCACACATTACGAATCTGGGATTCCCGAATTGGCGGTACGTGATTCTGGCGGCGATTGCGGGGCTGTTTTATGGATGGACGTGGAGGAGAACGGGATCGATTTTTGCTTCGGCGCTGGTGCATGCCGGGGTGGATGTGACCTGGCATTTTTTGTTTCGGACGATGTAGGGAAACTGCCGCGCGAATTGCCGGCGGTGCAATCGGGTGAATGGGGTGAGTCGGAAAAGCGGAAGCTCCGCTTCCGCACTCAAAATCAATCGGGGAACCAGTCGCTCCGGTAGGCAATCCACCAGCTCAGGGCAAGGATGGGGAAAGTGGCGACCACGGCCCAGACAAACGGGAGGGTGAAGTCTGCGATGAGGCCGAGAGCGGCAAAGAGGAGCCAGAAGATTTTACGTTGCATGCGAAGAGTTTAGCGCAAGTAGTCAGCCCTCTTAGGTTTTTCGGCTCCCGGTAGCGGCGACCTTCAGGTCGCCGAGCACTCTTGTAACACAGCCATTCCTGGCTGTGCTCTTCCCCGCCGCTACATCGAACCAGATAGAGTGTCGGGATGGAGCGCTAGGCAAAGCGGGCGAAATAAGGTACAAAGCGGGCACGGTTGGCGGAGAGTGAACCAGAGGACGGAGGGATTCGATGGGGGTGATGGATGGGGCCAGTTCGGCGCGAGGGTTTCGCGTGCAGCGTCGCGAGGTGGAAGACGGTTGGGTGGTGGAGTGTTTTGGGCGATTGACAAGCGAGAATGTGCCGCTGTTGAAGATGGAGATGCTGGAGGTGTGCGGAAAGAAGGGCCGCATTGTTTTGGATTTGCGGGAAGTGCCGATGATGGACAGTTCGGGGCTGGGGGCGGTGGTGACTTTACATGTTTCCGCGCGGACGCGGGGATGCAAGCTGGAAGTGGTGAACGCCAGCAAGCAGATCCGGGATCTCTTCAGCATGACGAATGTGCTGGGATTGTTCGAAGAGACGGGACGCCATGGAAGAAGGATGATGTGAGGGCGGCCATGCATCAGGATTCGGTTGAGGGGGGCGAGACGAGTGAGTGAAGAAGAGCGGGCATTGATGACCGACCGCGTGGGATACGCCTGGAAGAATTTTGAGGACCAGCAGGCGATTATTCGGGCGGCGGATTTGAAGGCCGGATACCTGGTGACTTTTCTCTTGTTTTTTGGGGCGAGCACGATTCCCTTGGGGAAAGAAGTCTTGCCGAAACTGCGGTGGGAGAGCGCGGGAGAAATTGCGGCTAGCGGGCTTTATGCGGCGAGCTATGTAGTGTTCGCGTTGGGATTTGTGTGGGCGCTCTATCTGATTTCGCATGTGTTGACGCCGCGGATTGCGCGGCATCATGCGCGCCCGGCCGATGGAAGAGAGCTGCTCTATTACGAGCATGTGGTGCGCTATGAGAATAGCGCGGCCTATTACGAGGCGATGGCCAAGGTGAGTCCAGAGGAGATGCTGCGGAACGTGACGGACCAGGTATATGAGCTGGCGATGATTGTGAAAGCAAAGGTGGATAGTTTGCGCGCGTTTTCGCAGGCCTTCAAGATTACGCTGGTGGCGTGGTTCATCAGTACGGCCGTGGGATTCTGGATTATGACTTGGATGAAGTAAGAGAATGAGGACAGCGAAACCTAACCCGGAGTGCGCATAGGATGCAGCCCGGCGGCGGGCTAGGTCCCGGGAGTGCCGGGGATGAAGTAAATTTCAAATTGCAGGTGTTCTTTTTTCCAGCCCGCGCGTTGCAACATGCCGCGGCCGGTTTCAACCATTCCGGGATGACCGCAAAGATAAGCAGTCGTGTCGGCCGGAGTCAGATTCCAAACTTCAACATATTTGCGGACCAGGTCGTCGACCCGGCCAAGCTCGCCACGCCAGTCCGGGTTATCCCAGGTGCGACTGATGGTGGGAACGTATTTGAACCACGGAGCCTCTGCCGCGATTTTTTCAAGTTCGTCGCGATAGCCGAACTCGTGCGCGTGGCTGGAGCCATGGACGCAAAAGAGGCGATGCTCGCCGGGCATAGGTGACCCGCCCTTTTTCCAATCCTGAAAAATCGTACGGACATAGCTGACGTAGGGCGCAACTCCCGTGACGGTGCCAAGCAGCAAGTGATTGGTGTGGCCGCTCTTCAGATCGAGCGTGAAACGCCCCTTGGCAAAGCGCCGGAGATAAAGGGGATTATCTTCTTTGAGCACGTTGAGTAGCGGAGTGAGCTGGCCGGCGGGAACGTGCTCGATGAAAAATTCGAGGGCCTGCTCATATGGCGAAGACACGATGGAGTAGGCGCGCTCGACGCGTTTGCCGTCGCGCTCGAGACCTAGGGTGGCGTATTGACCGGCTTTGTAGTCGTACGTGCCGCCCGGATCGACTTTCAGGACAAAAAGGTCTTCGGCAATTTGTCGGCGTTCCACGACTCGTGCGGACAGAAACTTTTCCGATGGTGTATCCAAGCAAGCCCCTTAACGAAGAGGATGGCAAATCGGTGGATAGTGGCAGGCAGGACGCTGAGGCGATCCACCTGGGAGCAAGAGCGATTTTAGAACAGAAGCTGAAAATGCTCAAGGCTGGGATTGGAGCCAGTGCTACGGCTGCTGACGTTGCTGCTGCATTTGTTGCATCATTTGCTGCATATCGCCGAGTTGTTTTACGGGGCCGGTGATGCGGTCTGTGGCGTTGTCGAGAAGTTTAGAAAGAACCTGGGTGTTGCCGTTGCCGCTGATCTCCTTGACCATGCCGAACGGAGTGACCTTGTCGCTGGTCCAGATCTCGGCGTGAGTCTTGTCGTTGCGCCAGTGTTCACAGGAAAAGGTGCCGGCGGGGACGGTGACGGACTCGGTGCCGACGGAGTGCCACTCGGCGGCATGCTCTTCTATTTTTTCTTTGCGTGCGGCATTCATCTTCATCGGAATTTCCATGGCTTGCTGGCCCGGAGGCTGGATGATCATGCGGTGGAATTCAAAATCGCCCGGGGTGATGAGGCTTTTGCCGACGAAGGCTTTGCCCTGGGAATCGGTGGAGTAAATTTGCATCCAGAAACCTTCCTTGCCTTCGAACGATTCCTTGGCGACGACGGCAATTTCGCTGGTGCGGGAGGTCTTCCCGTCTTTATCGGTGTCCAGATACACGGCGCCTTTGCCAACCACCGGGTGGAAAACTTTGGTGATCGAGGGCCGCTTGAACATGTCCATGCCCATCTGCGCGTAGCAGGACGAAGTGGCGGCAAGCGAGATTGCCGCACAAATTGCGAAGACGTGCCAACTGCGTTTCATGCGTTGCTCCTTCAAGGATGGAAGAGAGTAAGGCCCGAGGTTGGAGTTCGGGCGGCTCCGTGTGGGAATCTCATATCAAGTTCAGATGGGGAATGCAATCGGGGGGTTGTGGAAGCGTGTGCAAAAGCGAAGAGAAGATTTTAACACAGAGCGCACAGAGGGCGCAGAGAAGAGTAACCCAAGAACACAAGCTGAAGCCTGTGCTACTGGTTACTCGTAGGCCAAAGCTTCTACGGGGTCGACGCTGGAGGCGCGCAGCGCCGGGATGGCGGCGCCGAGGGAGGCGCCAATGATGGCGAGGCCGACGGACCCCGCAACCCAGCCGGGGGTGAGAAGGATGGAAAGGCCCGGATTGGTTTGTTTGAGGATCGCTTCGGTGAGGAAGGTGATGCCGATGCCAATGAGGCTGCCGGCGATGGTGAGGAAGAGGGTTTCGCCGAGAAGCATTTTGACGACGTCGAAGCGGGAAAAGCCGAGAGCCTTGAGGATGCCGATTTCACGGGTGCGCTCCAGGATCATGGTGTGCATATTCATCAGGACCACAAGGAAGCTGATGACGATGCCCAGTCCAACCATGGTCTTGATGAAGGGCTTCAGTTCCGGCAAGTTGGACGAGTTCATAAGCGAGACATATTCGGACATGGAGCGTATGCGGTTTTGCGGATCAAGCTTTAGGATTTCAGCGCGCGCGGCTTCGGTGTCGCCTTTGCTGCGGACGAAGATTAGAGAAACGTGATTTTCGGCCCCGAGGATGTCCTGGCCGGTTTTAAGAGGGATGAAGAAGCGGGCGCCCTTGCCGTGGGCAACGATGCCGGAAATGGTAAAGGAGTGGTTGGAGAGAGTGATTACGTCGCCAACTTTGATGTGGCGGGTCTGAGCGATGATGTCGTCGGCGAGGGCTTCGTCCGGAGCCTGGAAGGGGCCGCCGTCACGAAAAATAAATCCCTGGCTGAGCGCATTAAAGCGTTTGTAGTCGATGGCGTAGATGATGATGAGACTTTTGGGGTCGGAAAGGATGAGCGTGGGAGCGGATTCATCAACGTCAGGGAGTTTGGCAACCTGATCGCCAAGCGACTCCGGCATGACGGCGCTGGCGAAGGCGAAGAAGATGGAGGAGTTGGGAGGCTGGACAAGAAGATCGGCGCCGACGCCCTCCACGCGCTTGCCCCACTCGGAGACAATGCCGCTGGTGAGACCAACGATCAAAAGGACTAGAACCACTTGAATGGAGATGGCCAGGATACTGAGCGCACAACGCAACGGCCGCGAGGCGAGATTGCCCCAGAACATCCGCAGGAGAGAAAAAGGACCGTCGTAATTGTCTGGCATAGAAATTTCTATAATTAGGAATGTAGCACCGGAAATGGAGCGGGTCAAAAGAGAAACGGGCGGACTTGTAGCACGAAGAGTGCCGAACTGCAGCAAGAATTATTTCTGCACGATGAAGTTTTGCACATGAATGTTGATAACCTTGTGGAAAGCAGCGGTCACGCCGGGGTTAACTCCGCAAAATTCAACACGATGATACGGATTGCACAATTGTAGTGCAATGCGCGGAATTTGCGACGCGTGGGCGCGAACATTTTCAAGCGGAGTGACGAAGGACACAGAGTTGTTGGCAGAAAAGCACAAATAATTTCAGTGGAAAGAAGTCCGAAACGGAAAACTTTTGCACCAGAATGGACGGGAAGAAAGAAATTCCGTGGAACAATTGTGTGAAACACATCAGACGGCAAGTCCGGCAAACTTTAATACCACTTCGGCGGGCGGTCAAGGTGAATTTTGACGACTTGCTTGGAGTCTGTGATCTCGTACCAATGTCCGTAGGGCTTCCAGCCTTCCGCAACAACTTGAATCAGCACGCGGCCGAGGGGGGGCTGCGGAACGTGGGCGACGCCCTGCATGTTGGTCTTCACGTTGAGCTCGGTTTTTTTGTCTTTGATTAAACGATCTTCCTGCGTTTTAAGATAGACGCTCGCATTTTCGATGGGCTTGTCGCCATCGCCGCCGGTGATTTCAATGGTGAGACGAGGAATTGGCGCTTGCGCCGGTGTCTCCTTGGAAGCCGGAGATTGTTGGGCGGACGCGGCAACACACGCGGCGAATAGGACCAAAGCAAGGCGAGTTGAGCGAGAAAACCTGGAAAGTTGCATGGCTGTTTCTTGAATATGGTGGCGGGAAAATGTGCGCGGGTCAAGCTGCTTGAGTGGTTTGAAAAATAAAAGAAATACTCGGGGTAAGTTGTTGAATTGATTTACGTATGGACTTACCGGAAAATTTGACTCGCTGCGCTGGGTCTTGTAAGTATGATGGGCTACGGAGCGCGGTTGAAGCTGAGGAGAAGACATGGGATTTGCCACGAATGCGATACATGTGGGCCAGGAGCCGGATCCGTCGACAGGGGCGGTGGTTGCTCCGATCTATCAGACGTCGACGTATGTCTATGAGGAATTAGGGAAATCGAAGGGCGGCTACGATTACGCACGGACGAATCATCCGAACCGTAAAGCGCTGGAGCGCACGGTAGCGAAACTGGAAGGCGGCCACGCGGCGTACGTCTTTACTTCCGGGATGGCGGGGATTGACGCAGTGTTCCGCTTGTTGCGCCCGGGAGATCACGTGGTGCTGTCGGAAGCGGTGTACGGCGGCGTGTACCGGCTCTCGACACAGCTTCTGGTGCATTTTGGATTGGAATTCAGTTTTGTGGACACGACGGACGCGGCGGTGGTGCTGGGCGCGATGCGGCCAAACACGAAGATGCTGTACATCGAGACGCCGACGAATCCAACCCTGAGGATTACAGACCTCGCGGCAATGGCGAAGCTGGCGAACGAGCGGCGAACGACGCTGGTGGTGGACAACACCTTTATGACGCCGTATCTGCAGAGGCCGATCGAGCTGGGCGCGCACATTGTGGTCCACTCGATGACAAAGTATATGAACGGACACAGCGACGCGACAGGCGGGGCGGTCGTCCTGACGCGGCCGGAAGACGCGGAGAAGATTTACTTTCTGCAGCGGTCGTCCGGGGCGGGGCTTGCACCGATGGATTGCTTCCTGGTTTCGCGCGGGCTGAAGACGCTGGCGGTGCGGATGCTCCAGCATAACGCGAACGGCTTGGCGGTGGCGCGGCATCTGGATGCGCATCCGAAGGTGCGCAAGGTGCATTACCCTGGACTGCCGACGCACCCGCAGCATGACCTGGCGCGGAAGCAGCAGAAAGGGCCAGGCGCGATGATTGCGTTTGATTTGGGAGATGAGGGAGCGGCGCGGCGATTTTTGAACCAGGTGAAGATCTGCGCGCTAGCGGAAAGCTTGGGCGGAGTCGAGTCGTTGATTTCGCTGCCGGCACAGATGACGCACGCTTCGATGCCCAAGGAAGTGCGTGACGCGGTGGGGATCACCGATAGCCTGGTGCGGCTGAGCGTGGGAATTGAGGACGTGGAAGATATTATTGGGGATCTGGATCAAGCGCTCCTCTACGTCTGACCGGGAAGTCCAAACGCCAAAGAAGCGTGAACTAACTAGATTTCAAGTTGCGGAGAGCCTGAATTACGTCAGGGCCGGGGAAAACTTTGGCCCGATAACGGACAGGAATGAGATCCGGGACTTTTTCGAGAAGTGGCGATAGAGTTGGAAACGCTTTCTCCCACGGAAGGTCAAGCAGTTCTTTGGTTTGTAAATCCAACAACAAAACCAGGCTTTCGGTGACGGGCAACAGACTGTCCACGCCCCGAGTCCAGACGCAGCGGGTAAATAGGGATTCGTCCTTGCGTTTCAGCAACTGACAGGAGGCGACGAAAATATCGATCTTTTTCTTTTTGTTTATGGTTTCCAGATCCTTCTTCTGCTGGTCGTAGTCCATGGCGTCCCGGCGGTACTTAAAGGAACGCGCTTCCGCCGCGACTACCGGGTCGGACGAAACAAATAGTTGCCATTTTCCGCCAGAATGCACGTAAAAATTCGGAGAAAGAGCGTGACCCTCTTCGAAATGTATGGGGAAAGAATTTTTGAGAATCACGGCCTGGAGAGCCGTTTCGTACGCACCGGTCACAAAGAGAATGCTCCGATTGGGGAGGAATACCAACGGATCGCCGTTCAGGCCCAAGCGGTGAAACATATCCGGTATCAATATCCGGGCGGTGTCGTAATAATCTCCCCAGTCTCCGACATACAAACCAGGAGAAAGCTGCTTGAGTTTGCGCGGGTCGGATTTTTCGCGGAGGTTGGAAAGCGCCTGGTCGAAGGCCTGGTCAAAAGATACGTTCCAGGTTTCCAGTTGCGTAGCTCCTGTAGTGAGAATATTGGCCGGGGTGTCGTGAGCAATTGCGACACAGAGTCCAGGTGCGATCTCCCTGGTCACAAAATTAATCTTGGAGAGATTAGCGTCTCTTGCTTCGAGGGTGAGGCGGGAAAGACTGTAATAGGCCGGATCGCGAACAATCGGTAGGAGGGCGGCTTTGGAGGAGTTGTAGTCGTTGGGGACGTCCGTCCTGCCCGAGAAAGATCTGACGTAACCTTGGATCACGCGGGCGCGTTCCGAAGGCTGTGCGGCAAGATAGTCGCGGAAGGCATTGTCCAAGTAAAACGTTGTGTTGGCTGATCCGATGCGCAAGGAATGGTCGGCAGCGCTGTGTTGAACCTCGCGCGCACCCGCGGCCTGGAGGGCACGGATAAATTCCTGCGCGAACCGGTCATAGTCGGGCTTTTTGCCGAGAAGCCTGTCAAAGATGCCCATGGTACCTCTGTGAGAGAGTGATGAAACAAGAGTAGCGGAGATAAGACAGGATTGCGCAACGCGAATGATTCAGCTGTCGCGATTTTGCAAACTGGAGACCAGCCACATCATATAGGCTGCCGAGCCGGAGGAAATGGGCAGGACGAGGAACTCGGGAGTGTCGTAGGAGTGGAGGCGGAGGACTTCCCTTTCGAGGGATTTCAGGCGGTGAGCGGTGGTTTTAATCAGAAGAACATGTTCGCGGGCCGTTTCGATTTTTCCTTTCCAGCGGTAGATCGATTCCACAGGGGAGATTTGGATGTTGACGCACGCGGCTAGGCGTTTTTGGACGAGAAAGCGGGAGATTTTGCGGGCTTCGGGGAGGGTGGGACACGTTACGAGGACGAGCCGGAATTGAGTGGTCGGGGGCATTGAGTTCGCGGGAAGATTGTAGCGGATTTTGGGAATGCCGCGGAAATCGGAATCCGAACATTTGCAATTTCCAAAAATTTGGCAAACGATATACCCATCGTGAGGGGTTCGCTCAATGCCCTATGAAACGCTGCTGCTGGAATCCACCGGCCACACCGCCACGATCACCCTGAACCGCCCCGAGAAACGCAACTCCATCAATACCCAGATGATCGCCGACCTGCAATCGGCGCTCGACGAGGTCGAGACAACCCACGCGCGGGTTGTAGTGATCACCGGTGCGGGGAAAGTTTTTTGCGCGGGAATGGACCTCTCTCTCCTCCAAGCCATCGCCACCCAATCACCGTCCGAAAATCAGGAAGATTCCCGCCGCATGGCCAAACTGTTTCGCCGCATCTGGAGCTATTCGAAGCCCCTGATTGCCGCCGTCAACGGCCACGCCCTCGCCGGAGGCTGCGGCATCGCCACCCTCTGCGATTTCACCATCGCCGTCCCAGAAGCCAGATTCGGCTACACCGAAGTGAAAATCGGTTTTCTCCCGGCAATCGTCTCCGTTTTCCTGACCCGCCAGATTGGCGAAAAACGCGCCCGCGATCTCTTACTCACCGGCCGCTTGGTGGAAGCTCCCGAAGCTAAAGAGCTCGGCCTCGTCAACGAAATCGTCTCCCCCGACAAATTGACGCAGCGCGTGAACGAACTCGCCGAACTGCTCATCGCCGCCAGCCCTGCAAGCGTCACTCGCGCCAAACGCCTGCTCGTCTCCGCCGCCTCCGCCACCCTAGACGCCGACCTCGAGCGCGCCATCCTCGAAAACGCCCACATGCGTTCCACCCCCGACTTCAAGGAAGGCATCGCCAGCTTCCTTGAAAAACGAAAACCCATCTGGCAGGACGGCACGGAAAAGCAATAGCTGTAGCTCACCCCTTCAGGGGTGAGGCCTTTCAATACGCCAGCAACCAAGCTTGCCCATTTGAAAACCCTCAGGCCTGAGAGGCCTGAGCTACAGACTCCGCCATTTCGACTCCCGGGCTTTCTTCCGGCATACTATTCCCTGCTCTCATGCAGACTCATCACGATGTCACCATCCGTGTGCGCTACGCAGAAACCGACCAGATGGGCGTGGTGTACCACTCGAATTATCTGATCTGGTTCGAGGTCGGCCGCGTCGAGCTGATGCGCGCCCTCGGCTTCGACTACAAACTCATGGAAAGCGAAGACGACACCTTCATCGTCGTCGCAGACGTCCACTGCCGCTACCACCACCCCGCCCGCTACGACGAACTCCTCACAGTCCGCACCACCATCCTCGAAGCAAAAAACCGCACCCTGAAATTCGGCTACGAACTCCTTCGCCAGAGCGACAACAAACTCCTGGCCACAGGCCACACCATCCACGTAGCCTGCAACCGCGCAGGCCACGTCAAACATTTCCCCGATAAATACAAAACCGCCTTCCTCTCCCTGGCTCAGCCCTCTCCATAATCCCGCGCCCCTCCGTGTAGGGGCGACTTTAGGCCGCCTTCTGTTCCGGCCTTCCGCATCCCCACTTCTCTGCGCCCTCTGCGCCTCCTCCCCTCCTTCTCCGCGATAAATCCTTTTTTCTCTCTCTTCTTCACTTGCAAAACTTTCAACTTTAAACGATTAACTTTAAACTCTTCCTATGACCATCCTCCTGACCGGAAATGACCTCACGTTCGATCAGCTCTACGCCGTAGCCCTGCAAAATGAATCCGTCTCGCTCTCCCCCGCCGCGGTAACCCGCATGAAAGCCTCCCGAGCCGTAGTCGATCGCGTCGTCGCCGCCAACGAAACCGCCTACGGCATTAATACCGGCTTCGGCAAACTCGCCTCCGTCCGCATCTCCGCCGAACAGGTTCGCCAATTGCAAGTGAATCTCGTCCGCTCGCATGCTTGCGGAATTGGCACACCTCTCTCGACACCGGAAACCCGCGCGATGATGCTTCTCCGCGCCAACGCCCTCGCCAAGGGCCTAAGCGGCGTCCGCCCCGTCGTAGTGGAAACGCTCTGCGCCATGCTGAACGCCGGTGTGCACCCGGTAATTCCGTCGCAGGGATCTGTGGGTGCCTCCGGCGACCTCGCGCCTCTCGCGCACCTCGCACAAGTGGTCATCGCTGAAGGCGAAGCGCATCTCAAGCACGAAAAGCTCTCCGGCGCCGAAGCACTGAAACGCGCCGGCATCACCCCCGTTGGTCTCGAAGCAAAAGAAGGTCTATCGCTGCTGAATGGCACGCAAGGCATGCTCGCCCTGCTAAGTCTCGCGCTCCTCGAAGCCGACACCCTCGCCGACACCGCCGACGTCACCGCTTCTCTTTCCCTCGACGCCCTCCGCGGCAGCCCGGGCGCGTTCGACGCACGCATCATGCATGCCCGCGCCTACGCCGGAGCCGGGAAAACCGCCCGCAACCTCGCCCACCTCAACGAAGGCAGCCAAATCCGCGAATCCCACCGCGCGCCCGACAAAGACACCCGCGTGCAGGACGCCTACAGCCTCCGCTGCACGCCGCAAGTCCACGGCGCTGTCCGCGATTCGTTAGTCCAGGCCCGCGAAATGGCAATGGTCGAACTAAACAGTGCAACCGACAACCCGCTAGTCTTTTGTAGTGGCCGGACTTTAGACCGGCCAGCAAACGAACCCTTCGACGGCCAAGGCGACATCGTCAGCGGCGGAAACTTTCATGGCCAACCGCTCGCTATGGCCGCGGATCAAGTCGCGATCGCCATCGCCACTCTCGGCGGCATCGCCGAACGCCGCGTCGAGCAGATGACCAACCCGCTCACCAGCATGCTACCGGCATTTTTGACGCCCGACCCAGGCCTGAATTCCGGCTTCATGATCGCGCAGGTCACCGCAGCCGCGCTCACCAGCGAAAACCGCGCGCTCGCCACTCCGCATTCCGTTGATTCGATTTCCACTTCAGGTAATCAAGAGGACTACGTCAGCATGGGCATGAGCGGAGCCCGCCGCCTCGAACGCATGCTCTTCAATCTCCGCCACATACTCGCTATCGAACTGCTTTGCGCCTGCCAAGGCATCGACCTGCTCGCCCCGCTGCAAACCGGCGCGCTAGCCAAGAAAGCCTACGACGCCGTCCGCGCCGCCTCGCCCAAAGTCACGGCCGACCGTCCGCTAGCGCCAGACATCAACACCGTCGCCGCCCTAGTCCACGAAGGCTCGATCGCCAAAATCCTCCACTAGGTGGCGCCTCCGTGACCTCTGCGCTCCGACCTCAGTGTCCTCTGCGTTAAATCTTTTTCTCAGGTTTATGCCAGTGCTTCCAGAAAGTAAGTAAACATCCGCCAGCCGGCAATGTAACTGAAAGGCGCCAACTCCAGCGAATAGTGCCCCACCGGCAACTCCAACGTCCGCGTCTCCGCTCCGCTCTTCCGCAGAGCTCCCAGCATCTCGTGCGTCAATTCCGGCAAAAACGTCGGATCATACTTCCCGTAAACCATGAACGTATTCCGGTTCGCCCCCATGCCCCGCTCCACATAAGGCATCGGACTCACCGGCGCCCAATAGTCGCGCAACTCGTCCACGCTCACTTCATGCCGCAACGCTTCCCAAACGTGATTCGTCGTCATTCCTTTGCTCACCACGTCGGCAAAATAAGTGGACACGTGAAAAAATCCCCCCGCCCGCACACGCTTATCGTGCACCAGCGTGATGTAGCCCACCGACGATCCGATACTCGTACCCAGAATTCCCAGCCGCGTATAACCGCGCTCCTCCAGCCAGCTCAAACACGCCCGCGCATCCTTCACCGCCTGCCGGTTCGCGGCTAGCGTCAACCCGATATTCGGCCCCACCAACTGATCCGCCCGCTCGTGTCCCTTCGCCATCCGCCGGTCGTGATATGGCAAACTCATCTTCATCGCCGAAATGCCCATTCGCTGCAGCCAGTGGCAAAGCGCCACCTGTCCATGCCACTTGGCATTCCAGTTCGGCAGCACCAGCACAGCCGGCCCATGCTTCCGGGCCGGGAAAAATTGCCCATGCACAGTATTGTTCTCCGGCCACGGCGATTTCACCGGACTCGTAAACGTCAGCACATTTTCCGCATCCAACTGGTAATCCCGCACCTCCGCCGCCGCATACCATTCCGCACTCCGCTCAATAGCCTCCCGGGAATAGTTTTTCAAGAAAGCGCGTGGATCGTCCCCATTCCAATTCCGTGGTTCGCTCGCCACTCGCCACTCGCCACTCGCCACTTCCGGCAAGTGCTCCAACCCCCACTCAAACGGCCGCACCATCCGGTTATCGTCGGTCGCCCAGCGCCGATGCTCATAGCGCCGTATCCAATGCTCGTACCTGCTCATCGCCATAGTCTTCCAGTTTAACGAACACGCGCGTGCTCCCCAAACCGCGTCCAGCCGTTAGCCATGCGACACGCTCCGCCGCACGCCGCGTTGAGCCTCCTCCTCGCCTGTGGCACAGTCGAAACTGTGATTCCCTTCTTTTTCTTTCTCTTCGGCATCGTCATCGGCAGCTTTCTGAACGTCTGCATCTCTCGCATTCCAGAAGGCGTCTCGATTGTTTCGCCGGGTTCCCGCTGCCCGCGCTGCCTAAATCCGATCAAGCCCTACGACAACATCCCCGTCTTTGGCTGGTTGCTCCTTCGCGGCAAATGCCGCAATTGCGCCTTGCCCATCTCCCCGATGTACCCGCTGGTCGAATTCACCACCGGCCTGGTCTTCGTCCTCACCTGGTACGAGTTCGGCATCAGCCTCCTCACACTGAAATGGCTCATCTTCTCCTGCCTGATCATCGTCCTGGTCGTCACCGATTTCCTCGTCCGCCTTCTTCCCGACCTCGTAAATTTCCCCGGCATGGCCATGGGCCTTGCGCTGGCGTTCCGTGTTCCCATCGGCGATTCCACCGCCGGGACGCTTTTCTTTCTCCTGGGTTTTC
>DATHOY010000126.1:0-19782 GCA_035484435.1 Vulcanimicrobiaceae bacterium | reverse complement strand
GCCATTTCCCCTCAGGCAATTTCTTCCAGAAACGATTTCTCCCTTGCCCCGCAGTGTGGCACTATCACGGCATTTGAATTTACGCTGTTATCGGGAGAATTGGGAAACCGCAAAATGGAAACCACTACCGCACAGCCGTCGTTCGACCCCGGCGGAGCACAGAAGACCCAGACCGGGGCGTTGATCACCCTCACTTCGCTTTTTTTCATGTGGGGATTTTGCACGGTATTGAACGACATCGTGTCCCCGCACCTTCAGTCCATTTTCAATCTGAGTTACAAGCAGGCCAGTTTGGTGCAGTTCGCTTTCTTTTTTGCCTACTTTATTTTTTCTATTCCCGCCGCGAAATTGATTGACGCCACCAGTTACAAAACGTCCATTGTGGTCGGGCTGCTGACCATGGCCGCGGGCGCGTTTCTGTTTATCCCGGCGGCGACGGCCGCCTCTTTTAACCTATTCCTAGGGGCGTTGGTGGTGCTGGCGGCGGGTATCACCGTTCTTCAGGTTGCGGCGAATCCTTATGTGGCTGTTCTTGGCCCGGCAAAGACAGCGTCGAGCCGTTTGAATCTCACCCAGGCGTTCAACTCTCTGGGCACCACGATTGGTCCTTTGATCGGCGGAATGCTGATCCTTACGACTACCGCAAAGAGCGCCGCGGAACTCAGCCTGCTTTCACCGGGAGCGTTGCAGGCTTACAAAGTGGAGCAAGCCTCTTCGGTCAAAATGCCGTACATCTTTATCGGCCTGCTGCTGGTCGCGCTTGCCGTGGTTATCTATTTCCTGCGTTTGCCGGCGATTCCCCAGGCGCAGAGGAAAGGAAAAACACCCGGAGTCAGCTTGTGGAAATACCGGCATCTCATCCTGGGAGTTGTGGGAATTTTTGTGTATGTCGGCGCGGAGGTCGCGATTGGGACGTTCTTGATCAAGTATTTCCAGTTGCGCGAGATTGGGAATCTTCCGGAAACGCAGGGGGCAAAGCTGGTGGCGTACTACTGGGGCGGGGCGATGGTCGGGCGATTCATCGGGTCCGCAATCCTGCAGAAGGTTAAGGCAGGAACTATGCTGGGAATTGCCGCGTTCTGTGCGTGCGCGCTTGTTTTGACGTCGATGCTAACCACCGGCCATGTGGCCATGGCCAGCATTATTCTCGTCGGCTTTTTCAACTCCATCATGTTCCCCAGTATTTTTACGCTGGGCATCGCCGAGCTGGGGCCGTTGACGGGAAACGGTTCCGGGCTTCTCATAATGGCGATCGTGGGCGGCGCGATCATCCCGCTGCTGTTCGGTACCCTGGCGGATATGCCCGCCATTGGCCTGCACCACGCCTTCATTCTGCCGGCCGTTTGCTACCTCTATATCGCTTACTACGGGCTGAGTGGCTCTCGGCCACGCCAAACTCAGTGAACCTTTTGAAAGTTGAGTGCCGCCGGCCTTGGCAAACTTCGAGGAAAGAAACGGCCACCCAAGGCTGGTAACCACCTCTGGGTCAGTCAGCGCGTTTGCTGAAGCAGGCGAAGGCAACATCGCCGGTGGCGTAGGCGGATATGTGACCATCGGCAGTGGTCTTGGCGGCCCCGGATAAGGAGATAGCACCCGTGGCAGCAGGGATAATTCAAATAGTTGTGGGAATCGTGGTCATCGTATTCGGGTTCCTTGCCGATGCATTTTATCCCGCCTTCATGCGTCGGCCCCGGCCAGACGAAAAGCCAATGCCCAAGTGGCTGGGCAGGACCATTTTTGTTTTAGTGGGAGTTGTGTTCATACTGTCGGGGTTTTCTGACATCGGCATTACTAACAGCCCGACACGGGCAACAGGGATTTTTCAAATATTTATGGGAGTTGTGGCCATTGTATTGAACCTTATGCGTCGGCCAAGCGAAAAACCCAACTGGTTGGCTAGGACTTTTTTCGTTGTTGTGGGAGTTGCTTTCATAGTCTCGGGTATCTCGGACCTGCTGCACCATTAGCCGTGCCCAAAAGCAGCCGTTCAATCGGAAGGACCCTCCAGCATACCCGGAGTGCGACCCCTCCACCCCGCCCCTCTTTCGTATTCATCCCACGCTGTAATACAACCCAAGATTAAATGATTTCCGATTTTGAAACAGACCCATGCCGCACCGCCAGCTCAGCCACCCTGACCTGCCCGTGACTCCGCGCACAGGATCATACGACACCAAAATCTCCTGAACTCATGACTTCTGCCTCGTTGCGTTCTTCGAATTGCCGCTCGCAGGGAGAGAAATCCGCCAACGCACAAAAAAGGGGCAGGACCGAAGTCCTGCCCCTCTCCTCAGTAAATTATTGCGAAGCTTACTTGGCCATTTCGAGGCTGGCGAGCTTCAGGTTTTCGCCGTCCACGCTGCCCTTCACGGTGACGTGGTGTCCGGCATGGGCCGCAACCTTGTCCTGTGCGTCAATGGCGTAGACCTTGTGGTCCGCATCGTTGACGAAGACATACTTTGCTCCCTTTTCCTTCACGCACTTCGCGGCGCATTCCGCATGCTTCTCGTTTGCGCCTTTGGCTCCGCAGGCGCTGTCGGAAATGTATCCCGTCCAACTGCCGTCGGCTCCCAAAGTGAGGACCGCTGTACAAAGAGTGAGTGCTAAACCTGCTGCGAATTTAACTTTCATGTTTATTCCCCTCCTGAAATTCAGCTTCATTTTCGTCCCCGTCAGGGCGCCCTTTAGGGTGGCACAACTATCAACGATGTGTCCAGAGTTGTAATTGGATGTAGCGCCCCAACTCTGGACAGAAAAAAGGGAGGATCTTTCGACCCTCCCCTTTCGCTCCCGCTCTCAAGGAAGCAAACCTGTCCACCAGGCTTCTTGTTACTGTCCGGAAGTATTCGTGGCTGCGGTTGCCGCTCCGGCCGTTTTCGGAGTGGAGAGGTAACCAGTAATGGTGTTCTTGCTCACGTCGAACACCACGATTTCATAAGGAGAATTGCGTCCCGTGCCCTTCACGTAGAACTGCACCGGCTCGCCTGCGGTCCGATCCTTCTTTTCGATGGACTTGTCGTCGGCCAGAACCGTGATCGTGTACTTGGACTTTTTCGAATCGGTCTTGTTCAACGCGATGGCCACCGGCCCGACGTGCTGCGGAGTCTTGGCGCGCTGGATGGTGAATTCGAAATAGTTGCGGTCGCCGCGACGCTTCAGATCTTCCAGGTCGTCGTGGTTACGCGCAATCAGGCCGCTCATCACGCCCATGTCGCCGCTGGCGCGTTCGAGCTTGCCCTTGGTTTCGTCGAGGTCGTTCTTCACGCCCGTGACGTCGCCGCTCAGCTTGTTGACGTCTTCGATGTTGGCTTTCGTGCCGAGTTGCGTGTTCACCTCGGAAAGCTTCTTGTTGTAGGCCACAACCGAGGACTTGCTGATCTTGCGGGCCCGGTCGAGTTCTTCCTGGGTCACGTTCAGCTTGTCCGTTACGACCTTCAGGTCGCTCTGGAGCTGCTGGTTCTGGTCGTCGCTCTTGGCAAGCCGCTGCATCAATGCGTCGTTCTGCTGCTTCACCGAGGCTTGCACGTTCTGCTCAGTCTGTTTCCCCTGGTTCAGGGCGCTCCAACCGATACCAATGCCAAGAAGGGAGGTTGCCCCCAATGCCGCAATCGCGAGGCCTACCCACCGGGGTGCCGCTGCTTGCGTCGTGGATTCCTGAAACTCGCTCATGTACGTCATCTCCTTTTATAGGCGGACTCGCCGCTTGTAGGGAAGATGGGCACTCCCAGAACCAAACTTTGGGGCCCCCCGGTCAGGTTCATAAGCCGCTGAATGAGAATGGGTTAAGGGTAGCGAAGGCATCTTGGAGGTTCGACTTGTATAGTTCTAGTACTAGTAAAGATTACAGGTTCGGCGAGGCAAGCGCAATTTTTACAGAAGCATCAATCCGGTGAAGACTGCATTTTGGGGTCAGGTCAAAAAAAAATCGGGCAGGAAGAAAACCGGTCTTCCTGCCCGTAAATGATTACAAAAAAATGTGTTATGTGACTAACTCAGGCCGCTTGCGAGTCAGTAGCTTCCTTCGGAAGCCCAAAGTAGCGATCCAAAGTGGTAGTCGCGGCGTCCAGAACCAGACGGCAGTCCGGGCAGTCTTGCAGATGATGCTCAATCTCGCCTTGCACACCAGGCGAGAGCTTTCCCTCTAAGTACATGCAAATCAAATGGATAGTGTCTCGACAGCTCATAACTTCTCCCCCGGATAAAGCCCCAATCCCCCCGGACTGGTAGAAGTGACAGTGCACCTGCCTCGCCAAACCGGGTCAAAGAGCAGCATCTTCTCTAACTATATGAAAGGCAGCAATTTAGAGAGATTCTGCCCCGTCTATACCTGATGCCCCCACAATTCGTAAGAGAAAACTTTACGCCGCATTGGATGCATTGGGTTCGTTCGTCGGCCACGTCGACTAGCGTAGAGGTGTGTTCACCATCTGCTTCAGGGCGGCGATGCGGTCTTCCAGGGGAGGGTGGGTGCTGAACAGCGAGGAGAGTGTCTCTCCGCCGAACATGGGCTTCACGATGCAGAGCGCGGAAGTGCTGGGTGAGATGGACGTGGTCGGGATCTTCTTGTTGTACGTTCCCAGTTTTTGCAAAGCGCTGATCAGCCCGTACGGCTGGCCCACCATGCGGGCCCCCGTTTCATCGGCGGAATATTCGCGTGTGCGAGACAAAAACAGTTGCAGTAGCAGAGCGGCAAAGGGAGCCAGGAAGATCATCAGCAGCGCGGAAATTCCGCCGCCGCCGCGGTCGTCATCGCGGTCCCTGCCGAACCCGCCAAAAATCATGGCCCATTTTCCCATCGAAGCCATGAGGGTGATCGCTCCCGCGATGGTGGCCGCAACCGAGGTCACCAGGATGTCGTAATTGCGGACATGCGAAAGCTCGTGTGCGATCACGCCTTCCAGTTCGTCGTCGTTCATGATTTCGAGCAGCCCCTGTGTGACTGCTACCGAAGCGTGATTTGGATTTCTTCCCGTCGCAAAGGCATTTGGCGCCATGTCCGGCACGACGTAAAGTTTCGGTACAGGGATGCTCGCTTTGGCAGCCAGCCGCTCCATCACGTCGTAAAGTCGCGGCAACTGTTCGCGGGTAACCGGCTGCGCGCCGCTGGAAGCCAGCGCAATCTTGTCCGAAAAAAAGTACGATGAGAAATTCATCAACACGGCGATCGCCAGCCCAATCTGCAAGCCGCCGCGCCCGCCGATCGCGCCGCCCGCAATTACGAGCAGCATGCTCAGCAAAATCAAAATCGCCCCGGTACGTAAGACTTTCATGTAGTTGGCCTTCTCCTATGAATACGTAGCAAACCGCAGGAAATTTCAGTATGGGAGGGGGAGCAGGAAGCGTCAACCTGCGCTCCACTCGCCCGCATCCCCCATTGCGTTATTTCTTTCCCGCTGCCGCCGGCTGCTTTGCTGTCACGCGCTCGAATCGCATGGATTCTTTCTGGGCGTCGCGATCCACGCGCACGCGG
The DNA here is from genome assembly GCA_035484435.1 of Vulcanimicrobiaceae bacterium. Classification (GTDB taxonomy): domain Bacteria; phylum Acidobacteriota; class Terriglobia; order Acidiferrales; family UBA7541; genus Acidiferrum. Next base: position 14,312 of record DATHOY010000126.1, on the reverse strand, counting down.
TCTCCCGGCAAAACTTTTCCTTCCAGGATTTGCATGGCCAGGGGATCCTGAATCAGCCGCTGGATCGTCCGCCGCAGCGGCCGCGCGCCGTACGCGGGATCGTAACCCTCGCGCAGGAGCACTTCGATCGCCGCCGGAGTGATGTCCAGCGTAATCTGCCGCTCCGCGAGCAAGTTTTCCACGCTCTTGAGCAACAGCTTGACGATGCTCGCCAACTGCTCTTTTCCAAGCGGGTTGAAAATCACGATCTCGTCAATGCGGTTGATGAACTCCGGCCGGAAGGACGCACGCAATGCTTCCATGGCTTCTTTGCGAGCGCGCTCCGGATCTTTTTCGGAAAGTTCGAAAATCGCGGACGAGGCAACGTTGCTGGTCATCACCAGGACCGTGTTGCGGAAATCCACAGTGCGGCCCTTGCCGTCGGTCAGGCGACCGTCTTCCAGAATCTGCAAGAGCACGTTGAAGACATCCGGATTTGCCTTCTCGATTTCGTCGAACAGAATCACGGAATACGGGTGGCGTCGAACTTGCTCCGTCAGTTGTCCGCCCTCTTCATAGCCGACATAGCCTGGAGGCGCGCCGATCAAGCGGGAGACCGAGTGCTTCTCCATGTACTCGGACATGTCGATGCGGATCATCAACTTTTCGTCGTCGAACAAAAACTCGGCCAACGCCCGCGCCAATTCGGTTTTGCCCACGCCCGTCGGCCCCAGAAAAATGAAGGAGCCGATCGGCCGCTTGGCATCGGAAAGTCCGGCGCGGCTGCGCCGCACGGCGTTTGCCACGCGCGATAGCGCATCATCCTGGCCCACCACGCGCTGCCGCAGGCGCTCTTCCATGTGGACCAGTTTCTGCGCTTCGCCTTCGAGCAGGCGGCCGACCGGGATTCCCGTCCACTTGCTCACGAGTTTCGCGATATCTTCCTCGTCGACCTCTTCCTTCAACATCGGGGAATCTTTTTGCACCGCCGCAAACCGCTCCTGCGCGGCGTTCAGATCCTTCTCCGCCTGGGCGATCTTTCCGTAACGCACTTCGGCGACCTTGGCCAGATCGCCCGCGCGCTCGTAGCGTTCCGCCTCCGCCTTCAGTTGTTCGATCTGCTCCTTCAGCTTGCGGATTTTGCCGATGGCTTCTTTTTCCGCCTGCCAACGCGCTTTGCGGCCGCTGGAATCTTCCTTCAGTTTTGCCAGCTCTTTTTCGATCTGCTTGCGCCGCTCGACGGAGTGCGCGTCCGTTTCTTTCAGCAGCGCCTGGCGTTCGATCTCCAGTTGCATGATGCGCCGCTCGATTTCGTCGATTTCCGTTGGCAGGGAATCGATCTGCATGCGCAGGCTGGCGGCGGCTTCGTCGATCAGGTCAATCGCTTTGTCGGGCAGGAAGCGGTCGGATATGTAGCGGTGCGAGAGCGTTGCCGCGGCCAGGATCGCGGCGTCCTTGATGCGGACACCGTGATGCACTTCGTAGCGTTCTTTCAAGCCGCGCAGGATGGCAATCGTGTCCTCCACCGTCGGCTCAGGGACCAGCACGGGCTGGAACCGCCGCTCCAGTGCCGGATCTTTTTCGATGTATTTCTTGTATTCGTTCAGCGTAGTGGCGCCAATGGCTCGCAATTCGCCGCGCGCGAGGGCGGGCTTCAGCATGTTGGAGGCGTCCATCGCGCCTTCGGCAGCGCCCGCGCCGACAAGCGTGTGAAGCTCGTCGATGAACAGGATGATTTGGCCTTCGGCTTCGGAAACTTCCTTCAGCACGGCCTTCAGGCGTTCTTCAAACTCTCCGCGGAATTTTGCGCCCGCCACCAGCGCGGCCATGTCGAGCGCAACCAGCTTTTTCGTCTTCAAAACATCCGGGACGTCGCCGGAGACGATTCGCTGCGCCAGTCCTTCGACAATCGCGGTCTTCCCGACGCCGGGTTCGCCGATCAGCACTGGATTGTTTTTTGTGCGGCGCGCAAGAATCTGCATCACGCGGCGAATCTCTTCGTCGCGCCCAATCACCGGGTCCAGCTTTGACCGCCGCGCCAGGTCTGTAAGGTCGCGCGCATACTTCTCCAGCGACGCGTAGGTTGTTTCCGGATTCTGCGAGGTGACCCGCTGGCTGCCGCGCACGCCGGCCAGCGCCTGCAAAATAGCTTCGTGCGATGCGCCATGCTTTTTCAGCAGGCGGCCCGCGGGATCGCTCTCCGCCGCCGCAATCGCCAGAAACAGATGTTCCGTAGAAACGTACTCGTCCTTGAATTTTTCCGCCTCGTCGAAGGAGCGCTCCAGCACGTCGTTCAAGGCGCGGCTCATGTTGTGCTGGCCGAAGCCCTGCACCTTTGGCAACCGGCCGATCTCCCGGTCCACGTCCTGCATCAGCAGTTCGTTGCGAATGCCCAGCCGGGCGAGCAGCGGGGGGACCACGCCGTCCTTCTGCTCGACGAGCGCCACCAGCAGGTGCAGCGGCTCAATGGCCTGGTTCTGGTGACGCGCCGCGATCTCCTGCGCCTCCTGCACGGCTTCCTGGGCCTTTACGGTCATCTTGTCGAAACGCAACATAAATCCCTCGCAAACTCCGTTTCTTAAAAAAGGGTCTTCAAAAAAAGGGGCTGGCTTTGCGGCCAGCCCCGTATGCTAACTCACGGCGCGATTCGCCGTGGTGACAGTTTTACAGATTAACGGCCCGCGGCTGCCGCAGCCGTTGCCGGCGCTTCCACGTTCACCTTGATCTGCTTTGGCTTGGCCTCTTCGCGCTTGGGAACGGTCAGCGTCAGCACGCCGTTCTTGTATTCGGCCTTGATCGCTTCGCTGTTCACGGTGTTGGCCAGAGAGAAGCTGCGGCTGAACGAACCGTACGCGCGCTCGACGCGCAGGTAGTTGCTCTCGTTCACCTTCTTCTCAAACTTTCGCTCGCCGCGAATCGTGAGGATGTTGTTCTCCACGCGGATGTCGAGTTCCTCCGGTTTGATGTCCGGAAGGTCGGCCTTGACCACCAATTCGTGCTCGGTTTCGAAGATGTCGACGGCCGGAGCCCAGGTGGTGATACTGGACTCGTCCGAAGAACGCTCGAAAGCCTCGTTGAAGAGGCGGCTGATCTGATTTTGGAGCGAGTTGGAGCGAAAAGGTTCAAAACGACTGATTGAAGTTCTCATTGTGGTATCCTCCCATAAGTTATGGTGCGAACAGCATATAATCTTAGTGCAGTACTGTCAAGTATTTTCTAAATCCCTTTGGTCAGCAACTATGTCCATTAATTTGTGATGTTTATGGATAATCCGGGGGAGATTGAGTTGTGTCCAAACTTGGCAGGTTGCACCACATTTCCTGCTATCTGGTGGTTCTTGTTATAGTTGAACTCGATGCGCGTCGACGAATTCGATTATGAGCTTCCGGACGAGTTGATTGCCCAATGGCCGCTGGATCGCAGGGATGCTTCCCGACTTCTGGTTGTGGAGCGCGCGAGTGGCGGGTTGGAAGATTCGCAATTTTCGCGATTCCCTGATTTTCTCACCGGAAACGAACTCATAGTTTTCAACAATGCGCGTGTAATCCCGGCACGGCTTTTCGGCAAACGCGTGGGCGTGCATTCACAAAAATCGTCGAACAAAACTGTGCGTGAACATTTGTCGGGGAATGTCGAAGTGTTTCTTGCGCGAAAACTGGAAGGCGATACTTGGGAAGCGCTGGTGCGCCCGGGAAAGAAAATGCAGGTGGGCGAGCGGGTGCAGTTTAGCGAAGGGGAACTCGAGGCGGAAATAATCTCGCGCGGGGAATTGGGGATTCGCACCGTGCGATTTGCTGCGCACAACGCGCTTTCTGTTGATGAAAATCTGGAGCGGTTGGGCCACGTCCCGCTGCCGCCCTATATCGACCGGCCGGACGAATCCAGCGACCGGCAGCGGTATCAGACTGTGTATGCGCAGCGGCCAGGGGCTGTCGCGGCACCCACGGCAGGGCTCCACTTCACAACGGAAGTTTTAGGCGCGCTGAAAGCAAAAGGCTGCAAGCTGTGTGAAATCACACTGGACGTGGGGCTTGGCACGTTCCAGCCCGTGCACACGGAAACGCTTGAGGAGCACAAGATTCACTCGGAGGGGTACGAAATTTCTGCCGAAGTGGCCAGCAAAATTCGCGAGGCGAAATCCAAGTCCCGCCCCGTGCTTGCCATCGGCACAACCGTGGTTCGCGCGCTGGAGGATGCAGCTGCGCGTGCCGCGGCGGCGGGGCAGGGAACTCTACCTGCAGCGGGCCGCGCCGAAGCGCAGATCTTCCTGCTTCCCGGCCACGAATTCCGCGTGGTGGACAAGCTGCTGACGAATTTCCACCTGCCGAAATCCACGCTGCTGGCGCTGGTCGCGGCCTTCGCCGGGCGCGAGAATATTCTGCGGGCTTACCGCCACGCGGTGGACGAACAGTACCGTTTTTACAGTTATGGGGATTGCATGCTGATCCGCTAGCGGCGGATCAATGCCAGTCGGACAGTGCGGATTGCGGGATCTTCCCGTGCAGCGCGGAAACCAGTGAAGCCAATTTTTCCCCGGCAGCCACGGCCGGGAACTGCCATTTTAGAAGTTCTCCAGAGAGGAGAACGAGGAGGGAAGCTGCCATGGCACACAGCTCCCCTCGCATCGTGTCAGGAAAGTTCACAGGCGCTCCCCTTACTCGGAGAGAACGAATACTTGGGTTTTGCCTTCGAAACGGAGTTCCAGCACGCGGCCGTCTTCGTTCGAGACGATCACGGTGTAGGGCGACTTCTGGCTGCGATCTTCCCAACGGCCCGCGGATTCCGCGATGACTTTCTTGCCGTTCAGAAGGGTGATGTGGTTGTCGTCAATCATCGCGCGGTAATCGCCGGCCTTTACGTCCACTTTGCCGAACTTTACCGCATGCGGAACTGCAAGCGCCTTGGCGACGGGCTTGGCGAATGCGGGAACCGTAAGCGCCAGAGCGGCGGCGAGAGCGAGACTGCGGACGATCGTATTGCGTTTCATGTGTGTATTTCCTTTCGAGGAGCGAGTCAACCGAGACATGTCCAAAACGGAAGGAGTATTGACACACAGGCAGGCGAAGAGTAGCCTCTCGATGAAGACACCTCTTCTTCCTGGTCCAAGAGCCGGAAAGACTGCGTGTCACTGGCCCCGCGGCTGCCACCGCGGGGTTTCGTTTCTAAACTCTATCCATCCCGAACAGCCTGTAGTACGGCTGCACTGGTATAGACGAAACCCACTAGGCGAATGTTTCGTGGCATTCCCCAGTTTTTTTGATACATTTTTGCCGTTTACGACACGCCCCCCAGAGGCCACCGGGCAATCCTAGGTTTGCCCCGTGCAGGCTTCCCTGGGTTCATCTATACTCTGGAAAGGTCCGGAACCTCAGGGATGCGACTTTTAGTCCTTACGGATATCCATGCAAATCTTTCCGCTCTGGATGCCTCGCTCAGCGCCGCTGAGGGAAGCTGGCAGCGCCTGATTTGTCTTGGGGACGTGGTGGGGTACGGCCCGGATCCAAATGAAGTCACTTCGCGCATCCGCGAACTGGGCGCTGTAACGATTCGGGGCAATCACGACAAGGCCGTCGCCGAGCTCATGCCCACCGATGATTTCAATCCCGTGGCCAAAGCCGCTGTTAATTGGACTCGCTCTCAACTTTCTAATGAAAATCTGGGGTGGCTCGCCGGCCTTCCGCAGGGTCCGCTGGAAGCGGAAGGAGTCGTTTTGGTACACGGCGCGTTTCAGGATGAAGACGAATACGTCTTCACGCCTGCGCAAGCGCTCGAAGGCCTGTTGGATTCCACCAGCCAGGTAACTTTTTTTGGGCACACCCATCATCAGGGAGGCTTTGCATACGCAGATCCCGAACTGGAAGTTTTATCTCTGCACCCGCGCAGTAATGAGGCACGTTGCGCCCTGCGCCTGGAAGACTCGAAGCGTTATTTGCTGAATCCCGGCTCCATTGGCCAGCCGCGCGACACCGATCCGCGCGCGGGTTTTGCCATCGCCGATCTGGACAATCACACCGTGGAATTCTGGCGGGTGCCCTATGATATTTCCGGCGTGCAGAAGCGAATGCGCGAGGCGAAATTGCCGGAGCCACTGGTGCTGCGGCTGCAGGTCGGCCGCTGAATTTTTTCTCCGGCTGAAGATGCGCGGGCAAGGAAAGTTCATGCAGGAAATTTTGCAAAACCAGCCGGACCCTGAACAAAGCAAGCCGCTGCCGCTGAACATCCTGCTCGGCGTCCTGGTTGTGGTGGGGATTGCCTTGTCGTTCTGGTTCGCCTTTAGAGGCCCTGCCGGCAGTTCATCCCGCTCCGCGCAGTCCGGCGTCTCCGTTCCCGTGGCGGCCGCGGAGCAGATGTATGGAATGAGGATCCAGATCGAAAATGAAGCCATTCGCCGCGAGGAGAATTTCCTCCACCAGGAAGTGACCATCCTCGACTTCGACCTCAATTACGCCGCCGGTCAGCAGACCATCACAAGCTTGACGTTCACCTTCGAATTCTTTGATGAACTCCAGCAGGTCGTCCTCCGCGAAACTCGCAGCGTTCTTGCACCCCCTTCCGCCCCGCTCGGGCCCGGCCAACGACGCAGCTTTTCCGTTTCCTTTGATCACGTGCCCTCCAGTTGGAACAGGCAGCAACCCTCCATGCGCCCTGCTTATGTACAAATCGATACCTTAAAATAGTTGTTAAGTAATGCCGGCGTTATATTAGACTGTCGGCATGGATTTAGCCGAAGACCTGCGCGCCAGCCTGCAAGATATCCTTGTCCCGGGAGCGGTGGAGATCCGAGAGAACGGCAGCCGGGTCACATCGGCAACGCCGCTTTCCTGGGAAGTGCGCGGCAATTCCGAGAAGCCGCTGCTGCACCTGTGGTCGGAGAACTGCAACGTCACGCGGCGCGTCGTGGCCATCACCGGCAATTCGCAGGATCACCTCGCTCTCGCCGTGGAACGCTTTGGCCGGTCCAAGCCGGAGCGGATGGAGATCGTCCGCCTGGAATATGCGCCGGCTCCCCGCGACCTATCGCGCGAGGCGTATTGCGAGCAGTTGCGCCGGATCCTGGCCGAACAATTTCCCGATGAAACTTTGGAGAAAATCAGCGCCGCGCAGGATCTGGAACACTCGCTCTCCAAAATCTACATTCGCGGAATACTCCAACGCGGCTCCGCGCACGTGGCTTTTCTGGCGGTCTCCGAGGGCGAATCGCAGGATGCGCTCGAAAGCAGCCTTACGTACGGACTGCTTTGGCTGGAAAAATCCCGCCAGTCCGCGAAGCGCGCTGCGCTCGCCACCTTGCGCTTGATTCTTCCCAAAGGAAAATCGCAGATTCTCGCAAATCGTCTTCGCGCGCTCGATCCGCGACTTGGCATTGAAATCTACGAACTCGATCCGCAGCGTGAAACACTGGAACGCGTCGATCCTTGCGCCACCGGGAATGTCGCTTCCTGGCTCGTTCCGCACCGCGAGTCGCAGCTACTCCTTGACCGTGCCTCTTCCGCCCTGGAGCCACTGATCGCTCTCAGCCCGGAGTCGATTCGCGCCCACGCGTCACCGCATACCCAGGAAGTCGTTTTACGGTTTCGCGGGCTCGCCTTCGCCCGCTGGCAGGAGAACAGAGTCTTCTTCGGCTGCGATTCCACGTGGGCGGAATTACGCAATAAAAACGAACCCGCGCTGAAACAACTGATCGCCAACCTGCAGAATTTCCGCAACCCGCTTGCCAGCAATGTCCGCCACGCCCTGTATCGCGCGCAGGCCGAGCGGTGGATGCAGACTTTGGTGCACCAGGACGTCAGCCGTATCGATATCTCGCTCGATCCGGAGCATGTCTACGAACAAGTCTTCGCGCACGTTGCCAGGCAGCATGGCATCCTCGATCTGCTGTGCATCACCCGAAGTCGCCGCCTGGCCATCCTGGAATTAAAAGCCACGGAAAATGTGGATTTGCCTCTGCAGGCTGCCGACTACTGGTCCCGCATCCGCTGGCATCAATTGCAGGGAGACTTTGCGCGCTACGGTTATTTCCCCGGCATCGAGCTGCAGCCCGCTCCTCCGCTTGTGTATCTCATCGCCCCCGCTCTGCGCTTTCATCCCACAACCGATGTCCTCCACCGCTACCTCTACCGGGAAATGGAGATCATTCGCGTCGGGCTGGCCGAAAGCTGGCGGCGGGGACTGCGTGTAATGTTTCGTCAATAAACTTCGTTAAAGAAATTTAAATTGGCCGCGCCGCTTAGCCCCTTGCCTTCCCTGCGATTCAGGGTAAAATCATCCCGCTTTCCGACAGGGGCCCAACCTTGAGTTTCAACATCCAAATCCGCCAGGCCGACAAAGTCACGCTGGTGGACGTCAGCGGCCGGCTGACCTCGTTCGAGGGTCAGGCCTTTCGCGAGGCAATCCAGCGCCTGCTCCGGCAGGGCGAAAACAATATTGTTTTGAATTTGAAGGGGCTCGACTATCTGGATAGTTCCGGAATCGGCGAACTGGTTCGCAACTATCTGGCTGTGGTGAAAAAGGGCGGGGCGATGAAAGTGGTGGGGCTTGCGCCGAAGGTGGAAGAGATTCTGAAGGTCACGCAGCTCTACCAGGTATTCCCGGAATTTCCCGACGAGCAATCGGCGCTGGAAAGTTTCCCGAAGTCAGGTCGCGCGGCGAATTCCTGAGGCAGGAATTCTTCTCCCTGCGCAATCACAATAAAGTCGGCTGAAAATAGGAGAGGAGCCTGCTCCACGTGAGTGGCTCAAGCTCCCCGGGGTGTGTCCTCGAAGTGGTTGTTATAAGGTTAGATGTGCGTCAGGAAAAAAGGTTTCCTAAAAGTTACCCTGATTTAAATTATTTTGGATGCAGCGTAAGCTTTAATAAAACAGGTACTTACGCCACCGTTCGTCGCGATGGCCAATCAATCTCATCAATTGCCGCGAAGTGTGCAGCGTAAAAGGCCGCGGTTTCCGCGCTAGTTTCAGCCCGGCCTCTTCGGGCGTCCGGTCGCCCTTATCGTTGTTGCACCGGTAGCAGCAGGCCACCAGGTTTTCCCAACTGGAGCGGCCGCCCCGCGAACGCGGCATCACGTGGTCCAGCGTCAATTCCGAGCTCGGGAAAATTTTCCCGCAAAACTGGCAGGTATTCCGGTCGCGCAGCAGAATGTTTTTCCGCGAGAGCGCCCGGCTCTGCTGCGGGATGTGCCGGTAAGCCAGCAGACGGATGACCGAAGGCACCTTGTGGGCATGCGCCGTGGAATGCACTTCGGCGTTATGCACCTCTTCCGCCTGGGCTACGCCTTTCAATAGCAGCACCATCGCGCGGCGCACGGCGGTGACATTAATCGGTTCGTAGGTGGCGTTCAGAACCAGGACGGGTTCCTGCATCAGGGAAGCACGGCGGGGAGTGAGGCTGTTAACGTGGCGCGTTCCAAGGTTCCCCGAAGCGCCGGGCACAAGCACGCCGCCCGCTTCGGGGACGAATCGCCCCCGGGGATCGACCGCCTCTGGTCGTCTTGCGCTCATCGCGCGCCCTTCAGGCTAAAAACTTTCTCTGACCGGGAATCCTTGCCGCACGGCCCGGGCGATGGTCAACCCGGCAACCGATTTGGCGCCTGCTTCGCGTAACGCACGAGAACATGCGTCCAGCGTCGCTCCCGACGTCATAACATCATCTAAAAGCAATATTCGCAGATTGTCAACCCGGCCGCCTTCGCGTATGACAAAAGCGCCACGTAGGGCTTCCCAACGTTCTTCAAAATGAAGGAGATGCTTGTCCGGGCGGGCGCGTTCCCGCTTCAGGAGCACCGGCCGGTAAGGCAGGGCAAGCCGCTTCGCCAGGGGTTTGCCGAAGAGGTCCACCTGGTTGAAGCCGCGTTCTTTTTGCCGGGTGCGGTGCAGCGGGACCGGCACGATCAAATCGGGGGCAAACTGGGCGGGAATGCGCTGCGCCACCTCTGCGAGGCGCTTTGCGAACCACGTTCCCAACGGCTCAATCCGCTCGAATTTCATCAGGACGATGGCCCGCGCCAGCGCCCCGTCGTAAATCCCAAAGCATCGGGCGGCATCGAAGGCAAAGCCTCGCTCCTGGCACTCGCGGCAGATGCTTTCATCGCCATCGACGTCGCCATCCAAGCCGCCGCCTTCGGTCCAGGGCTGGCCGCACCGCGCGCAGATTTCTGATGGCAATTTTCGAAACGATTCCAGGCATGTGTCGCAGATAGGCAGGCGATCCGGCCGCGTCAGCAGAGTTTCGCAAATCCGGCAACCGGAGGGGAAGAGAACGGACGCGACCGCGCCGGCCAGAGTGTTCAGCCAGCGCGTCATGTGAACGCGGGAGTTCGAAAGGGGCAGCATCTGCTATGGGTGCCGCAGGAAGCGCTTCCGCGTCGATTATAATTTAATTAGGTAACGAAAAGATAAAAAAATTCCGAGAGGCCGGCAGTTTCGCCTACAGCAGCCCTTGTTCCTTCTTTTCCTGGCAGGTGATGCAGTGCTTGGCCCAGGGAACGGCTTCCAAGCGCTTCTGCTGCATCTCTTCCTGGCAGTTGGCGCAAGTGCCGTACTCTTCGCTGCGAATCCGCTTCAGCGCTTCGTCGATCATGTTGAGGATCGCGCGGTCGGTATTGGTCTGGCCGAAGAGAAACTCTTTGGTGTAGGAATTGGCGGCTTTATCCGCCAAGTCTACTGTCGGGTCGTCGTCCGCTTGCCGGCCTTCCTCTTCGGTGCGCGTGATGGTCTTCACCAGTTCGTCGCGGCGGTTCAATAATTTCTTTTTGTAATATTCCAGGCGCTTCTTATCCATTTTCTTTCTGACCTCACCCAGGTGGCTCCAAAGTGCCATCTAAAAACTCCGTAGTGTAGACTGCCTACCCTGTACTGTCAAGATTACGAAGATTGCAGGCCAATCGGTTTGGTTGCACCACGAAAATTCCCGCCCACTCATCAGCGCAATTCCAGGTGCCGTCCTTGTTCCCGTCTTGGCCGGTCCTATTCGATGCAGTTGCCATGTTTTTGGTACAAGCCTCCTCTCGGTGTTGACCCGCCGTTCCGTCGCGCGCGATTCTGAAATTGCAAAGGGCCCGAACCATCTCTGGCTCGGACCCTTTCCATATTGCGGTAGCCGCCCGTCTATCGGAGAAATGGGTTGTCCCCGGTGGTGCGGCCTGTATTTCGTTGCTTGGCAGACTACTCCGCTTCGCGCCGCGCATCGTCGGCTTCCTCAGCCAACTGGCGCAGCAGTTCCAGGAACCCGTCGGACTTTCCGCTCTTCGACGTGTGGCCGATGAATAGCCCATCGTCAATCAAACCCTGCAGCGCACCCGTCGCTGCATTCTGGGTTTCCGTCGGTCGGATGATGGAGACCATGCCCAACTTCTTGTTCAGGAAGAACGTGGGTTCCGGCATGATCAGATTGGTTTGAAGTTCGTCCGCCTGGGCGGGTGTGTGAGCGGGGTCATTTAGATTCGGGAATGTGACGGTGGCGCCCGTGGAGCCTGGGAATCCCGTGTCGGTATCCGTCAGAAGGATCGCGTTACCTGCTTTGTCGTGCCAGGTTTGGAAGTGCGCAGTTTCCGTTGGACCAATCGAGAGCAGAACTCGCAATACTTCCGTGTTGCTCACGCGTTGAGCAAGCGAAGGGTAAAGGCTGCTTCCGCCCTGCTCAATGAACGCAAAGTGAAAGCCGGCAGTGTTTGCGATTGCCTGGGTGTGAATGGAGACCCCGCCCGGCTGATTCGGATCAGCACTCAGGTCAGCGTTGGTTCTGGGAATAGCCGTATGCTGGCCCACGGCAAGCGTTGGGATCGCCTGGGGGAACGTGTCGCCCAGGTCGGGGTTCATGGAGTCGCTCCGGTAGCGTGTCCACCAGCTCGTGTCCACCGTCAATTGTGTGAGATTCGTTAGCCGTCCGACATTAGGCACGCCGGTTACCTGGCTGGGCGACAGATTGAAGAATTTGCTGAGATCGGCCACAGATTCGCCCTTTGACTCCAGATAGTTCCTCAAGAAGGATTCGTGCGAAAACTCGTCATCCGTGTTGTCGTCGATGTATTGCGGCATGTCGCCGTCGAGTTGCTCAAGACCGGCGATATAAAGGGGAGCGAGAGCGGTTGGGAAAGAGAGATCAATGGGAGAATTTCCCACCGTGCCCGGAGTCTTTGCCCCAGCTCCTCCCAGTTCGGCGTACTGCCGCCAGAGGTCGGCTTCGATCGTTTCCAACGCCTGCAGGAAGCGCAGGATGGCAGCGTCTCCCCTGTTCAGCTTGCGGTTGTCGCCCTCATGCTCTTGCGCGAAAGTGCGTGCTGGCGCGTTCAGAAGTCCCACTCCCACTGTTGCTGCGCCTGCTGCAGCAACGCCTGTTTTCAAAAATGACCGCCGGTTGGACGGCAACCCGGCGGAGATCTGCGGATCTTTTTTCTTCATTATCTTTCTCCTTTGTGAACACGTGAGCGTGGCCTCCATGGAACAACGCTGTGCCTTGTGGCCGACGCTCGATGAAGACTAAGGGGAGAGAGGTAATGGGTTGTCAGATTGACATCAATCGAACGTCACAAATTTTTCGAGTTGCGCGGGAAAAAGTAGACAGGAAAGTGACGACGCCATGATTTGAGAACGCATCAAATGAAGGCCTTGTGCGGCTTTCTAGCGGCAGGATTCGTACCTCGATCGCCCCGAATTATTTTGCCAGGCTGCAAAGCGTTTTCCGGGCGAGTCCGTCTAACCGGACGGCGCGTCCCGGTGTGGGTCCATGCAGAAAAACTGCTTTCAGGTATCGAGCTATCGTTACGGGCCCATCCGGCAATCTGCCTGAATACCGCGCATAGGAGAACACCGTGAAAAAATTAGTGCTGCTGTTATCCGCAACTGTTCTGCTGCTGGCCTCTCAAATTTCGGCGGGCCCCAATCACCGGGCCGCGCAGCCCGGCGCCACTGTCAACGCATCGGCGGAGGATAAAACTCCTCCCAGCTACGACCTGAAGCCCCAGGCGCTGCTGGATCTGCAGGATATGCACAAGAAGATGGTCTCCCTTGCCACAGCCATCCCCGCCGAAAAATATACGTGGCGCCCGGAGCCGGGAGTCCGTTCGATCAGCGAACTGTTTTTGCACGTGTCGGGAGCAAACTACGGTTATCCTCCACTCATCTCTGGCTACGCTGCCGCGCCCGGGTTCAAGGCTGAAGGATTTGAGACAACCACAACGGATAAGGCCAAAATCATTGAGCAATTGAATCAATCGTTTTCGTATGCCGAAGCGGCGATTCAGAGTATGTCGAATTCGGATTTTGCCAAGCCGGAAAAGAAGCTCGGCCCGGACGCGAATGATGGCGACGTCATTTACCTGATGATTGTGCACAACCACGAACACCTCGGCCAGACTATCGCTTATGCGCGGCTGAATGGAGTCACTCCTCCCTGGACTGAAGAAGCGCAAAAGAAGGCCAAAGCCGCCAGCTACGATGCGGCACCGAAGAAGGAATAGTGGCGGCTAACAGCTTTTTCGGCAGGGGCTAAAACGCTATAATCGTCAATGAATATAGGGGTTTGGAAGCGTTTCCCACAGCTTCCACAGGGGTGTGGAAAGCTCTGAAAAAAGTTTAGTGGGACACTTGACATATTTTTAGGTTGATGTAAGATTACAAATGGTTCGGCACTTCCTCAAAGTGCTGGGCCGTGCAGGGGATTCACAGTCGGGTCTCAAGTTCTCCAAGAACAGATCCTATAGTGAGGCGCCTTACGAGCACTGGGTGAAAATCTGTCGAGCTTCGCGTGGAACCGCTACCAACAGGCGGTTGTGCCCGGCGCTCGACGCCGGGTTTTGTATTTTATGGGACGTTTTTAGCGGCAACAGATGCTAGAGGCTCCCAGGTCTTCCGCAAGGAAGAAGCCTCGATGGAAGTCGGGGCCCCTGATGGGATCAGGGCCAACGCTCTTTGACAACAGTAAGGCTGGCAAATTCACGCCGATAACCTGGAAGCGATTACGGTCGCCTTGGGGATTGAGGGTGTGGATTACATACAAGTTCTGCTCGAGTATGTTGAGCAGTGCTGTGGATTACAAGGCGAGCTCAGTCAAGCACCTGCGGATAGTAGGGTCGATAGCCTAGGTACCGGAGCAATCTGGGAACGGGAAAAAGGGAACTGCTGAAACAGGGCGAACGAGCTGAGGAAAGCCGGAGTTTAGCCACTCCGGTGAGCGACGAAATGCGAAAGCAAATTGGAGCACCTTAGAAGACGACGTATTGAGTGAGTTTTATGATTAAGCTACTAAGGGCGTACAGTGGATGCCTTGGCGCTAGAAGGCGATGAAGGACGTGGCAAGCTGCGAAAAGCCTCGGGGAGCCGCAAGCAGGCTTTGATCCG
>DATHOY010000125.1:0-8343 GCA_035484435.1 Vulcanimicrobiaceae bacterium | reverse complement strand
AAACCCCGGGTTTCCGCATGAAAAGCACGAAGAAGTCGCTAAAGATGATTCGCTGTACAAGGAGTTTACGTACCCCGGATATGCCTGGGGCATGGCGATTGACCTGAACAAATGCAACGGCTGCAACGCGTGCGTGGTGGCTTGCCAGTCGGAAAACAACATTCCGGTGGTGGGCAAGGACCAAGTGATGCGCGGACGCGAAATGCATTGGATCCGCATCGACCGCTACTACACGCATGTTCCCTCGGCGATGGAAGGCTACACAGGCGACCCATCGGAATACAACGCCGCGCTCGACAATCCGCAGACCTTCTTCCAGCCTGTGCCGTGCATGCAGTGCGAGAACGCGCCCTGCGAGCAGGTTTGCCCGGTGGGGGCCACGGTGCACAGCGCGGAAGGCCTGAACGACATGGTGTATAACCGCTGCGTCGGGACGCGCTACTGTTCGAACAACTGTCCTTACAAGGTGCGGCGATTCAATTTCCTGCGCTTCCAGGATTGGGAGACGCCGCAACTGAAGCTGCTGAGGAATCCGGAAGTGACGGTGCGGAGCCGCGGCGTGATGGAAAAGTGCACCTATTGCGTGCAGCGGATCAACAATGCACGCATTGACGCGGAAAAGCAGAGCCGGCCAATCCGCGACGGTGAGATTGTAACTGCCTGTGAATCCGCGTGCCCGACGGAAGCGATTGCCTTCGGCAATATCAATGATCCGAAGAGCAAGGTGGCGATATTGAAGGCGCAGCAGCGGAATTACACCCTTCTGGGAGAACTGAATTCGCGGCCACGGACCACGTACCTGGCGGCAGTGCGTAATCCGAACACGGAGCTGGAAAAGGCATGAGTGGAGACGAGAAATTGCCGGGAGGGCATGAGCCAGAGCCGTGGATTGAGCCGGGGCATACTTATGCGTCCGTCACCGACAAGATTTCGTCGGTGGTGCTGACACGGCCGCTCGGCATCGGCTGGCTTCTGGGATTTGGGTTCCTCTTCAGCATCGTGATGGTGCTGAACCTGGCGATCGGCTGGTTGTTCATGAAGGGCGTCGGAATCTGGGGCATCAACATTCCGATCGGGTGGGGCTTTGCGATCGTCAACTTTGTGTGGTGGATCGGTATCGGCCACGCGGGGACGCTGATTTCTGCGATTTTGTATTTGTTGAACCAGAAGTGGCGGACTTCGATCAACCGGTTTGCGGAAGCGATGACGTTGTTTGCGGTGGCTTGCGCGGGATTGTTTCCGCTGATCCATACCGGGCGTCCGTGGATGGCGTATTACATGTTCCCGTATCCGAGCACGATGGGAATTTGGCCGCAGTTTCGCAGCCCGCTGATCTGGGACGTTTTCGCGGTCTCCACTTACGGAACAGTTTCCCTGTTGTTCTGGTTTGTGGGATTGCTGCCGGACTTGGCGACGCTACGGGATCGCGCAAAGCAGCGCTGGCAGCAGGTGATTTTTGGGATGTTGTCGATGGGATGGCGCGGGTCGGCGCGGCACTGGCACCGGTACCAGGTAGCGTATCTGCTGTTGGCGGGACTTGCGACGCCGCTGGTGCTTTCCGTGCATACCGTGGTGAGCTTCGATTTCGCGACCGGTATCGTTCCGGGCTGGCACACGACGATCTTTCCTCCTTATTTCGTTGCCGGCGCGATTTATTCCGGCTTTGCCATGGTGCTGACGCTGGCCATTCCCATGCGCAAGGCGTATGGAATGGAAGGCTTCATCACGCTGCGCCACCTGGAGCAGATGGCGAAGGTGATGCTGGCAACCGGGTTGATCGTCGCGTACGGCTACTTCATTGAATTTTTCATGGCGTTTTACAGCGGGAACAAATTTGACGTTTTCCTGGCGAAACAGCGGCTGCACGGGCCGTACGCGCCGTTCTACTATGCCTTGATTTTGTGCAACATCCTGACACCGCAGCTGCTGTGGTTCAAGAAGGTACGGCGCAACATCCCGGCGCTGTTTGTGATGTCGCTGATCATCAACATCGGGATGTGGCTGGAGCGGTTCGTGATCGTGGTGATTTCACTGACGCGCGACTTCATGCCGTCGGCCTGGGGCCGGTATTCGGCAACGGTGTGGGACTATGCGACATTCGTCGGAACGTTGGGCCTGTTCACGATGTTGATCTTCCTGTTCGTGCGCGGACTGCCGGCGATTGCGATTTCGGAAATGCGCGAACTGGTGCATCAGGAGTCGCATGGCGATGAGGGGCACCAATGAGTGAACGGCGTTCCCTGTTGTTTGGCCTGATGGGCGAATTTTCGACGCCCGAAGACCTGCTGGCCGCGGCGAAGAAGGCACGGGAAGCAGGCTACAAGCATATCGAAGCGTACACGCCATTTCCGATTGAGGGATTGTCGGACGCGGTGGGTTTCCGGGGATTTCGCAGCAATCTGGTGGCGGTATTGACTCTGATCGGCGGAATCGGAGGCGGGCTGACGGGATTCGGCCTGCAATACTGGGTGGCGGCGATTGCCTATCCGATTAACATCGGCGGGCGCCCGCTGAACAGCTGGCCGGCGTTTATCCCGGTGACATTCGAATTGACAGTGCTGGGCGCGGCCACGTTCGCGGTGTTCAGCATGCTGGCGCTGAACAAGCTGCCGCAGCCGTATCACCCGGTATTCAACGTGGAGCGGTTCAGCCATGCGTCGACGGACAAATTCTTTTTGTGCATCGAGGCGCGCGATCCGAAATTTGACCTGGTGGAGAGTTCAAAATTCCTGCAGAGCATGCACGCGCAGCACGTCAACGAGGTGAAGGATGAAGAATAAACCTTCCCTTTTTGCGATTGCGGCGTTGTGCGCGCTTGGATTTGCGGGCTGCCAGAATACGTTGCGCCAGGACATGGCCAACCAGCCGCGGCAAAATCCGCTGTCGCCGAGCGATTTTTTTGCAGATGGACGGTCGGAACGGCCGACAGTGGAAAACACTGTAGCGCGCGGATCGGTTCAGGACGATTCGCTGTTGGTGCCGAAGGAATCGAACGCGTTTCCGCTTCCGCTTACCGCGGAATTGCTGGAGCGCGGGCAGCAGCGGTACGGGATTTTCTGCACGCCGTGCCATGGAATTCAGGGCGACGGCCTGGGCATGGTGGCGATGCGCGGGATGAAGCATCCGCCGAGCTATCACCAGGAGCGGCTGCGCAACGTGCCGAACGGGTATTTGTACGACGTGGTCACGAACGGGTTCGGTGCGATGTACGGTTATTCGGCGCAGATTCCGCCGCGCGATCGCTGGGCGATCGTGGCATACCTGCGGGCTCTGCAGTTGAGCAGAAACGCGCCGGTGGGCCAGTTGCCGGCGGAGTTACGGGAGAAATTGATGGCGGGAGGAACCGCGAAGTGAGCACGCAAGAGTTCAAAGCACCGGCGAGCGTGGATCGGCTTCAGCGGGCCGGATTGTTTGCCGGTGGCGTCGCGGCGCTGATGGCGGTTTACGGTCTTACGAAGTCGCCCGCGGATTTTTATCACTCCTATATTTTCAGCTACATGCTGATTTTGGGACTGACCGTTGGCTCGCTGGGGCTACTGATGCTGCAGCATCTTACCGGAGGCATCTGGGGAATGGTCATCCGGCGGCCGCTGGAAGCGGCTTCGCGGAACCTGGTCCTGGTGGCGGTTCTTTTTATTCCCATCTGGGTGGGGATGAAATACCTCTACTCCGGGAACGGCAGTGAGACCGGGTGGCTGAACGCGCCGAAGGAAGGCGAGCAGGCGCTTACTTCTTGGCAGCAGGGGTATCTGACCTCTGGCGGATTCCTGACGCGCGCGGTGATTTATTTTGCGATCTGGATTGTGCTGATGGTGGTGTTCAACAACTGGTCGAAGCAGCAGGATCAGTCGAACGGCGAGGGATTGAAACAGCGGATGAAGGCGTTAGCGGCGCCGGGCGTGATTCTTTACATTCTGGCGATGACGTTTGCGGCGATCGACTGGGTGATGTCGCTATCGCCACGGTGGGCCTCGACGATTTACGGATTCTTGTTCGTGGCGGGGCAGGCGATTGCAGCGATGGGGCTGATGATCGCGGTGATTGCGCTGTTGGCGGGGTCGGAACCGTTCAACGGAGTCATCAAGAAGCGGCACCTGCACGACCTGGCTAAACTGCTTTTCGCGTTCAACATGCTGTGGGCATACTTCGCATTTTCGCAGTTGCTGATTATCTGGTCGGGCAACCAGCCGGAAGAGATTACGTTTTACCGTTCGCGGCTGAACGGGCAGTGGGGCGTGGTGGCGGTGCTCGTGCTGCTGTTCAGCTTTGCGATTCCGTTTCTGCTGCTGCTTTCGCGGGACGTGAAGCGGACGGCCAGCGTGGTTTCGAAGATTGCGGTTTGGATGATTTTCATGCGGCTGGTGGATCTGTACTGGATGACGCGGCCGGAATTTACCTCGCGGGCAGTACCGACGTGGCTGGACATTGTGGTGCCGGTGGCGCTGATCGGATTGTGGCTGGGATTTTTTGCGATGAACCTGAAGCAGCGGCCGTTGCTGCCGGTGGGCGACCCAAATCTTTCGGAGGTGCTTGCGCAGAATGAGCACTGAGCATCACAACCACGGACAGACGAACGGCGGGCGGCCGGAGCATGCTGACGTTTCGTTCGAACCGACGGACGTCCGGTCCTCGCCGATTTTCAAATTCCTGACGTGGCTCGGAATTACGGTAATTCTGTCGTTCTTTCTTTCACTGGGGATTTACGAGGGACTGATTAAGTATTGGAACAGCACGTACGAAGCGCCGGCACCGATGCGCGAGGCAGATCCGCAATTCCCGCCGGAGCCGAGAATGCAGGGGATGCCGGGACATTTGACGGACCCGCAACACGATATGCGGGGAAAAGTGGAAGCAGACACCAAGGCGAACAACGAGTTGGGTTGGGCGGACAAGAACGCTGGCATCGCGCAGATTCCTGTGAAAGACGCGATGAAGATTATTGTTGAGAAGGGTTTGCCGGCGGTAAACACGCCGGTGGAGAAAAAGTAGGGATGAACGTGTTGCGCACATTTACGGGAATCGCGATGCTGCTGCTGACCGCTGTTTCGGCCGGCGCGCAGATGATTCCGGACAACGTCGGGCAGTCCTCAAAGAACTTGCCGCCGGCGCTGGTGAACGTGAGATTTGACCCGCAACTGAACGCGCAGATTCCGGCGGACGCTGCGTTCGTGGATGAGATGGGCGCGCCGGTAACCCTGGGCCAATATTTCGGCAAGCGGCCGGTGGTGCTGGTCTTCGCGTATTACACCTGCCCGATGCTGTGCAGCCAGGTGGAGCAGGCGGCGGTCGGGACGCTGAAGATGCTTTCGTTCAATCCGGGGACGGATTACGACGTGGTGTTCGTCAGCTTCGACACTTCGGACACGCCGGATGCTGCGCTGAAGAAAAAACACGAAGCGCTGCGGAAGTTTGCGCGGCCCACTACGGATGGTGGCTGGCATTTCTTGACCGGGACGCGCGAATCGATCGACGCGGTGACGAAGGCCGCGAATTTCAGCTATAGCTACGACGAAAAGAGCAAGACGTACGGGCATGCGAGCGGGATCCTGCTGCTGACGCCGGACGGAAGGATTTCGCGGTACTTCTTCGGCGTGGAGTATCCGGCGAGCAACGTGCGGCTGGGCCTGGTGGACGCTTCGGCGGGGAAAATCGGGACTCCTGTCGATCACCTGCTGCTGTTCTGTTACCAGTATGACCCGACGAGGGCGCGGTACAGCGCCACAATTCTGACGGTGATCCGCATGGGCGCCGTGGTCACCCTTTTCTGCATGGTGCTGGGGTTTGTGATTTTCAAGCGCCGCGAGCACCACAACGAGCATTCAGGCCAGGATATGCCGACGCAAGGAGCACACTAGAGCCGTGCAGTCACCGCTTCCAACTTTTCCAGAGCAGGCGTCCAATTTCGCGGGCAACGTCGACGCGTTGTTCTCATTCATCCTGATGACCACGCTGTTTTTCGCGGTGCTGGTGACGGTGCTGATTATTTTCGCGGCGTTCAGGTTCCGGCGGCAGAGCGAGAAGGAAGTGGGCGATGACGTCCACGGGAACAACGTGCTGGAAGTCGGGTGGACGCTGATTCCCACCATCATTGCGATCGGGATTTTTGCCTGGGGCGCGGTGATTTACGTCAATTACAGGATTGCACCGAAAGATACGCTGGATATTTATCTGATCGGCAAACAGTGGATGTGGAAACTACAGCAGCCGAACGGGCGGAAGGAAATCAACGAACTGCACGTTCCGGTGAACCGCAACATAAAGTTGATCATGGGCAGTGAGGACGTTATCCACGATTTTTACGTGCCGGCCTTCCGCGTGAAGATGGACGTGGTGCCGGGGCGCTACAACACGATGTGGTTCCGGCCGACGAAGACCGGCAAGTACCACTTCTTCTGTTCGCAGTACTGCGGAACGAATCACGCGGTGATGGGCGGATGGGTGACAGTGATGGAGCCGGCGGAATACGCGGCGTGGCTTTCCGGAGAGAGCGGCGACGTGAATCCGGTTTCCGCGGGAGAACGGTTATTCACGCAGTTTGCCTGCAATACCTGCCACCTGGCGAACGGAACCGGACGCGCGCCATCGCTGAACGGCGTGTTTGGCGGCAACGTGCTACTTGCGGATGGTTCGACGGTAACGGCCGACGAAGGCTACATCCGCGAATCGATACTTCAACCAAAGGCGAAAATTGTGGCCGGGTATCAGCCAGTGATGCCCACGTTCCAGGGCC
Source organism: Vulcanimicrobiaceae bacterium (assembly GCA_035484435.1). GTDB lineage: Bacteria > Acidobacteriota > Terriglobia > Acidiferrales > UBA7541 > Acidiferrum. The sequence goes on along the minus strand of DATHOY010000125.1, from coordinate 1,613 downwards.
TGATCACGGAAGAACAGATCCTGAATCTGACGGCCTATATCAAGTCGTTGCAGTCGCAGCCGGTGCCGGCGAAGGGCGCGGGTATTGCGCCGGCGTCAGCGGGGAAGAAATAGTATGAGAGCAGAGACCACAGGCCCGGCGCCGCAACTGCCGGAAAAGCATTATCTGAACGCGACGTATGGGATCCGTTCGTGGCTGCTGACCACGGACCACAAGCGAATTGCGCTGCTATATCTGGCTTCGGTGACCTTCTTCTTTTTCATCGGCGGCTTCTTCGCGATGATGATCCGCCTGCACCTGCTGACGCCGAACGGGTACCTGTTGACGCCGGATCAGTACAACCGGATGTTCACGATGCACGGCGTGACGATGGTTTTCTTCTTCCTGATTCCTTCCATCCCGGCGATATTGGGAAATTTCCTGATTCCGATAATGATTGGGGCGAAGGATCTGGCGTTTCCGAAGATCAACCTGCTGAGCTGGTATATCTACATACTCGGCGGGGCGTTTACGCTGTGGTCGATGATCAACGGCGGTCTGGATACCGGTTGGACGTTCTACACGCCGCTGAGCACCATTTATTCCAATTCGGCGGTTGCGCCGGCTGTTGTCGGCGTCTTCATAACCGGGTTTTCGTCGATTCTGACCGGCTTGAATTTCCTGGTGACGGTGCACACGATGCGCGCGCCGGGAATGACGTGGTTCCGGCTGCCGCTGTTTGTGTGGGCCCACTATGCGACGTCGATTGTGATGATCCTGGGAACGCCGGTGATTGCGATTACCCTGGGACTGGCGGCGATGGAGCGGGTATTTGGACTGGGATTCTTCAACCCGGCTATGGGCGGCGACCCCATCCTGTTCCAGCATTTATTCTGGTTTTACTCGCACCCCGCCGTGTACATCATGATTCTGCCGGCGATGGGCGTGATCAGCGAGCTGATTCCGACCTTCGCGCGCAAGCGCTTGTTTGGTTACCACTTTGTGGCCGCGGCCAGCCTGGCCATTGCTGTGATCGGCTTCGTGGTTTGGACACATCACATGTTCCTGACCGGGCAGTCGACATACGCGGCGGTGGCGTTTTCCTTTCTGACGTTTATCGTGGCGATACCATCGGCAATAAAGACGTTTAACTGGACGGCAACGCTTTTTGGGGGATCGATTTCGTTTGATACGCCGATGCTGTATGCATTTGGCTTCCTCGGCCTCTTCATGATCGGCGGGCTGACGGGACTCTTCCTCGGCGCGCTAGGCGTGGACATCAACATTCACGACACGTACTTCGTCGTGGCGCATTTCCACTACATCATGGTGGGCGGCGCGGTGATGGGCTACCTTGGGGGCTTGCATTTCTGGTGGCCCAAGATTACCGGGCGAATGTATCCGGAATGGCTGGCGCGGATTGCGGCGTTTATTCTCTTCATCGGATTCAATTTCACGTTTTTCCCTCAATTTATTGTGGGAATCATGGGAATGCCGCGGCGGTATCACACGTATCCGCCGGAATTTCAGATTTACAACGTGATGTCCACGGCGGGAGCTTCGATTCTCGCGGTGGGCTACCTGCTGCCGATGGTGTATCTGACCTGGGCGGCGTTTTATGGAAAGGTGGCGGG
>DATHOY010000124.1:0-6343 GCA_035484435.1 Vulcanimicrobiaceae bacterium | reverse complement strand
CTCGAGGTTCATCTCGATGCGGGTGTTGTTCCAGATTTTCAGGGGAGCGGCGACAGACATTAGCGTGGCGATGAGGACCAGAGCGAGTTGCCAGTTCCAGTGCGGATCGAGGGCGAAAAGCCACTTGGGCTTGGTGGCTTCGACGAGCGCGACGCGGCCGAGTTCCAGGCCAACGCAGGTGAGAAGCGGCAGCATCTCCCACATGATTTCGGTGTCGCGGATCATGCGCATCAGGGCCTTGGGAATATTTAGAAAGGTGAAGGGGCCAAAGTTCCACAACGCTTCCTTATCAGGAATCACCTGGCGGATTAAGCCGCCGAGCAACCCAGCGGTTGCGGCCGCGGGCATGCCGAGCCATTCGTGTGCCATCAGCGCGGGGATGGTGATGATGGCGCCACCGATGGGGCCGACAACGCGGCCGCCGAGCAACCCCATCAGGAACGCGCCTTCGAGAGACAGATCGGCAAAACGATAGTAGGGGCTGACCAGGCGGAGAGTGACGCCGACGATAAGCGGCGGGGTCATGAAGAGCATGAGTTTCAATTTCTGGTCGGGATCGCGTTCTTCGGTGAACAGCACGCGGCGAAAGGTGTTCCAGCGGGCGAGGAGGGCGGCAATGGACGACGCGACACCCACTTTTAGCAGCAGGGTGAAGAGAAGTTCGCGGATGGAGAGTGTGGTATCCATGGTGCGCGACACGTGCCGGCCAACTCCGGCCAAATCCCATCCTATTGTAATGAATCTCGAGCGGAATGCTGAGCCCTTCGTGCGGGAATTGTGGCGCCTGCTATACTGAACTTTTCCTATGGCAAAGAAATCGACCACTAACAAGCGGAAGCATAGTAGCGCGGGATCTCCAAGCCTGGCTGCGAAAGCGGTGCTGCCCACGAAGTTCGGGAAATTCGCGATTTATGGGTTCGAGGGGCGCGGGCCGCAGGAAGAGGCGGTGGCGCTGGTACGCGGGAATCTGCAGGGCCGCGTTGCGCCGCTGGTTCGGGTGCACTCGCAATGCCTCACCGGTGATGTGTTGACATCGCAGCGGTGCGATTGCCGGGCGCAACTGGAGCTTTCGCTGAAGAAAATCTCCGAAGCGCCGTCGGGGATTCTTTTGTATTTGCCGCAGGAAGGGCGCGGGATCGGATTGATGAACAAGCTGCGCGCCTATGAATTGCAGGACGGCGGCATGGACACGGTGGAGGCCAACGAATCGCTGGGGTTCGCGGCGGACGCGCGGGAGTACGAATTCCCAGCAAAGATCTTGAAGAAGCTGGGCGCGACGCGCATCCGGCTGCTATCTAACAATCCCGACAAGATAAAACAACTGGAATCGGCGGGCATTCGCGTGGTGGAGCGCGTGCCGTGCCAGCCGCGACTGTCAAAGATTTCGCGGGCCTACCTGCAAACCAAAAAGCGTAAGATGGGGCACCTGCTCGAGGGCGTGTAGGTTTTCTGTTATCCACGCAGGTGAGGCACCATGACGCCGGTCATCCAACAGTCGGTACGCTTCCGCACGACGCCGCACACACTTTTTGAAATGTATCTCGACTCCAAGAAACATTCACAATCTACAGGCATGACGGCGCATGTCAGCCGTAAGTCTGGCGGAAGGTTTCGGGCATTCGCTGGAATGTTGCAAGGAAAGAATCTGCTGATTGTTCCGGACCGGCAGATTGTGCAGCGTTGGCGGGCGACGCATTGGAAGAAAGAGGATTGGTCGATTTTGATTCTGACGTTCAACAAGGTGGCAGGCGGGGCGCAAGTGGATTTGGTCCACGTGGGAGTGCCGGGTTATGACCACAAGGGAGTGCGGCAGGGATGGCCGAAATATTATTGGAAGCCGTGGAAGAAGTTTTTGCGGAAGTGAGTGAGAAGAAGTTCGTGGGCGTTGTTGGAACTGGTTGAGACGGGAAGGATTGGTGATGGAGTTTACTCCGTAAAAGCGGAAGGTTCGCTTCCGCACTCAAAAGTAAGAGTTAGCCGCCGCCTACGAATTGGACGATTTCGAGGCGGTCACCTGGGGCTACCTGCGTTGAGTCCCATTTGGGTTTGGGCAGGATTTCCAGGTTGTACTCTATGGCTACGCGGCCTGGGTTAAGGCCAAGGTGGTCGAGAAGAGCGCGCACGCTGGTGCCGGGCGGCAATTGCTTCGCTTCACCGTTTACCTGAACGTGGATTTCGTTCGCCATATGCTGATCATACCGCGGGAACACGGGGTTTCGCACGCAAGGAAAAGCGGAGATGCGCGGTGGCTTTGTTTACTTCCGCGCGGATGACCAGCGCGGGCTCGGGGCCAGTCAGCTTGGGCATTTCGAAGATGATGGTGGCCTGGCCGCCTTCTCCGGTGTGGCTGGAGAAGGGTGGGTGCCCGGCGCTGCCTTCGATTTCGGCGGTGACGCTTGCGCCCGCAATGTTTGCTCCACCTTCCTCTTTAACCACGAGGTGAAGCGTGGCCTGTTTTCCCGAGAGCCAGGAGCGCGCGTTCAAAAGTTCCACGACCAATTTCGGTGGTTGTGCGGCAACGGCGGGCGGCTTTTCAGTGTTGGTCCCAGCTTGATGGAGATGGCCAGGACCAGCGTTCGCTGAGGCGGAAGTAGGCTGAGGTATCGGGAGTTGCAACTGGCCGCTGCGGATTGCTTCCAGCACGGTGCGGTGCTGTTCATCCACACGCGACTTTAGCACCTGCTGGTTCGCTTCATTCATTGGGAGGAGATCGTGGTAGTTGTTGGTGCGGCGATGCAGCACGCGGCCCTGAAAATAGACCGTGGTGTCGATCAGGGCGTGGGTTGCGCCGCGATCTTCGGTTTGCACATGCAATGTGTTCGATCCGAGTTTGAGATTGGAGTTGTGCCCGAAGACCATCAGCTTCCTCTATGTTCGCAGACGCGCCAAGTTACACCCGCAGTATATGCCACACGCGCCACAAGTTTTTTTGCGGGAGTATTTGACCGCGTGGCTCCCCACTCGCTATTATAACGCTTTGCATATGACGCCTACCGGCCTAGAAGCGTACCTTCCCCTAGTAATACACCTCCTGGTGGCTGCTTTCCTTGCCGGCTTGCTGATTACCCTCTCGACGTTCGTGGGATGGAGACGGCCCAATAAAGCAAAACAGCAGCCGTATGAATGCGGCATCACGCCAAGCGGAGATGCTCGCGAGCCTTTTTCGGTTAAATTTTATCTGGTAGCCATGGTTTTCATTCTGTTCGACGTGGAGGCCATTTTTCTTTACCCCTGGGCTTTCATTTTCAAGGACCTGGTACGCGATCCAAAGACCAAGATGTTCGGCTTCATGGAAATGATGATCTATGTCGCCATCCTGTTGGTCGGTTACTTCTATCTCTTGAAGAAGGGCGCTTTCGACTGGAATAAATCGCAGAAGTAAGGCCAGTCGCCCTTCAAGGACCCATTAACGTGCCGCAGCTCGCTAATGCAAATGCTGGTGTTGTAATCGACCGCCTCCGCGCGTGGAAGTCCGAAAGCGTCACGCAGGTGATCGAATATCGCGGCGAAACGACCATCGTCGTTCCCCACAGGCTGCTGCTTGCCACCGCGGAGCAGTGCAAAACCGATCCCGAGCTGAATTTCAACCAATTGAGCGACGCCACGTGCGTGGACCGTTTCCCGAACGAGCCGCGCTTCGAATTGAACTATCAACTGCTTTCGATTCCCCGGCTGGCGCGAATTCGCCTGCGCACCAGCGTCAGCGGCCAGCAGCCGGTAATCGATTCGCTGGAACCGGTGTGGCCCGGGGCCAATTGGATGGAGCGGGAGATTTTCGACCTGTTCGGCATACGATTTGAAGGCCATACGGATTTGCGGCGCATCTTATTGCCAGATGAGTTTGAAGGAGCGCCGCTGCGCCGGGATTTTCCGGTGGAGGGCAAGCGCTAGATTCCGCCTGGCGGGCTGACACCCATGACAACGGTTGAAACAGCAATCGGCACATCGAAGACAATGGTCCTGAATATGGGGCCGCAGCACCCATCCACACACGGAGTTTTGCGCGTGTTGCTGGAGCTGGATGGGGAAAACGTGGTGACGGCAGTGCCGGACCTCGGTTACCTGCACACGGGCATTGAGAAAAGCTGCGAGGACAAGACGTATTCGCAGGCGATCACGCTGACCGACCGCATGGATTACCTGAATCCGCTGGGGAATAACCTGGTTTACTGCCTGGCGGTGGAAAAGCTGCTGAACCTGGAGATTCCCAAGCGGGCGCAGTACATCCGAGTGATGATGGTGGAGCTGCAGAGGATTTCGTCGCATCTGGTGTGGCTTGGAACCCATGCGCTCGATATGGGCGCGATGTCGGTGATGCTCTATTGCTTCCGCGAGCGCGAAGAGATTCTGAAGATTTTCGAACGTTTTGCCGGGCAACGCATGATGACCAGTTACATCCGCATCGGGGGGCTGGCGCTGGAACCTCCGGCGGGCTGGCGTGAACTGGTGAAGCGCTTTGTGGACATGATGCCGGCGCGCATCGATGAGTACGAAGAACTGCTTACCAATAACCGGATTTGGCATGGACGTTTGAAGGGCGTGGGTTATTTGCCGGCGGAAACCTTGATTGCGCTGAGTACAACGGGCCCGGGCCTGCGCGCGGCCGGCGTGGCATTCGACAATCGCAAGGCGTTTCCTTATTCGTCGTACGAAGAGTTTGAGTTTAACGTGCCGACGCGCATGGAATCGGATTGCTTTGCTCGCTATTTGGTGCGCGTGCAGGAAATACGCGAAAGCCTAAAGATCGTTCGCCAGGCGATGGACAAGATTACGGATCAGGGGCCGATCAAGTCCGAAGCTCCGGGCATCGTGCCACCACAGCGCGAGAAGATGAAGACGGAGATGGAAGCGCTGATCTACCACTTCAAGATTTTCACGGAAGGTTTTTCGCCGCCGCCGGGCGAGGTTTACGTGGCCGTGGAATCGCCGCGCGGAGAGTTGGGATGTTTTATCGCCAGCGACGGGTCTCCCAAACCGCTGCGCGTGCATTTCCGCGGGCCTTCGTTTGTGAATTTGCAGGCGCTGCCGATGATGGTGAAGGGACAATTGATCGCCGATACCGTGGCGTCGATCGGAACAATTGATATCGTGCTTGGAGAAGTGGACCGATAATTCCTATGGAACTTAGCCCAAAACTCGCCACCAAATTCGACAAACTACAGAGCAGCTATCCGGTGAAGCGCAGCGCGCTGATCCCGATGCTGATGTACGGGCAGGATGAGCTCGGGGCCGTTACGGATGAGCTGATCGCGGAGATTGCGAAACGCCTGGGCCTGAACAACGTGCAGGTGGAAGAGACGCTGGCATTTTATTCCATGCTGCACCGCAAACCAATCGGCAAGCACCACGTGCAGGTTTGCACCAACATCGCATGCATGCTGCGCGGCGGGTCAGAACTGCTGGAACATGCAAAGAAGCGGCTGGAGATTGGGCACAAAGAGGTGACCCAAGACGGAGTGTTCTCGCTGGAAGAAGTGGAGTGCATCGGCGCATGCACAGGGGCTCCCGCGATCCAGGTGAACTACGATTTCTACGAAAACCTTACGCCCCTGAAGCTGGATCGCCTGATCGAGGATCTGGACAAAGGGAAAAAGCCGGAGCCGCAGGGTGTGATCAGCGGGGCGCTGCACGAGCGGGCCAAGCTGGAGACGCCGCTGATCAGCAAGAAGTGGGGCATCAAGGATTCGCACAAGATAGATGTGGCGCTGCAGCACGGGGCATATCAGGCGCTGGACAAGGCGCTGAAGCAGATGACGCCGGAGTCGATCATTGACGAGGTCAAGAAATCGAGCCTGCGCGGCCGTGGTGGCGCTGGCTTTCCGACGGGCTTGAAATGGTCGTTTGTACCGAAGGATTCGCCGAAGCCCAAGTACGTGATCTGCAATGCGGACGAATCGGAGCCGGGAACGTGCAAGGACCGGCCGCTGATGGAAATGGATCCGCACCAACTGATCGAAGGCATTACCATCGCGGGCCGCGCCATCAATGCCCACAACGGATACATTTACATCCGCGGCGAATACCGCTACGTGCTGGACATTGTGGACGGGGCGCTGGCCGAGGCGTACGAGCGCGGGTACCTTGGTAAGAATATTCTTGGCTCTGGATTTGATTTTGATTTGCTGATTCACACAGGCGCTGGCGCTTATGAATGCGGCGAAGAATCGGCGCTGATGGAATCGCTCGAAGGCAAGCGCGGGAATCCTCGCATCAAGCCTCCCTTCCCTGCCGTTGTCGGCCTGTATGGCTGCCCGACGATCATCAATAACGTGGAGACGCTAAGCGCGGTCCCTGCGATCATTCTGGAGGGCGGCGAGGCTTACGCGAATCGCGGCACACCGAA
>DATHOY010000123.1:0-2489 GCA_035484435.1 Vulcanimicrobiaceae bacterium | reverse complement strand
GTGTTTGGCTTTTCCGCCGCGGCGGGGCCGGACGGAAAGCGTAGCCTGATGCGCGGAGCGAAAGCTTTGCTCGAAACGCCGAAGTTTCACCCGCTGAAAATGATGAGCCAGAACCTGACGGTAATCGGAGTGAATCTGGGGCGCTTGCAGGCTCGCGGCGCGCTTCTGCGCAAAGAACTCGACGAACTCTTTCGCATGTACGTGGCGGGCAAGATCAAACCGGTGATTGGAAAGTCGTTTCCACTCGCGGATGCCGCGGCGGCTCATCGGTTCATCCAGGAGCGGAAGAATATCGGCAAAGTGGTTCTGACGGTGAAGTAGAGCGGTCACTTCGCCGCAGGCGCCTCAGGTTTCACGAACAGCGGTTCGTCGATTTTAGAATTGAGGTTGACCTCGACGACGTGGCTTTCTAGAAACTTCGCTCCATCGCGATAAATTGTCGTCGCGTAGGCGAACTGTTTTCCATCCACGGTTCGGTAGTCGCCCCAACGCTGGTCATTGTCCACCATCCCGTGCTGGCCTTCGGACTGGTAGTGCGCGGCAGCCAGCAGATGGGTAGTGGGATCAAAATATAGCTTCACTGAATTGAACGGCGCTTCGAGCTGAACGCCTTCCGCTTTCTTGCCGTCGATTTCCTCTTCGCCGATAAACTGGGCGGCGAGCTTGCCATCGAGAACGCGCTGGTAGGCGCCCCATCCGCCGCCGAACATTGCAATTCCGCGCTCGAACTCGGGAAGGAACCGCGATGCGTCCACCACCTTATCGGGAAACTGCAGCCATGCCGATTTTCCATCGCAAACCTGCATGATCGTCTGCCCCTGAAATTCCACTTGTCCATGCGAGCGATCCGGATAAGACACGAGCCAGGAAACTTTGATCGGCGCTTCGTTGCCCTGATTGAACATGCTGCCGGTTTCGTTCATTGCCAGGCTTTTCACCGAGGCGAGCGCGTCGCCACCGGCGGCCTTCGCGCCCGCCAGCAGAATCTCTTTGCCTCTTGCGAGCGCTTCAGGCGTTAGTGCCGCCGAGGCTGGAGCAGGCTTGCGAAGATCCGGCCGCGTAGCATCGAGCTGATCCGCTGCAATCTCCGTGAATTGTGCGCCGGGAAATTCCTTCTTCAGTTCGTCGCGAAACTGGCTGACATTTCCCACCAGCACGATGTCGAGATCCTTCGTCGTGAAATAACGCTGCGCGATCATCTTTGCGTCACTCGCCGAGACCGAGCGGACGCGCTCCGGATAGCTGCTGTTGTAATCCGCGGGCAATTCGAAAGCAGCGGCCGTAAGAATACGATCCGCCACCTGCTCGGCGGTCTCGGTCTCGATGGGATAAACGCCGGCCAGATAATCGCGGGCGAAATCGAGTTCTTTCGGTGTGATATCACCCGTGGCTATTTTGGCCATGAGATCAACGACGAGCTTGGTGGCTTCGACTGTCGCTGCCGTGCGCGTAAAAGTTCCTGCGGTAAAAGATCCGGCGAAGCGCCGCGGTGTGAAGGAGGAAAATGCTCCGTAGGTAAGCCCCTTTTTGACGCGAACCTCAGTGTTCAGCCGGCTGTTGTACCCGCCGCCGAAAATCCGATTCGTCACTTGCAGCGGAATCAGTTCGGGATCCGCGCGCCGCACGCCGAGCTTGCCAACGCGAATCTGCGTTTGAACAGCGTCGGGCTTGTCTATGAGCCAGATGTGCTGGCCGGAAATTGGCGCGGGCACTGCGGGCGTCGCGGCGGGCAAATCGATTTTGGCCCAATCGCCAAAGTATTTTTCGGCCAGCGCAAATGCTTCCTCTGGAGCGATATCTCCTGCGAACGCGAGGAATCCCTGATTCGGTGCGTAGTGTGCGTCGTGGAATTTGGCGAGATCCTCGCTCTTCAACTTCTTAACCGTGTCGGGCGTTCCCTCGATCGGCCAGCCATAAGGCGAACCGCTGTACACCACGTGATTGAAAGCGAGCGACGCAAGGTAATCGGGGTTCGAATATTGCACGGTGAGAGATGAGAGGACTTGCTCGCGGCGGCGGTCGAGTTCTTCGGGCTTGAATGCCGGATGAAGAACGACGTCGGACATCAGATCGAGCCCGAGATTCAAATCCTTCTTCACGACGTTGAGTGTGATGGTGGTTGCGTCCTTGCCTGCCTGCGCCGTTAGCTGGCCACCGACAAAATCGATTGCGTCAGCGATGTCCTGAGCCGAGCGCCGCTTGGTTCCTTGCGTCAACAGGTTCGCGGTCATCTGCGACACGCCTGGACTTCCTGCCGGGTCGTCGATGCCTCCTGCAGAAAAAATGATAAGCCGCGCCGCAACGGAGGGTTCGCGGCGGTCACTGACGACGAAAACCTTCAGCCCGTTCGGAAGAGTCTTCGTAGCAGCCGAAGGAAAATGATATGGCGTGGGAGCGCCCGGGCCGGGCATTTGCGGATCGAGTTTTACGCCGGGAGGAACGACGCCGGTGCCGTCCTTTTGGTCTTTTTGATCCTGCTGCGTGGCGGG
>DATHOY010000122.1:0-21646 GCA_035484435.1 Vulcanimicrobiaceae bacterium | reverse complement strand
AGAGCCGTCGCTGGTGGCCCGAATCAGAGCCAAATCGGGCTGGCGGTCGCCGTCGAAGTCGGCGATGGCAAATTGCGTCGAGCCCAGGGCAACGGCGGTCCGGACGAGACGCGAGATGGGCTGGTCCGTATTTTGAAATTCCAGTCGCCCAGCCCAAAGGCATGCGACCAGGCAGAACACCGCGAATGCGGGAAGAAAGAGGCTCTTAATGACGCTGCGCAGTCTCATTGCGACGATTCCGTCTACGCACTATACCACGGGCTTGGCAAAGCACGGGGATCGGGCAAATATCCTCTGCAGAGGGCAGAGCCAGGAAGGCGCAATCGCCAGCCTATAGAACATATAGCAATTGGCATGGATTGTACGGCGTTAACTCATCGGCGCCATTTCCTGACTGCTTCAAATCCGAGCAAATATGTACTGATAAAATAGCAGTATCAGCCTAAGCAGTGTCCCTGTCCCCGAGGAGATGGAGCTCGAATGCAAAGTAGCGGATTGCCGCGCCTTTACGCCAATTCCGATTGAATGAAGAAACTCGACCGCCTGGGCTGGGCGGAAGGCATAGGTGTGCAAAGCTTTGGAGTTTATGCGGGAGTGCGCGTAAGCACGGCCGGAATGTTGCCTCAGATCCTTCCGTTGCTGCCCCCTGGCTGGAAAAATTCCCGCAGAGCTACCGTGCAGCGGTTGTATTCGCTGGTGGTCCCGCAAGCCAATCAACGCGCGGGCCTGCGGCGTATGCACATTCTGTATGCGGACAGCGTGCGGATCGCGCGAGACACGGATCTGAATCAAGTACTGGCGGCGTTGGAAACGGACCTGCACCGCTACATCGCCGAAACATCGCCGGATATGACCTTTCTGCACGCGGGCGTGGTCGGCTGGCAAGGCCGCGCGATTCTGTTGCCCGGGCGCAGCCTCAGCGGCAAAACGACGCTCGTCCGCGAACTCCTGCGGATGGGCGCTACATATTATTCGGATGAATTCGCCGTTGTGGACAATTTCGGAAAGGTGCACCCGTTCACGCGGCCCTTGGGAATCCGGGAAGATTCGACGTATGCGCAGACCAAATACAATCCGGAAACATGGGGCGCATCCCTGGGCGGCAAACCTCTGCCCCTGGGCGCTGTGGCGATCTGCAATTACAAGGCAGGCGCCAGGTGGAAGCTTCGCCCTCTTTCGCCCGGGCAGGCCGCGTTGGAATTGATGGGCAACAGCATCGCGGTACGCACGCAACCGCAGCCCACTCTCAAAAGGATCCAGAAATTGGTGAAAGGCGCGGTATTCGTCAAAGGAACGCGCGGTGAGGCCGGCGAAGCTGCGGCTTCTATCCTGAACTTATTGTGCACCGGTAATTCCGGGGAGAAAGTATGAAAGAGCGACAAAATCCCAAAGCGCGCGTGGATTGCCTGACGCGCGAATTTGGCGACGAACTTCTGGTCTACGACCGCGATCGAAATGTGGGGCACTGTCTGAACCCAACGGCGGCGGCCGCTTGGAAACTTTGTGACGGAAAAACGGACCTTTCGGAACTAGCGACGATTCTGACGCGGCAGTTCTCCGCCCCGGTGGACGAACCCGTGGTGCTGCTCGCACTCGAGGAGTTATCGAAAGCCCGGCTGCTGGTTGAAACAGAGCGGCCGGTCCGGCGCACTTCGCGCCGAGAGGCGATCCGCGCAATTGGCATCGCGGGAGCAATCGCCCTGCCGATCGTAACTTCGCTCGTGGCGCCAACACCGGCGCGCGCGGCGTCTTGCCTGGCGAATGGAAAGCCGTGCGTCAGCCCCGTGCAATGCTGTTCAGGAAAATGTGGAACGGGAGGCCATTGCAATGGCTGACCCTCTCAACGTCACCCTTTTCTCATTCCTGGCCCCCTCGACTCTCGCAAGTCTGGTGTGACGAATATCACAAACGATTGTGACGAAAGGCGCGGACGCGGCTGAGCGCCCGCCGTTACCTTCCCCTGAAGGCCGATACCCTTTTCAATCTCGGCATCGTAAAGTGGCAAGGTAAGAAAGATGGACCCGGAGCCGTCGCCGCTTGGAAGAAGTTGTTAGAGACCAATCCCGCCTACCCCGACAAGGAAGCCGTGCTGCAGCTGATGGCCCAGGCCCAGCAGCGCTGAAGAAGTTTCGCTTTCGCCGGAGACACGCGCCCGCCTCCCACCCGATCAAACGGAAGGCTCACCGGTGAGCGCCAGCGCATATAAAGCAGTGATTATCGGCGCGGGGCCCGCGGGCCTTACGGCGGCGTACGAGCTCAGCAAGGAGGGCCAGCGCGTCGTTGTCCTGGAGGCGGATCCCCGCTACGTTGGCGGCCTCTCGCGAACGGTCGAGTATCACGGCTATCGGTTTGATATTGGCGGGCATCGCTTTTTTTCCAAATCGCAGGAGGTGGAGGATCTTTGGACGGAGATTCTCGGCCCGGACCTGCTGGAGCGGCCGCGCTCATCCAAGATTCTCTATGGCGGAAAATTCTACGCCTATCCGCTGAAGCCGTTCGAAGCGCTTTCGCAGCTTGGCGTCATGGAATCGGCGCTGTGCGTTCTTTCGTTCTTGAAGGCTCGGCTGAAGCCGGTGCGGAATCCGAAATCGTTTGAGGATTGGGTGGTGAACGAGTTCGGGGAGCGGCTCTTCCGGATATTTTTCAAGACCTACACGGAAAAAGTGTGGGGCATGAGCTGCCGCGAGATTTCCGCGGACTGGGCGGCGCAGCGCATCCGAGGGCTGACACTTGGGGGCGCGATCCGGAATGCGATGCTGCCGAAACGGAATCCGGGCGATCGCTCGCAGGTGGTGAAGACGCTGATCGATAGGTTCCGCTACCCCCGCCTGGGTCCGGGCATGATGTGGGAATCTTGCGCGGAAAAAGTGCGCGCGCTGGGAGGCGAGATGCTCCTGGGGCGCAGCGTTACGGCGTGCCGGTTCGATGTTGCAAGTTCCGAATGGACGGTGGCGGCGCAAACCGCGGATGGAGCCACGGAAGAATATCGCGGCGAGCACCTGGTCTCTTCGATGCCGATGCGGCAATTGGTCTCGCAGATTGAGCCACGGCTTCCGGAGAACGCACTGCTATCCGGCAATTCCCTTCACTATCGGGATTTCCTGACGATCGGGCTTATCCTGCGCGAGCGCAACCGAATTACGGACAACTGGATTTACATCCACGATTCGACTGTGAAAATGGGGCGAGTGCAGAATTATAAAGCGTGGTCTCCGGAGATGGTGCCGGATCCACATTTCTGCTGCTACGGGCTGGAATACTTCTGCTTTGCAGGCGATGGACTTTGGGCGATGAGTGATGAGGACTTGATTGCACTGGGGACCCGAGAACTGGCGCAGGTGGGGCTCTGCAAGGCGGCCGACGTGGTGGATGGCTGCGTGATCAGGCAGCCGAAGGCGTATCCAATCTACGACGGCGATTACCAGCAGCAGGTGAGTGATGTTCGGCAAGCTCTGGACGCCCATTGCCCCAATCTGCACCTCGTCGGGCGCAACGGCATGCACAAGTACAACAATCAGGATCACGCGATGCTTACCGCGCTGCTGGCCGCGCGCAATATTCTTGCCGGTGAAAACAAGTATGACGTCTGGTCGGTGAACGAAGACGGCGAATATCACGAATCAGGCCGCGCAGGAGAGAGGCCCGCTACTTAGTATGAATTGTCCGATGTATACATCAGAGGGGAATCGAAGTCGAAGCGTGAATTGTGCGGAAGAACCGGCAATCGGCGAACTCAGCCTCGAGTTCCTCCGCACAACCCCGAAAAGCGGCCAACACACGCATTGAGGGAAAGATACACAAAAGGACGGGCGAAGAAAAGCTCGAATTTCTTGTGCGGCTTGCATTCTGGGAGCGGAGATCCTACGCTGAATTGTCTATGGATCCTCTGAATCCGCAACTGTTAATGATGGGTTTCATCTGGTATGTCGTGTTCCTTTTTTCGACCACGTGCCATGAAGCATCGCACGCACTGGCCGCGAAAATCGGCGGCGACTCCACCGCGGCGCTGGGTGGGCAGTTGAGCTTGAACCCTCTTCCGCATATCCAGCGATCATTTTATGGAATGGTTCTGTTCCCGATTTTGAGTTTCGCTCTTTCCAAGGGCGGGGGAATGATTGGCTGGGCCAGCGCTCCGTATGACCCGTTGTGGGAGCGCCGGCATCCTCGGCGGTCCGCATGGATGGCGCTCGCGGGACCCGCCGCAAACTTCTCGCTGATGCTTCTGGCCGTTGCAGCTCTGCGTGGCGGAATGGCGTTTCATCTTTTTCACCCCGACCCGGTCACGGGCGCGGATAGTTTTGCCGAAACAGTGCTGCGGGTAGTGTTTTTTCTGAATCTGCTGCTGGGAACGTTCAATCTCTTGCCGGTACCCCCTCTCGATGGCAGCACCGGCATCATGCTGTTAATGAGCGAAACCCAAGCGCAGAAATATCTCGACTGGCTTCGTGGAAGCAGCTACGCGATGCTAGGCATCCTGGTGGGCATGCTTGTTTTCAGCAAAGTGTTTCCCTATATCCACGATTTCGCCATACAGCTTTTCTTCTAAGCGCCCGGCGATGCGGTGCCCCGCGTAAATTCCCGGAATATTTCCTAATCCCAGCCCGATTTGGTCCACGATGGGACGCCTTGTGCCTTCCTCGCACACCTGGCCGCCTGGGCAGAATTTAACTGCTTGCGAATTGCGGGTTTACTGCTCCGCCGATGGCCGATGAACTGCTCTTTTCACTGCGGAGGCGAGTGATGGCCAATTTGGAAACGCAATCGCTGACGCAGACCGGCATGGTGGAAGTATCGGGCTGGGATGAGGATGAAGTCTTCTTTGTCGAGCGCTCTCAGCTTGGTCGGGACGATTACGCGGGAAAACACGTCACGTTGACCCACATGCTGTCGGAGGGTTCGATCATCTTCGTGCGCCCGATCCAGCTAATGGCGATGCATCGCGCCAACCCGATCCCGTATGAGGTGGAATTTGTAGGCTGCAACCCCGAGGGGAACCACCAGTTCCGGTTGAATGGAGTGCAACCAAGGCACACCCGACAGAATTACACGGTGAATTAAGGAACGTTTCCCATCCACTTCGGGACAATGGCCCATTTTGGCAGGGATTTTTGGAGCTTCTTTGCTTCTTCTAACGCCTCCCTTCCCCTATCTGTCAGTCTAATTTCCTCGAACATCACTTCCACGCCACTGATAGAATTCTACTTAGTGAAGAACGTTCTTCGCCTCGCCCGCAATTTCGTTTATTTCCGTCGATCGATCCGTGGAACACCCCTTTGGCACAGTGGTTGCCTCTTTGTGGGACATGGCTTACGCAACATACAAGTCCGTGGCAATAACCCCCATACAGAGTTCACTTACACCCTGTATCTTTGACGACGATCCCAACGAGCGGGATTCGCTCGCGCATTTGATTACCGACATGGGTTACGAATCGGTTTCGACAGCCGACGCCGAAGAGGCGCTGCGGCTGATTCGCATGGGTCGCTGCCGCGTGGTCTTCGCCAGCATCCACTTGGAAACTCCAGATCCCTTCGATTTTCTGGACCGCGCGCTGCGCTGCGATCCCGGCGTCCACGTGATGATCATGACCGCGCAGTACACGCTGGAGGGCGCGCTGGAGGCGATCCGGCGTGGCGCGGCGGATTTTCTGCCGAAGCCGCTGGACCACGTGCGGCTGAAGCGCACGCTGGATGAACTTGCGGCCCTCTATGACCAGCGCCGGCGGGTGCGTTCGCTGGAAGAGCAACTGCTAAAGGATCTGGAATTCCACGGTATCGTGGGCAAAAGTCCGGCGATGCTGGAAGTTTTCGACTTCACGCGCAAGGTGGCGCGGCATTACACCAATGTACTGCTGGTGGGCCCGACGGGGTCAGGGAAGGAATTGGTGGCGCGGGCAATACATCTGATCAGTCCGGTCGGCCAACAGCGCTTGGCGGTATGCAACTGCTCGGCGATGGTGGACACGCTGTTGGAGAGCCAGCTCTTCGGGCATGTGCGCGGCGCCTTCACGGGGGCGACGGACACGCGGCCCGGGCTGTTTGAATATGCCAACGGCGGCACGGTGTTTCTGGACGAAGTGGGGGAGACTTCCCTTGCCATGCAGGCAAAATTGCTGCGCGTGATCCAGAACCGCGAGATTCAGCGCGTGGGTTCGCCCGAGGTGAAGCAGGTGAACGTGCGGCTGATTGCCGCGACGAACCGGGATTTGCGCGCGGAGGTGCTCTCCGGGCGTTTCCGCGAGGATCTGTTTTACCGCTTGAGCTCGATTCAGATTCGCATTCCTTCCCTGGCCGAGCGGCTGGAGGATATTCCGCTCCTGGTGCAGTTTTTCCTGAAAAAATATAACGATTCGTACGGCAAGAATATCTCCGGGCTGACCCGGCGCGCGCAGACGGTGCTGCTGCAGCATCCATGGCCGGGAAATGTGCGTGAACTGGAGAACGTGATTTCCACCGCGTGTATTACCGCGATGGGCGACTTCATCGACATCAGCGATTTGCCGGAACACCTGCAGCATCGCAGCACCCGCATTGCGGGCGACGAGGACTGGCATCCGCTCTCGCTCGAGGACGTGCGCAAGGTGCACATCCAGAAAGTGCTGCAGATGTGCAACGGCAACCGCTTGCGCGCGGCGCAGATCCTCGGAATCGGCCGCACCAGCCTGTACCGGTATCTGAAGCGCGATGGTTACGATGTTCGGCCTCACTCCGCCGGCGCCGCCTGATCTTTTCCTCTACTCGACATCGGGGGCTAGCCGCCTCGCCCCCGTTTGTTGCCTCCGCGGCTTGCTGTCCCGCCCGGCTTCTCGCCTGATACACTTTGTGCGTTGCGTTACGCCTCTTTGGCGTGCGCCGCTGTTCTTGCACAGTCCGAGGAGCGCACTGTTTGGACGTTTCCGTTATTCTTCTGACGCGCAATACCTGCCGGCAGACGCGCGAAGCCATCGAGTCGGCCATTTCTTCCGCGGACGCTCTCTCGAAAGAAATTCATGTCGTCGATAACGGCTCGATGGACGATTCTGCTTCTGTTTTGCCTGCCGCGTTTCCGCAAATTCAGTACACAAGGATGGAGCGGAACCTGGGGTTCGCGCGCGGGGTGAATCTGGCGGCGCGCCAGGCGAAGGGCGCCTTTTTTCTGCTGCTCAATTCCGACGCGCGATTGGATCCCGATGCGCTTCGCCTGGCCATCCAATGGATGCAGACCAACTCCAACTGCGGCATTGCCGGGGCGCAGTTGTTTTACCCCGACGGCAAAAAACAGAACTCGATCGCGAACTTCCCTTCCCTGCCGACGGAACTTCTCAACAAATTTCTTTTGCGCACGTTGTGGCCGCCGCGGTTCCCCGGGAAAGAGCAGGAGTATCGCGAACCGGTCGAAGTGGAGTCTGTGATCGGCGCGTTTTTCCTGGTTCGCCGTGAGGTTTGGGAAAAGCTCGGAGGTATGGACGAGCGGTTTTTCTTTTTCCTGGAAGAAACGGATTTCTGCCTCCGCGCGAGGCAATCTGGCTTCTCCACGATGCACCTCCCTCAAGTGCGCGTGTGGCACGGGCTGGGGCAAACAGCGAAACAGGATCTCCCTGCAGCACGCATCGAGTACTGGCGTTCGCGCTACGCTTACTTCGCGAAGCACCGCAGCCTGGCCGCGCGCCTCGCGCTGCGCTGCGGGTTGCTGCTGCGATTGATCGCCGATTCAATATTCAGCGGCCTTCTGACAGCCCTCACACTGGGACAATCGCGGCGGTGGCGCGAAAAGTTCGCAGTGCACCGGGCGCTTCTGTTCTGGCATTTACGGGGATGCCCGGATGGAGTCGGCTTGCCGCGGTGAATTGCGCGGGAGATGTTCCTGATTGAAACAGTATTCCTCTCCGCGCCATTTTGTTTTGCTTTCGCAACAGCCTTCCGAATTCCGCGCCGCCTCGCCGGTTTTCCGGTATCCTGAACACGCTATTTTCTTGGCCCCTTCCCCAGGTAGCCAGGATGACGTCGAAAAAAATGCGCCGCAGCGGGCGCTTGTTCAAGTCGGTACCGATTCTCCTGATTGGCAGTGACGCAGACGGCCGGGTGTTTACGGAAGCAACGCACACGGTGGTGTTGAGCCTGCACGGCGCGGGAATCATTTCCAACTACAAATTGCTTGCCGAACAGGAGATTATCCTGCGCTCGGCGGAAACGAATCGGGAAGCCGAGATCCGCGTTGTGGGAGAGATTGGCTCGGAGGACGGGCATCACACCTATGGCGTGGCGTTTCTAGACGGTGACCTGGATTTCTGGGGGATGGATTTTCCGCCTCCGCCTCCGCCGGCGGAGCGGCCGCTGGAACTGATGCTGGCGTGCGGAAGCTGCGGCGAAACGGTGACGCTGCTGAACGGCGACTACGAGTTCGACGTGTGCGCGATTCATGGGGGGCTGGTGCGATATTGCACCGACTGCGGATACGCGACGGTGTGGAGACGGCCGGAAGCGGGGGAAACTCCGCAAGTGATCGCGCCAAAAGTGGGGCGCAAACTGGAGCCGCCGCGGAGAGAAGCGGTTGTTGTGGAGCACGAGGGACTGGAATTGGAGGAGGAAGAGAGTGTGGCGCATCCGTTCTCTGGCTACATGGAGCCGCGAGTTGCGGTAGATCTGGAGCCTCGCGAAGAGCTGACGGAAGCGCATGTGGAATCTCGCACAGAGGCACGGGTGAAGAGTGAAGCGCGGGCTCCGGCGATAGCTACGACGACGGCGGTGGACGAGCGGAGGTCTCGGGTGCGGGCGAAGGTGAACTACTTTGCTTGCGTGCAAAGCGAAGCGTTTGGGAAAGATGTGGTGACTTGCATTGATATGTCGCGCGGCGGGCTGGGATTTAAGACGAAGAATGCTTACGCGATTTCGACCGACGTGACGGTGGCGGTGCCGTTTTCGGCGGAGACGCCGAACGCGCCGGCGATTTATGTGCCGGCGCGCGTGGTGAATATTGCGGAAATTCCGGAACAAAAAATGTTCCGGTGCGGGGTGGCGTTTTTGCCCGCGGCGGGGACGCGGGCTCACATGTGAATTAGATCAGCTGGCCGCGGCGGATTTCTTGGCTTCGGCGGAATCGTAACTTTCTCCATAGATGGCAGGGACTTTGCCGCCCATGGCGCGCAAATAAGTGGAGAGTTGTCCGCGGTGGTGGACGGTGTGCTTGATGGTGAAATCGAGATAGGCCACGGCGGGAAGCTGGAACATGCCGCGGAAGTCAATGACTTTGGCGGCTTGCTCCGGGGTGAGGCGGGTCAGGTTGTCGAAATTCTTGGCGAAGGAGTCGGTGTAGAACTTGAGGATGTTTTTCGGGGTGATGCCGCCTTCGGGGCGGGGGATGTTGTTGAAGTCGAACACGCCTGCGACGATGCCGCCGTAGAAGCGGTGCTCCGCGGCGGCGATGTGCCAGGCGATTTCGGCGGCGCTGCGGGCTTGCGGGTCGGGGCGATAGTCGGCGTTGGAAGTGGGGATGGCGGCGATGATGGCGCTGGTGGTGCGGTACTCGTTTTTGACGGACGGGAGCTGGTATTGCACGAGAAACGCGGCTTGCTCGGGAGTCATGGAGATCATTCGGGTGTCACCTCGGTTGGAAGTAGCGGATAAGTTGCTGGTTATAGTTGATGCGCGGCGCGGCAGAGTTGGTACGCGGACAGGGAAAGCGGCGAGTGGCTGGTGGCTAGCAAAGATAGGAGGCGGAGTGATTTTTGATTGCTTCACCAGTAAACGGGCAAAGAACTCGTGTGTAGCGGCCGCCTCTAGCCCTGAGCCAAGCCGGAGGGTCCGAAGCGTGCGGCTTTTGCAGTTCTGATTCGGCTCGAAAGGGATTGGTCGGACCGACGGTTTTGCCGATTTTTATTGCATTTTTACTACTTTTCGCTTGACAGCGAACTCCGAGACGGTTAAAAGTCCAAAGCTAAATGGCCGAGGCATTCCCAGCGATGCCTGCAAGTCGGTTCAAAAGAAAGATCGCCCCATTACTCCCAGGACCCCGCAGTTCTTAGAACGCGACCAGCCGTTTTAGACAATTTTCGACAAGACAGGAGATCCAATCATGTATATCCGGGTTCTCGCGCTTTTTGCATTGGCTTTGGTTTTGATGGCAGGTCCAAGTTTTGCCGCCACCTGCTTTACTGATGGGACTACGTGCTCCAACGTGGTTACTCCGAACGACACTACTGCGATATTTGATTTTACCCAGGGCGGCAACGGATATCTGGTGGTGCAATTCGACACGGTGCTAACGACCTTTACTCTGACAGTTACTACTACCGGATTTACTGACACGCTTGATCCCAGTGAGTTTCCGGCCGGCACGGTGTGCGTCCCGTACTCGGGGAACGGCGGCCAATGCGCTCAATATAACCTCAGCGGGACGGCCGGCGGACCGAACGGTGTGCCGCAAAAGAACATTGACTACAAGGGGTTAATTAATCTAACACTTAGTTATTTTGTTTCAGGAACCTTCACGGTCCGTTCGCCAGCGTTCGGCCATGCGGCGGGCGACACTTCCGTTGTCACAGTGAACATCTTGGACGCGTATTCCGACGATACAATTTGCGGTGCAGGGTGCGATCCAACTATGCATGGCAAGATTCCGACGCCTTCAAGTTTGATTGCCCTCGACGAGCCTTTCACGAGCAACAGCAGCGCGTTCTGCTCTCTGACACTGACCACGACAAATGTTGCATCCGGCCAGAAGCCTCAGGTCGAGGCTACGCTTGCGGAAGCCGGTGGCGCGTGCGGTGGAGCGGGCTTGCGGGACAAGACGGCGAGTATTTCGGTGTCAACCGTCGATGGTACCGGAAACTTTACTGGTTTTCCTGCGCTCAAGAACGTTGAGGCGAACAAATTCCATTGGGATGCTAAGGACGGCCTGAACGAATACGATATCAGCACTGACGGGTTAGCGGATGGAACGTATCAGGTTACGGTATTTTCCAGCCAGATTTCACCGCAAAGTGCCTGCTTCGCTATGTCTGGTGGGACCGCGACCATTGTTGCCTGCCCAATCTAGCGATACTAGGGATTCCCAGTCGATTGCGCAGAAATGGCATTCAAGTCCTGACGCTTGAGGATGGCGTCACTGCCAGATTCCTGACGGATCGACTCGAGGATGCGCTTGGCCGCAACGAAGTGTGGTGGGGCGTCCGCGGTGCTTCCCGAAAGCCCGAGCGTGCGCCCTAGCAAATACTGGCTCCGGGCCTGCAACACCTGCAGGCCCATTTTTTCGCTGGTCGTCTGCGCGGTCTCCAATTCCTTTTTCGCCGCCGGATATTGCCGCGTGTTGAGAAGCGCCTCGGCCAGCGCCAGTGTTGCTTCGGTGGAGATATTTTTCAGCCCAGCGGCCTCGGCCTCGGTGACCACAGCCTTCAGCGGAGCAACTGCCGCCTGGTAGCGCTTTTCCTCAACAATGCACTTCGCGGCGTTGTACTTCGACAACAGCGCCACATCCTTCTCGACATCAGCGGAACTTGCGGCAATCGCCTGCGCGAACAAATCAGATGCGGCCTTGATGTCCCCGCGATAATAGAAAGTGTCGCCCTGGAAGTTGAGAATCTGGGCGACCAGCGTCTTGTTCTGCAATTCCTTGGCGAGGCTCATGGCCTCGGTCAAGTTTTTCTGTGCTTCCTCGTAACGCCCGACTTCGCTGAGCGAGTTACCGTAGCCGCTTAGAATCTCGCCCATCCAGAAGCTGCGATCGTTCAATTCGCGGAAGGTCTTGAGTGCTTCTTCCTTTGATTTAAGGGCAGCTCCATAGCGTCCCTGATACTCAAAAATGGTGCCGATGCTGTAGGACTGAATGGCAGCGCCGCTCTTGTCGCCGGAACTGCGGAAAAGATCCAGAGCTTTCATGTGGTAGTCCAGGCTCTGGCCGTAATCGCCCGCCTTCAGAGAAGCTTCGCCGAGATTGTGCAGAGTCTCCCCGACTTCGCTTGGAATGTTGGCTTTCTTGCGAAGCTCCAGTGCGCGTTCATAGTAAGTGAGCGCGTCGCTAGGCTGGCCTTTCGACAGATAAATATCGCCAATATTGTTTAAGCAGACTGCTTGGTAGCCTTCGTTGCCCAAATCGCGCTGAATTTGCAGTGCTTCCTTGTAGGCGTTGAGGGCATCGTCGTTTTTGCCGCGTTCGCTGTACAAGGCTCCGAGGTTAACCAAGGTGGAGCCAAGGCCCTTCTTGTCTCCGATTTCGCGCTGCAATTTGACAGCCTGCTGATAGCTCTTGTTCGCATCGTCCGGCTTCCCGAGAGTCGCTTGAACACGGGCGATATTGCCCAGGGTCTGCGCAACGCCCGGCTTTTGCCCCAGACTCTGCTTGATGGTCAAGGATTCCTGGAAATTTCGCAGCGCGTCCTGCGGTTTGTCGAGCTGCTCATAAGCATTGCCTATGGCGTTCAAGATGTTAGCTTTGCCGTCCCGATTATCCAGCTGTACCGCCAGGGTGAGCGCTCGATTCAGGAAATCGAGGGAGCCCTTGGGATTGTTGCTGCGAATTTCCACGCGGCCCGCGGCCAGCAATGCATCGACGTGCTTCGGGTCGATGGACAGGACCTTGGCGAGTTCGGTGCGCGCTTTGTCGTAAGCGCCGGTTGATTCGTAGAGTTCCCCCAGATGAAAACGGACATCGGCATCTTCGGGGGAAACCTTTTCAAGATTTTCGTAGGACTCGATCGCCTTGCGGAAGTCGTTGGAGACTTGAGCGTAGTTCGCCTGAATTAAATAACGCTCCGGCGGCGGAAGTTTCTCGCTGAGGTCCACCGCTTTCTGCGAATACTCCTTGGCTTTGTCGTCATTTCTGAGATTGCTGTAGGTTTGCCCCAGCCTGGAAAACGCCAGGGCGAAGTTAGGGTCGGCCTGCACCGACGCTTGAAATCGCTTCGCGGCTTCCAGGTGATTTCCTTGACGCTCCAGCTCCATCCCCTCGTTATAGCTGCGCAGGGCAGGCAAGGAACTGGACGATGGCTGGAAAGACTTGGCCCGCAACTCCGAGAGGACATCGGAAGAGAGCGACAGATTCTGCTGAATGGATTGGGCGAGCTGCTCAATCGCCGGGAGCAGTGCCTTTTCGTTCGCTGCTTCGGCTTTCACGGGGATGGTACGCTGGTGTTTCAGGTCGCGAAGTGTTGCGTCGATGCGAATCTGGTCGCCGAATTTTGCGTATTGCCCAGAGACTACGGTATCGGCATTGCTGAATTCGGCGATGCGGCCCATGGTGGTAGGGTCGATGTCGGTGCCCGGCGAAATTTGCAGGTCGGAAAGGACTTGATTCAAGCGGCCTGGGGAAATGGTGCGCAGATGCGCAGACTGGCCGACGTCGGTGCTTAGCATGTCGGCCAAACTGGAGCCGAGCCAATCAAGCTTGGCGTCGCCAGAGCCATTGCGGAACGGAAGTATGGCGAGAGAAACCTCGGGGCCTGCCGGAGTTTTGCCCGTGGTCGTGGAGGTGAGTTTGCCTTTGAGAGCCCAACCGGCAATGGCGATCGCGGCAGCGAGCGTCCCTGCCGCGACCCACTTCCAGGGAACCGCGCGCGGAGGTAGCGGCGCCGGAATCACCACGGACGCAGCGATTGGCCGTTTCCCTTCCCAGGCGTCCAGATCGGCGAGGATTTCCTGGGCGCTCTGATAGCGCAATTCGAGATCGCGCTCCAAGCATTTGCTGACAATGTCGCTTAGACCCTTGGGAACGGATGCGTCGATTTCTGCCGCGGGCAGCGCACGCTCCTGATTGCGCTTCAGCAGACTGGCCATCGCGGTGTCCGCTCTGTAGGGAATTTTTCCGGTGAGCAATTCGTAGAAGATCAATCCCACGGTAAACAGGTCGGATCGCGCATCGAGATGCTTGCCCATGGCTTGCTCCGGCGACATGTACTCGATGGTGCCGAGCAGGGCGCCGGATTGGGTCATGCCGTCGGACTCCAGCGAACGCGCCAGACCAAAATCCATCACCAGGATGCGGCCGGTTTTTTCCTGCATGATGTTTTGCGGTTTCAAATCTCGGTGGATGACATCGGCGCCGTGCGCGGCTTGCAGTGCAAAGAGTACCTGGCGAATGGTGTCGACGGCCTGCTCGGGGGAGAGCTTTCCGTTGTCGAGCAGCAGCTTGCGCAGATCGCAGCCTTCGACAAACTCCATGGTAATAAATTTGACGCCGTCGACTTCAGAGAGATCGTAGATGCGAACGGCGTTGCGGTGAGTCACCCGGCGCGCGGTGAGTAGCTCTTGCTTGAAGCGCGCCAAAATCACCGGATGATCGGCCATCTCCGGGCGAATCACTTTTAAGGCTACAAGGTGATCGACTTCAAGGTCGCGCGCTTTGTAGACGGCCCCCATGCCACCTTCGCCGAGCAGGTTTAGGATTTCGTAGCGGCCGCCGAGCACGTCGCCGGGGCGGAGGTGGTCGCGCCTTGCGCCGATCGAGGAATGGCGCGGCCGGGCTGGGTTGGGCGAAGAAGAAGAGTCAACGTAGGTGACATCGCCGGCAGCGCTTGCTGGGGATGGAGGAGCCGACGAAGCTCGATCGATAATCGTGGCGTCGTCCGGCAGCGGGATATCGCTGCCCGAACTTTCGCCCTTGACGGGGGCGCGCAGTCCGGAAGGTCCTCCGACAGTTGCACCTTCGGGGCTAGCCTTTTTTGGTTTGACTTCGTCCATACTATTACTGCTTTTCTACGTAGCACAAAATACGTAGCCCGCAATTGCGAGAAAACAACGGCCTGATGAAGAGAAGTATATACCGACAAGCGTCCCAGTCGACGCGCTGGTTTCGAATGTGGCCTAGTGTGAAACCTGTTCAGAATTCCCGGCAACAGCAAGTGGAACGCGCCCAATCGCGGCGTTTGCGACGGCTGGTATGAGTGCACTGGCGAATACCGCGACCTCCGCTGCTGAACGCCCCTGAGAACGGCGAGCAGGGAAGACTCAAAACATATTCATCCCGCACTGCGGACTTTTTTTGATCGGGGTGCAACTTTTTTGTGCAATGCGGCGTCCAATGTTCGCGAGGGGTGTGTGGATTTTCAGGGAATTCGAGAGTGGATTCAGAAAATGGAACGGAGCGGCGGGGAAATTATGAATAACCGTACGATCCGGAGGAAAAAAAAAACTGCACTATTTTAGTGCAGACTGAAAAGCAAGAACTTGCCGCGCGGAGAGGGATTGGCAAGCTGCTTGCAATGAGTGAAACGTTGGCTCGCCTAGGTGGTGGGGGTCCGGTCAGTTGTCCGCCATGCGGTACTCAGTAAATAAAACCTAGAAGAGGTGCAACTTGAAATTTTTCAAGCGGTGGATGGGTGTGTCTGTAGGAGTCGTATGCCTTTGCTTGCTGCTTGCGGGAAGTTGCCAGCCGGCAAAGGCTCAGAACGCGACCACGGGAGAAATTGTGGGAACGGTGAGCGATCCTTCGGGAGCGGTGGTGGCCGGAGCGAAGGTTCACCTGAGGAGCCTAGCGCAGAACGAGACACGAGAAACGCAAACGACCAGCGCGGGGGTTTACCGTTTCTCGCTGCTGCAGCCGGGAAAGTATGAATTAAAGATCGAAACGAAAGGCTTCGAGAGCCAAGTGCGGACGGTGGAGGCGGCGCTGGGAAGCACACAGACGGTGGACGTGCAACTGACGCTGGGGGCAACGTCGCAAGTGGTGACAGTTGTAGAACAGTCGCCGCTGCTGCAGGCGTCTGACGCGAGCGTGGGAACCACGATTTCGGAAATCACGGTGCAGAACGTACCAAATCCGGGGAACGACATCACGTACTCGGCATTGCTGACGCCGGGGACGACGGAAAATACGGCGGGCGGGTTTGGGAATTTCTCCGCCAACGGCGTATCGGCGACCAGCAACCTTTTCACCGTCAACGGAATGGATTACAACGACCCGTACCTGAACCTGAACAATTCCGGCGCGACAAACCTGTCTTTGGGACAGAACGAAGTGCAGGAAGTGAGCGTGGTGACAAACGGGTACGGCGGACAGTTCGGCGGGCTGGCGGGATCGAACGTGAACATCACAACGCGCAGCGGAACAAACGATTTTCACGGCGACTTGAAGTATTTCTGGAACGGCAGCGCGCTGAACGCGAACCCCACGTTCAACAATGCCACCGACACGCCGCGCTCGTTCGTAAATGCGAATCAATACGGCGGAGATTTCGGCGGTCCGATTATCAAGAACAAGCTGTTCGGGTACTTCAACACGGAAGGGCTGTACCTGGTGATTCCGACGTCGACGAAGACGGTGGTGCCGACACAGCAGTTTGCGAACGACGTGATCGCCAACCTGCAGCAGCAAGGACTGACGAATTCGGTGGCGTTTTACCAGAACATATTCAATCTCTACAACAACGCTCCGGGAATCACGCGGGCGCAGCCCGGAGGTGGACCGACCGATCCCACGGGCTGCCAGACGGCTGCAGGCGGGCCGTTGCTGTTTCCAACGGTTGATCCGGGATTCGGAAACGGGTCGACCTCGCCTTGCGCGCAATTTTTCAACTCGAACGTGAACGCGAAGACGCACGAGCAACTGTATTCGTTCCGCATCGATTACAACATCGGGCCGAAGGACACGATCTACGGCCGGTACCAGCAGGACAAGGGCGTGCAGGCGACATTCACGGACCCGATCAACCCGGTGTTCAACGCGGTGAGCAATCAGCCGGAATACCAGGGCCAGATCAATGAGACGCACTTCTTCAGCGGAACGATGGTGAACCAACTGGTCGTTTCGGGTCAGTGGTATTCGGCCCCCTTCTCACAGCCGAATCCGCAAGCGGCGTTTCAGGCATTCCCGACGACGTTACAGTTTGGCAACGGCCTGTTTACGACCCTCGGAGGAGAGGACTTTGCGTTCCCGCAAGGCCGCAATGTCACGCAGGCGCAGCTCTCGGACGATTTTTCGAAGAGCTTCGGCCGGCACACGCTTAAGGTGGGGCTGAAGTTCCGTAGAAACGATGTAACGGACTCCAGCTTCGGGCAATTTGCGAACGGACTTGTGACCGAAGGAACAACCGCGGACTTCATCTCGGGAGGGATAGGGCCGGGGAACGGCGACAACGGAGCCACACTTCAGCAGCAATTTGCACAGAGCGGCGAGCAGCGTTTCACGTTCTGGCAACTGGGCGGGTACGTGGAAGACGACTGGAAGATCCGGCCCAATCTGACGCTGACGTTCGCTTTGCGGATCGATCACGACTCAAATCCGTCGTGCAAGAGCAACTGCTTCTCGAATCTGGTCGAACCGTTCACGACATTGGTGAACGACTCGAACCTGGGAGGAGCGAACGCCGCCAATATCCCCTACAACCAAATTATCAATTCGGGGCTTTCCACTGCATTCAAAGACTACACGGGGGCGGAATGGGCGCCGAGGTTTGGCTTCGCGTGGCAGCCGGGCAGATTCGGAAAGAGCCTCGTGGTGCGCGGAGGGTTCGGCATCTTCTACGACGGGTTCCCCGGGCAGCTGGTGGATAACCTGGCCGGCAATGCTCCGAACGTCAGCACGTACAACGTGAATGGTGGATTTCTTGCACCAAACGAAACCACAGGGCCAGGAAGTCTCTTCACGATCGCCGCGAATTCCAACGCTGCGTTTGTGAACGGCTTCCCGCAAGGAATCACACTTGCGCAGTTGCAGGCGAGCGGGACGCAGTTTTCCGCTCCTTCCTTCAACTACACGCCAAACTACAACCCGCTGCCGTACTACGAGAAGTGGAGCCTGGAAATAGAGAAGCAGATTGGCGCGAACACCGCGCTGACGGTGGGCTATGTGGGAAATCACGGGTTGCACGAGACAACGCAGTACAACAGCGTGAACGCGTTTGCGCCGTTGGGTTTCTTTCCGGGCGGGTTTGCAGGACTGCCGACGACAGCACCCGACCCGCGCTTCAACCAAGTGACCGGGTTGTACAACAATGCGATCTCCGACTACAACGGCGTGAGCGTGTCGTTGGTGCATCGCTATTCGTCCGGTCAATTCAGCGTCAATTACACCTACAGCCATGCCCTGGACGAAATTTCGAATGGAGGGTTCTCGACGTTTGCGTCGACGCAGTTCGGGGCGACGAACAACTCGATCCAGTTTCCGCAATCTCCGTTTAACTTGCGGGCCAATTACGGGAACGCGGACTACGACATACGGCACCAACTGAACGCGAATTACGTCTGGCAACTGCCGCTGAAGAAACTGACATTTGGCCACGGGCCGGATGCGGCTCTGAAGGGCTGGCAGGTGTCCGGGACGGTGTTCGTACGTTCGGGCTTGCCGTTCACTCCTGTGGATTTAGGCACGAGCGCCGCGCTGAATGGATTTGGATACGGCGGCACGGTGTTCGCCACGCCGCTGGTGCCGAACACAAACCAAAAGTGCACGGGTATCACTTCCGCCGGGCCCACTTGCATCGCTTCGGGGCTCTTTGCAACGTCGCCGAATGGGTTCAGCACGCTCGGAAGAAACACGCTGCGCGGGCCGGACTACTTCAACGCCAATTTTTCCATCATGAAGTACATCCAAGTGCCGAAGTGGGAGAAGGCGAAGTTCGCGATTGGAGCACAGTTTTACAATGTGTTCAATCATCCGAACTACGATCTTCCCATCGCCAACGTAGCAGCCACGGGGAGCTTTGGACAAATCATCCGCACAGTTTCCGGGCCGACCTCGCCGTTTGGGTCGGTGCTGGGAGCGGATGCTTCGCCGCGGTTGATTCAGTTGAAAGCGCAGTTTACGTTCTAGGTGAACAATAGAAGGATGAAATGAGGATGGAACGGGGCGGCTTTCGGGCCGCCCCTTTTTTTTGTTTGGGGGGAATCATCGTGGCGTGGGATGGCAGAGTCGCAAATTTCTGGGTTGAAATCTCAGGGATGAGACGGGACAGCGGAGAATTGGGAGGATTGGGGTTGGGGTGCGTTCGGTGGGTGAAGGGCAGCCTCGGCTGTGCTAATAACCAGTTATAAATCAATGCGATAGACGTAGTTAGCTTCTGGCGAAGGCAGGGGAATTCGCTGGGGATGTGGAGGAGGGCTTGCACGTTTTCCAAACTATCTTGAGGTATGCCGCGGCATGGGGCGGCCTGTGCGGCAAAGCAGGGAAGGTCGGAATTGTATGGGGAAGAATACCAAGGGAATTTGGCGCCTGGTGGCCGGCGCAGCGATGGTCACAGTGGGCATGGCGGCGAGCGCGGGAGTAAGCAGGGCGCAAGAGGTCATCTTCAAAGGGAAAGCTCTGAAGATGGTTGCGGTGCAGTATCCATCGGTATTGAAAAGCCGGGGAATCGGCGGGACGGTGAAACTGCGGGTGCAGGTGAACGCGAACGGTACGGTGAAAGACGTTCAGGTGCTGGGAGGCAATCCGATCCTTTCGGAATGCTCGGTGAAGGCGGTGAAGCAGTGGCAGTTCGTGGCAACGGAAAAGGAAGAAAGCATGGATATTTCGGTGGTGTTTGATCCGAGTTTGAATTAGGCGTTGAGGTCACTCTGGCCGAGATGGTTTTGGCCGATAACAGATAGCAGCGATTAGATAACAGGAAGTGAAGAGAAGGGCTTCACGCAGAGATCGGTGAGTGCGCTGGAAAGAGCGTCCCACCTCGGAAGGCGGGCCCTACGCGATTCGGTGAGTCGCGTGATTGAGTTCGCACCGTAAAAGCGGGAGCTTCGCTCCCGCACTCAAAAATAATCTAGAAAAGGTTCCACAGGAACTGGTTGTAGACCTCGTGATGGTATTGAACTTCGGGCGCTTTGACGAAAGTGCCTAGAGCGCGGGGACAGCGGTCGGCGGAGGCGCGTTTCAGGTCGGCGTAGCGGCCTTTTACATCGGCGCCGAGGAGCTTGGTGGTCCAGTCGGCCTTTTCGAAGAGATCGATGGCGGTGTAGATGTTGTCGGGAAGATAGCGTTCGGCCTGGCGAAGGTTTTTGATTTTCGAGGTTTCGCCGTCGATGCCGGTTTTGAAGATCGAATACATGACGAGGTACGGGTTGGAGTCCGGGGAGACGGAGCGGACTTCGACGCGCATGGATTTTTCGTTGCCGATAGGAATACGGATCATGGAGCCGCGATCAACGGGTGAGGCTTTGATCTGGTTGGGCGCTTCGAAGTGCGGGTCGAGCCGGCGATAGGCGTTGACGCTGGCGTTGAGCAGCAGGCAGATATCGTTGCCGTGAGTAAGGATGCGGTCGATAAAGGACCAGCCGCTCTTGCTGAGTTTTTCTTCTCCCTTGGGATCCCAGCAAAGATTCTTACTGTTTTTGCTGATGGAGACGTTGGTGTGCATGCCGCTGCCGTTGACGCCGACGACGGGTTTCGGGAGAAAGGACGCGGTGAGGCCCATTTTGTTGGCGACCTGGCGGCAGATTAATTTGTAGAGCTGAATCTGGTCGGCGGCGTTTACGACCTCGGAATAGCTGTAATTGATTTCGAATTGCGAAGGCGCGACTTCCGGATGGTCCTTTTCGTTCTGGAAACCCATGGCGCGCTGCACTTCGGCGGTGGTGTCGATGAAGGTGCGGAGCGGATCGCCGGGGAGCGAGTGGTAGTAGCCGCCGGTGTTTACGTACTCGAATTTACCGTTTTCGTTGTAATGGCGCTCGGCGTCGGGGCCTTTGAAAAGGAAGCCTTCGATTTCGTTAGCGGCGTTGAGTGTGTAGCCTTCTTTTTTGTGCAGCGCTTCGGCGTAATGTTTGAGGACGCCGCGAATGTCGGCGGAATAAGGCGAGCCATCCTTGTCGATCACTTCCCCAAAGACCAAGACTTTGCCGCTGCCGAAATAGTCGGAGGGCGCCCAGTAGAAGGAGCCCCAATCGATGCCGAGGCGGAGGTCGCTTTCACGCTGAGCGGTGAAGCCGCGGATCGAAGAGCCGTCGAAAGTGAGATTGTCCCAGGACTTGAGCAGGAATTTCTTGTCGTAGTCCAGCATGTGCAGGCGGCCTTCGAGGTCGCTGAAGAGGACGGTGACGGCCTTGATGCGCTTTTCGGTGCCGAGGTATTTGAGGCGCTCTTCCTGGATTTTGTGGATGGGGGTGCGATTCTTGCGCTGCTCTTTGGCTTTGAGATTGAGTTCTTCGAGTTCGTCGTAGGAGACAGAGAGAAAATTACGCAGTTCGGTGGACATGAATCTCCTTGATTGGGAGCGCTAGGTGCCAGATTGGCAAGTTGGAAGTGGACATCACTGACAAGGTAAAGGTAGCGCGAGGGGAAATGTAGCGTCAAATGGAAAAAGGAATTTCCACAAGAGGAAAAATGAATGGGAAGGATAAGAAAAACGGATAGCTGAAGGAGGATGCGGAGGTTGAAGAAGGGTCGTCAAGAATAGGTCGGAAGCAAAGGGTTGCTCCTCAAAGCCGGCCAACCGCGTCGGCCCGCACTCCAAGGTAAGGGGACGTGTTTCCGAACGGAGCACGGATTTGGAGTTGGTGCAGGAATGGAACTTTGGGGCTGAAGGTAAGGGCTGCATTTGCAAGGAGATTAGATGGAATGGGATTGGCATGCGGCCTGCAAATGAGAGAGAAGTACGAACATTGCAGGCTCTTAAGCGCGATGGGTGCGAACCGATTGTTCTGAGGAGTCTTGAATCTACCTCCAAAGTCAGTACCTCATATCAGCCCGCCAGAAACCCCTCGGGCGCCGCGAGCTTACCTTGAATGGCTTGCGGTGCCCTTTCCTCCCTGAA
>DATHOY010000121.1:0-5193 GCA_035484435.1 Vulcanimicrobiaceae bacterium | reverse complement strand
GCGCCCAGCAATGCCGCCAGGATTTCCTTCGTTGTGGTCTTGCCGACCGATCCGGTGATCCCGCAAATTTTCTTGCCCCAGTCCTTGCGCACTGCTCGTGCCAGTTCGTGCAGTGCAGTGAGCGTGTCGGGCACGGTGATGCAGCGATCCTGGATCCATCCCGGATAACGCGAGACCACCGGGCCCGCCACCACTGCCGCCATCGCTCCGCTTTCCACAACGTCGGCAACGTAGTCGTGTCCGTCGTTGCGCGGACCATGTATCGCGATGAACAGTTCTCCCCGACGTATCGAGCGAGAATCAATCGAGACACCGGCCACCCGGGCCACGGCATCCACGCCGCTTCCCGGCTTGCCTGCCACCGCGTCAGCCACTTGTTTAAGCGTCCACCGCATAGTTGCCTCAATAGGTTGGCTTTCCCCAGGGTTCCTGCGAAGCGTTCCCTTCTTCCACACCGCACTTCTTGGCGCGTTTTCAGAGTGACCCCCTTAAAGCCCGCCGTAGCCGCACAGTTTGCGGCGAAGGCGGGCCACTTCCCGCCTCAAAAATCTCTCAACCAACAAGCACTCGCCAATCCTCGCCACCTCTTCCCATTTTCCATTTTCTATTTTCCAATTTCTATTTTGTACCCGCGATCGCCCAGCGCCTGTCGCGCCACTTCTCGATCGTCAAAATGAATCGTGCGATCCGCAAAAATCTGGTAATCCTCGTGCCCCTTGCCCGCCAGCAGCACGATATCTCCCGGTCGAGCTTCCTCAATCGCCAGCGATATCGCTTTCGCCCGGTCCGGCTCAATCAGATATTTCCCGCCGGACCTCTGCATCCCCACCACCACATCGCTGATGATCTTCAGCGGATCTTCCTGCCGCGGATTGTCGCTCGTCAGAATCGTAAGGTCGCTCAATTTGCCGGAGGTCTCGCCCATAATCGGCCGCTTGGTCCGGTCCCGCGAACCGCCGCAGCCAAACAGGGTGATGATGCGCCCCTTGGTGATAAGTTCGCGCGCAGTTCGAATCAAATTCTGCAATGCATCATCCGTGTGCGCATAATCCACGACAACCAGAAACGGCTGGCCCTGATCGATGCGTTGGAATCTTCCCGCTACCGCGTGCAAGTTCTGGATCCCGGTTTCAATAATGTCATTCGCAATGCCCAGACCGATGCCCGCGCCAATCGCCGCCAGGATGTTGTACACATTGATCCGCCCCACTAGCGGCGATTCCACCTGTATCGGCCCCTTCGGCGTTTGCGCAACAAAATTCAACCCATTAAAGCTCAATTGAAATTTCTTGGCCTTTAAGTCTGACCCGTTTTGCAGTCCGTAAGTCAGCGTCGTTTTCCCCAGGCCGACCAGTTTCTTACCCCACTCGTCATCGGTGTTAATGATCGAAAAGTCCGGCTCGCCCGCGCCAGTTCCTTCAAACAGCCGCCGCTTGGCCGCAAAATAATTATCGAAATTCTTGTGAAAATCGATGTGGTCCCGCGTCAGATTGGTAAACACCGCCGCTGCAAAATGGCAGCCCCACAGCCGCTCCATCGCCAGCGCGTGCGAACTCGCTTCCAAAGTCGCGTAGGTTCCGCCAGCATCACGAATCTCCGCAAAGAAATTTTGCAGGTCCACGGACTCGGGCGTGGTATTGGGAGCGGGATATTCACCGCTCGGCGTGTGATAGCTGATCGTCCCAAACAGTCCCGTCTTCGCGCCCGAAGCCCGCAAAATCGAATCAATAAGCGAAGTCGTCGTGGTTTTCCCGTTGGTTCCGGTCACGGCCGTAAGTTTCAACGCCGTCGCGGGCCGCCCAAAAAAATTCGCCGCGGTAATCGCCAGCGCCTTCCGCGCTTCCGCCACTTCCACCCAGGCCACTTCCGCGGGCCAATCTGCCGGTGCCGGCGCTTCGCTAGCCACCGCTATTGCGCCGCGCGAAACCGCATCACGCGCAAACAATGTTCCATCCGTGGCCACGCCGCTAATCGCCACGAAAAGCGCTCCGGGTTGCACCTTCCTGGAATCGTGCGTAACCTGGCGAATCTCAATCTCGCCCGGCGCCGTTTTCGAACGCAGCTCCACTCCCTCCAATAAGGACCTCAGGCTCGCGCCCCTGGAGTGTCTCTGTTCAGCCACAGTTTGTCTTTCTGCGTCCTCTCTGCGTCTGCCAGCGATCCGTTCTTCTTCCGCCGTAATTCCCAATCCTTTGCTCATGGGCTCCCGGTAAACCTTTTTCTCAGTGCACCTTACCCGCGTGTACGGGTGGTGTTCCGAATTCCACTCGAATCCTTGCTCCCCGGTGCACTTTGCTGCCCGCCGCCGGCATTTGTTGAAGTGCAAGGCTGCTGCCAACCAGCAGGGGGTTCAGGCCTAGCCGCATGCAGGTGTCCGCCACGTCCCTCATCGTCTTCCCCTTAAAATCCGGCACCTGAATGTCGCCGCCCTCATCCATCGTCACCGTCACATTCGGTGCTTGCGGCGGCTGTTGAACCGGAGCCGCCTCCGCCGCATTCGCAGCCTCTTCCGTCATCTCCGCGGGCGCCGAAAAATCCATCGGCGTGTCGTCCTCCATCGCCACGGATTCCCTTTCGCGATTCTGTCGATACGCCGTCTGCACCAGCCGCGGATTCAGCGGCACGTCGCGCGGCACATCCAGGTACGGCAGCACCTGCTCCGCAATCCGCTTGAACACCGGCGCAGACACCGAAGCTCCATCGTGCGGCCAGCCTTCCGGTGAATCAACCGAAACCAGAATCGTCACCGCCGGATTGTTAATAGGCGCAAATCCGGTGAAAGACGCGATCACTTTCGTCCGCGAATATCTTCCCGTCGCCGGATCAATCTTCTGCGCGGTTCCGGTTTTTCCTCCCGCTGTCCAGCCATCCAGCCGCGCCGCCTTTCCTGTTCCATTCAAAATCACGCCTTCCATCAACCGCCGCATAATCGCGGCCGTCTCCGGTCGAATCACACGCTTGGGTTCCGCCGGTGCCGAAGGCCCCTCTAGCGGCAACACACGATCGCCGCGCCGCATCTCTTCCACTACCCGCGGCTTATAGAGCAATCCCCCGTTCGCCACGGTCGAAACCGCGTTGATCATCTGCAGCGGTGTCACGCCCACTTCCTGCCCCATCGAAATCGAACCGATCGAAAACGATCCCCAATGCTCCAGCCTCTGCACCAATCCACGGCTTTCCCCAGGCAAGTCCACGCCCGAAGGCGAGCCGAATCCAAACGCGTGAATGTACTCATTAAATCGAGGCGGGCCCAATTTCAGCGCAATCTTGATCGCACCCACGTCGCTCGAATTCGCCAGAATCTCCGCCACCGTCAGGTCGCCATATTTCTTGTGGTCATGAATCCGGTGCCCCGCCACAACAATCGAACCGTTCTCGCAGTTGAACACCTCTTCCGGCCGGATCAGATTCTGATCAAATGCCGCCGCCAGGGTAATCAGCTTGAACGTCGACCCCGGCTCGTAAATCGCGCTCACCGCCCGATCCATCCGCGCTTCCGTCGGCACAGAAGTCGCCGAATTCGGGTTGTACTTCGGCCAATTCGCCAGCGCCAGAATCGCTCCCGTATTCGGATCCTGCACAATCACGCTTCCGGCCGGCGCATGCACTTTCTGAATCACCGCCGCCAGTTCGCGCTCAGCGATGTACTGAATCTTTTCATCCAGCGTCAGCACCACGCTCTCGCCGGGATCCTGCCGCGCCTCGCTGCCGTCAAACTTCTGCTGCCGCGCGTCGGCCATCACCACAATCTTTTCGCCCTTGCCCCGAATCCGGTTGTCGTACTCGTATTCGATCCCGCCCAACCCATGCTCGTCCACGTCCACAAAGCCCAGAACGTGCGCCGCCATATCCAATTTCGGGTAATACCTCTTGTTCTCTTCCTGAAAGTAAATTCCCTTCAAGTTCAACGAGCGGATCGCTTCCTCTTCTTCCTGCGCCATCTTTCGCTTGACCCACACAAACGTGCTGCCCGACTCCAATTTTTCCCTCAGGCTGTCTGGTGGAACCTTCAGCACACCCGATAGCAGCCGCGCCGCCATCGCCGTATCTTTAATCTCAGTAGGAATCGCAAACGCCGATTCCACCGGCACGCTCATCGCCAGCGGCCGCATGTTCCGGTCGTAAATTGTTCCGCGCTTCGGATCGATCTCAATCGTCCGCTTCTGCTGGCGCATCGCGCGAGACATGTATTCGGAATGACGGATCAGTTGCAGGTAGGTCAGCCGCCCAAAGACCGCGGTCATCCAAAGGAACGCCACGCCAACAACGATCAGCAATCGGACGTGGACTTTTTCTTGCTCCATGGTTCCTGGGACTCGGCTCGCGCTCCGGACGGCTCAAAAACTATTTCGAAACTCGCTGGATTTCGGCGCTCGCCATCAAGGCAGCAACCTAAGGAGCGCGGTTCGGCCGCACCAGGCGCGCGGCTTCGACCTGGGAAGCATCGTAATTCGAATATTCCAGCACCTGCGAAGGATCCGGCCGCTGCAACCCCAACTGGTGGGCGATCGCATCAATGCGGTGCGGATTCCGCCAGGTCTCAATCTTCAATTTCAGCTGGCTGTTCATCGCCAGCGCCTGCGTCTGCTTGCCCTTCAAATCTTCCAGCTGAAAGCTCAAATCAATGCAGCGGAAGTGCTGATAGATGTACAGCATAAAAAACATGGCCACAAATCCGCCCAGCGCTGCCGTCTTGTAATAATTCTTCAACTTCACCGGCTCCATGTGCCGCACCAGCCGCGAATTATCAATCCGCTTCACGGTGTGAAATTCCACCATCGCCGGCTTACGCGTGGAAAAACCCCTGTGCAGCCGCGGCGCCGCTTTCACCACCTCCGGCTTCAAGCGTTGCGGAACTCCGCCTTGACCGCGAACCACTCTCGGCTCCCGAAGGAGCCCGTCACCGCCCGGTACTTCCTGCCATTGAAATGCTGTCGCCATCTCACACCTTCTCCGCGCACCTGAGCTTCGCGCTTCGCGATCTCGGGTTCGCTGCCTGCTCTTCTGGGCGGGGCACAATCACGTGTTTGGTGAGCACTCTCAGCGTTCCCTCTTTTTCGCCTTCCTGGAACGCGCGCTTCACCGGGCGGTCTTCCCTCGAGTGGTACGTCAACATCACCCATCGGCCGCCTGAATTTAATGTGGCAGGGGTCCGAAAAAGAAACTGCCCGAGTTCCTCCATCTCTCGATTCA
>DATHOY010000120.1:0-38242 GCA_035484435.1 Vulcanimicrobiaceae bacterium | reverse complement strand
CATATTTCGCCTGTATGATTCGCGCAGGCGTGAAAAGTGAGGCCAAAAAGGAGGTCGCGGGCGGGCTACCCACCCGCCGGGCCCGAAAATTGGCCGGGAGGCCAGTATACGAAGGTGAATCACAGAGAGCAAGGCGACCGGGCTGAAGAAATGGAGCTCAGGGTTGCAGATCCACGAACCTGACGTTGACGCCGGCGACCAGGCCCAATAGGATTTGCAAACACGATGAAGAGGCATTTCTGGATTCGCGCAAAACTGTTCTTGCGGCAGGCCCGCTGGGGGTTTGCCGTAATCGGCGCGTGGTTTTTCCTGGGCACAGTGATTTTCCGCTATAACGGCGGCTTGCCTTTGCAGGAAGCGATTCTTAACGCCGTCTACTTGAAAAAGAGCGGTGGCGAGATCTGGGATTTGTATTCGTTCTGGGGACAGTGCGTGCTGTTCGGCATCGTGATTTCCATTTTCTTTTTGCAAGCGTTGCAACATTACAACCCGCAGGAGGGGTGCCGCATGGTGGCAGGCGAACTGAGGAATCATGTGATTGTGGTGGGCTACACGCATCTGGGAGCACGTATCGTGGAACACTTGCGCGAGGCCGGATTGCCTTACGTCCTTGTGGAGCGCGACGCGGCGGTGGTGGATGACCTGGTGCGCGACGGCGAACCGGTGGTGGTGGACAACGCGAAGCAGGATTCGACGCTGGTGGATGCGGGCATCGCGCACGCGCGAACCGTGGTGGTGGCGACAAATAATGTGGAGACGGCGCTGCTGGTGACGAAGAAGGCTCGGGAGAAGAATGCCAAGGCACACATCATCGTGCGCTGCTACATGGACGACTTCGCGGAAATTCTGGAAACGCTTGGCGCCAATGAGGTGATCTCCAGTTCCAAGAGCGCGTTTGAAGGAATCGCTCCGCGATTGGCAGCGAAGTAGCAGGCCTTTCACGAATCGCTGACAGAAATTACTGGGCGCGGAACTGGAGCACGACCGTCAAGTGCATGGACGTGGGTTTGCCGTCGAGTTCGGCGGGTTGATACTTCCATTGCTTCAGGGATTGCAGTGCGGCGTCGCGAAGAAGCGCCGGGCCGGAAAGCACTTTCATCGCGCTGACATTCCCGTCCGCATCAATCAGTGCGTCGATCTGCACATTCCCGGAGACATGTTGGGTCCTGGCCATTTGCGGATAGACCGGCTGAACGGATTTGAGGAGCTTCGCGGGCTTCACGTCGCCACCAATTGGTACGGGAGCCGCTGGTCCGTGGCCGTGAGACGCGCCGAGAGCAGAAAGAGGGGTGCCGGTGCTTTCCGTCGCGCCGACGTCGATGGAGGGCTCAGAATCACCCGGCGCGGAAGCCGTCTTGCCGTGATTGATGACCGGTGTTGCCAAACGCACATCCCCAAGGGCAGGCTTTTTCGGCTCTTCGACGGGCGCTGCATTCCGAGGACTGACAGTTGGACTTGGTGGCGGGATCGCGATCGAATTTGTGTTCCGGGAAGCAGGCGCCAGAGGTGTGCTCTTTGCGGCAACGGAAGTGACTGCGGCTGGCGGAATGACCGATGGTGTGGCCGGAGAGGAACTGGCGGCCGCACCGGAAACGTCAGGATGCGATACAGGTCTGGAGACGGAAGGCCTGGGCTCTGCCGCCGGCGAGACGGCTGGTTGAGAGGCGGTTGAACTGCCACCAAGGAATCCGGAAATAGCGTTGCCGGGCTGGCGCGAATACCAGACTCCTCCTGCGACCAGCAGGAGCGAAGCCGCAATACCCAGGAAAAGCCCCGTCTTTGAACCGGAATGCGATGGCTCGGTGGATTGCGGAGATTCTCCGAGGAGCTGGCCGCCAAAGATGGCGACTTCGGGACGCCGCGTGAATTCCTGCGATTCCGGATTGGCTAGTTCCTCGAGCGGCTCGGCAACCACCGCTTCCACTTCCGCGAACGAGTTGGATTCCACGGCGGAGCTTTGGGCCGCGGCCGGCGTTTCTGATTCGCGCGCCAGCGGGGCCAGCCACGAGGGAATCTTGATCTCTTCCACCTCGAGCGAGGATGTCCGGGGCTTCGGCGGAGCGGGAACGCTCTTCACCGGCGGCGTGACCGCAGGTTCCGGGGAGAAATTCGTGAGGTCCAAAACTTTTTGCGCCAATTCTGGCGCGAGCGGAATTCCAGGAACGGCCGCGGGAGTGGAGGCGGCGGGCTTCGGCGCTTCGGCGAACAGCAGCGAGCTGAGCTGCTCCTGAAGGCGTGCGGCTTGCTGCTTGAGTTCATCCGTGGATTGTGTCCCGGTGGTCGAAGATGCCACGGTTGGGGAAGAGTGCACCGGTTTCGACTCCGCGGGAGCGAAAAGTGCGGAAGAGCCAACGCTCGATACCGCAGGCTCTGCAGCGCGCGCTGAAGGCAAAGCGACGGGAGCCGCCGGTGGGGGCGCGGGCGATTTAGGAATCTCCGGCGTAACACTGACTGGAGCTCGCGGCGGAGCAACAACGGGTTTCGGCGCCATCGGAGGTTCGGGAACGGAAGCCTTCACTGCCACTGGAGGCGCAACGGGCACCGAAGCTGGGGGACGCGCCGGGGATTGCGGTAAAACCGTGTCCGAAGGAAAACGCATGCCCCAGAAACCGGGCGCGGGCTCGGTGAAACGCAATTCGACGTAGCCGACGGCATTGCCGTCCGTCTTGGATTTTACGACGACGCAAACCACTTCCTTTTTCGTTTTTTCATTGGTCAGGAAAACGAGTTGTCCGGGAGCAAGCTGGGCGGAAATGCGCAACACCGCGCCATGGCCAAAAACCAGGACGGTCTGCGAGCGTTCGGAAAAGGGTTCACGCTTATCGGAGCCATCCACGGAGCGGGCGCCGTTCACAGTGACAGGGACTTCGAGCGCGACAGGTTGCGGGCGCGCGGGCGCGTTAGCAGCCGGAGTTGCCGGTATGCCGGGAGCGGTTGGCGAAAGCGCGTTCTCTGGGTCTTTCACGATGGGTGTCATAACCACTCGCTTCAGCTGGATTTGTACGGACAGGCCCCTACCGAGGGCTTCCCGGTTCTACCTCTATATGGTGGGTTTGCGGGGAAGGGGGCCATATAGTACGCAAGTACCAGCGTGGACAAAATGTGCGCGAAGAGTGAAGTTGCGGATTGGAACAGGAAGAGGGGCGAACACCGTTGGGCGGGCAGTGTCTACCGGGGCTGCAGGAAATTCGCTCCGGGTTACTTTTTGTTTACGTCTAACGGCGGTTGAAAGCGGGCGTCTATGGCTACCTGGTAGCCAGTGACCAGTTTGTTGGTTTCGTTGGCCATGCCGATCACTGCCTGCAGCTCCTTGAACATTTCCGGGGTCATGCCTTTGGCAAATGCGGACGCCGTGTGGGAAGCGATGCAATAGTGACAGTTGTTGGTGACGCTGACGGCGATGTAGAGGAGTTCCTTGGTCAGGGGATCAATGGCGCCAGGGGCCATGATGGCCTTCAGGTCTTCCCAGGTGCGCTTCAGCAGCGCGGGATCGTGGGCGATGGCCTTCCAGAAATTGTTGATGTAGTCGGTTTTGCGCGTGGCCATGATGTCGTCGTAAACCGCTTTGACGGCGGGGTTGGCGTCTTTGTATTCGATGAGACCGAACGTGGACATGACTTCGCTCCGTAAGAAATTGTTCCGGCACTAAGAATGTTAGCTGGAATTTCAGTTGCGTGATAGCTTGCGACCTTGAACCCGGCCAGAATAGAGCAATCAACCACCAATCGCCGGCAAGGGAC
Source organism: Vulcanimicrobiaceae bacterium (assembly GCA_035484435.1). Classification (GTDB taxonomy): domain Bacteria; phylum Acidobacteriota; class Terriglobia; order Acidiferrales; family UBA7541; genus Acidiferrum. Next base: position 34,502 of record DATHOY010000120.1, on the reverse strand, counting down.
TCGCCTGCCCTGCAGGTAGGCGAAGCGCCAAGAATTGTGGCGGAGCGCGCCGCAATCTTCGAGCAGAGCATCGAAGTTCGCGGTTATTGGGCCGCGGGGGTTTTGAATAGCTGGAGATTCTCAGCCTTCCAGCGCATGGCGTTGTAGATGCGCGTTCTGCCGCTCGGGTGATCATAGAAAAACCACTCCTCCAGCGGGCCGGGGCTCATCTTGCGGTATTCGCCAAGATGGATGGCGCCCTGCGCGCCGCCATCGGGCTGGCGGCTGGCATTCAGCCCGTACATATCTGCTTCCAGTTCCTGGGTGCGCGTCTCCGTATTTAAGATTGGAGTGAGTACAAATAAATAAATAGAACCGAGCAAAAGGTAAAGCGGCAGCGCAGCAATGTCCGTTAAGCCGCGTATCTTCCAGCTTTCTCCCCACCGCGCCAGGCTCCAATCCAACGTCGAGCGAAGCAGCCAGAATCCCGTGACGATGACCACAAAGCTGAAAAGAATGAACTTTGGGATGTGATTCAGGACGTAGTGCCCCATCTCATGGCCCATGGCTTCCTGAATTTCCTCGGGGGAGCCGCGGCGGAGCAGGTTGTCGTTGAGAGTGATGCGCATGGTCTTGCCGAAACCACTGACGTTTGCGCTCATGCGTGTCGATTGTTTCGAAGCATCCACCTGGTAAACATCCCGTGCGGGGATGCCGTTGGCGCGCGCCAGCGAAAGAATGGGGGCGGTGATCTTGGGATCGTCGAGGCGGGTGACCGTATTGAACATCGGAACGATGACGACGGGCACAATCATGGCCGCAAAGACGACGAAAAGCGTGGTAACGACCGCTGCCCAGATGTGCCAGGTGCGTGGAAAGCGGCGAACGATCCCGGCAAGAAACATCACCAGCATGCCGCCCAACACAACGCCAATCAAGAGTCCCTTCAACTGATCCACCATCCACGGACCGAAGGTCTGGGTCGCCAGACCATATTTCCATTCGCGGAAATAGCCCTCATAAGCCGCAAGCGGAAATCCCAATATGGAAGTGATGATCATGAATTGCAGCCAGTAAACAAAAGTCTGCAGAGGTTTGAGGCGGGTGAGCCGTTCGGCGAGGTCCCGCATTTTGGCGGACCAGCCGAAATGGAGCAAAAGCCAATAAATTACGGCGGACATCAGAAAATCCCAAAGTAGAAGCCAGTAGCCGCCTTCGAAGTAGGCGTCGCTGCGGGCCCGCGCCGCCGGCGGGATTTGTGCCAGATAGGCATTGGTGGCCGCTTCCGCGCTGAAGTGATCGGAGGGTTGAGCCTCCGGGGGCACCGTCAAGACCGACGGCATCTGACTGGCGGAAAGATCAACCTTGTTCTGCGCCTGCGCTGCGCCGATGCAGAAAATAAACAGAGCGGAGCCGAAGAGTGCACACTTTATTTTCATCGGGAGTCCTTTAGGGAAAACTGCTGCCGGTGGAGTATACGACGAGAAAGGCAGCGAAAAAGCCTCTACAGGCCGAATCGGGACCGATCAGTCAGCATTAGACGGGAGCAGGAACTTCTCCAGCAGCAGGCGCGCGAGTCGGGGCGAATTGTGGCGGATCACGCCGTGCTCTTCCAGCAGGTTGTCCGCCCGCAGACGGACTTTCATCTTGGCGACATTCGCGGTGTCGATGACGACAGGCTCCGCGCCCTCCGCGCGGTAGCGCTCTGCCACCTCTGGCGAGACCGTCTTGCGGTTGGCAACGACATAATTCACCACGCGTTTGCCTACGTGGTTTTCGATTGCCCGCAAATGCTGGCTGAGCGTGTAGTGGGTGGTTTCGCCGGGCTGGGTCATCAGGTTCGCGATATATACGCGAGGCGCCCGCGAGCGCACCACGGCATGGGCAATCTCTGGAATCAGCAAATTGGGAATTACGCTGGTATAGAGCGAGCCAGGGCCCATCAATATGAGGTCGGCGTCTTCAATGGCTTCGATGGCCTTGGGGAGCGGACGAGCGCCACGGGGGCTAAGTTCAATTTTGCTGATGGGAATTTTGCTGCGAGAGATGCTGGTTTCGCCCTGGATGCGCTTTCCATTCACCAGTGTGGCGACCAGATGCACATTGGAAATGGTGGATGGAAAGATGCGCCCGCGGATTGCGAGAACTTTGCTGGAAACGCGGACGGCTTCGGCGAAATCACCGGTGACATGCGTAAGAGCGGCGAGGAATAGATTGCCGAAGTTGTGGCCGATCAAGCCGCGGCCGGCCTGGAAGCGGTATTGGAACAGGCGACTGAGCAGCGCTTCGTCCTTGGCCAGCGCCACCATGCAATTGCGGATGTCGCCCGGCGGCAGCATGCGATTTTCGCGGCGCAGCCGGCCGGAGCTGCCGCCGTCGTCGGTGACGGTGACAATCGCGGTCAAATCGGAGATGGGCCGCTCGCGCGTCGGCGCCTGATCCGATCCGCGCACCACGTGTTCCTTGAGCCCTCGCAGCAGCGCGGAAAGTCCCGTGCCACCGCCCAGCGCGACCACGCGCAGGCCCCGCACCGCTGGCCTTTTCTTTCTCGACTGTTTCATCACAAGCAGCTCAGTGTTCGAACGAGTTCCTTCACGCGCTGATGTCCCCGGTTAAAGGCAGGGCATCGCGGCCGCGTTGCCAACGATAGACCAGAACAATCGCCGTTTCGAAAATACAGTGTGAGTTTACAGATGAGCCGGGCGAGCAGGATTACCCGGCGTACCCATCTTTTTCAGGATACAGCAATTCGGTGAAGCGAGGGTCTTCCTGAAGGAAGGCGAAGTCTTCGTCGTTGCGAGCGTGGAAGCGGTTCGCGGGGCGCAGATCGATCGCAATTTTCAGGTTGGTCATGGCGGAATCGGCTTCGCCGGTCAGGCAATCGAGGGCGGCAAGGGCGTAGTGAATATGGTCGGCCTTGGGCGCAAGCTTGCGCGCTTTCTCGAGGCTTTCGCGGGCTTCGTCCCAGCGGCCCAGGTTCATCATGGCCACGCCGCGCTGGTAGTGCTCTTCGGGCGATTTCGGATTCTGCTCGGAGGAAGGCTTCATGCGCTGTTCGACAATCCGCAAGTGAGTGCGGGCGCGGTCGGCTAGTTCCCGGCTGGGGCCTTCCAGGACCTTCTCGAGCTCCTGCTTGGAGCGCTGAAATTTTTGCTGGTGAAACAATCCCATGGCCTCTTCATAGAGCTTCATCTGCGCACGAACGAGTGGATCGACCATCTCGACGCCGCCGCGTTGCTGGGGAGGCGCCGGTAAGGCATTCTTTTTCTTTGACTTAGCGGAACTCTTGGAGGAGGCCTTGGATCGCCCGGAAGAGCCGGAGGAGGTTTTCTGCACTTTCGCCATGGCGCGAATGCTAGCAGACGCGTTGCCACACGTCAATGCAAGCGGGAGTTCCGCAACCTCTGTACCTCGTGCCGTGTTCGATAGCCTTAACCGAACGGCAGCAGGCTTTGAAAATAACCTTTTAGAAAAAAGCGCTTATCCACGACACTAGTACAAGTCTTTCCAACAGCGGGAGCATGGCGGAGTGCTGGCCTGCCCTGCAGGCGTGTGCTATAAGTTTGAGATGTAAGTCAGGCTAACGACTCGTGCCTTTCATAAACTTTCCTGCGCGCGAAATTAATTGCAAGCTCGTGTATTACGGTCCAGGTCTGGGCGGAAAGACCGCCAACCTGCAGTGGATCTACGACCACACGGGCCAGAACCTGAAGGGCAAGATGGTCTCGCTGGCCACGGAGACCGACCGCACGCTGTTTTTCGACTTTCTTCCTCTTGATCTCGGCACTGTGCGCGGGTTCAAGACGCGTTTTCACCTTTATACCGTGCCGGGGCAGGTGTTCTACGAGGCCAGCCGCAAACTGATCCTGAAAGGCGCGGATGGCGTGGTGTTCGTGGCCGATTCGCAGGAAGAACGCCTGGACGCGAATTTCGAGACGATGGAAAACCTGCACGAGCATCTGAAGGAACACAACCTGAATTTCGACACGATTCCCTACGTTCTGCAGCTGAACAAGCGCGACCTGCCGAACGCGATGTCCGTGGATGAATTGAAAAAGCAGCTGCAAAAAAAGGGCGAGCCGATCATCGAAGGAATCGCTATCAACGGCAGCGGCGTCTTCGAAACCCTCAAAGAACTCGCCAAAATGGTCCTCGCCGAACTGAAAAAGGGCGGGTAGCTGTTCGCTTGCCGGTACCGTTGGTTTGTGGCAAGGTGTAATTCAAATGGCAAAGGCAGAACTACTTCAACGAATTACTATCGAACCCGGTAAATGCGGTGGCCGGCCGTGCATCCGTGGCCAGCGAATGCGTGTTGCGGATGTTCTGCATCTGCTGAGCGCAGGCGCGACCTTTGAAGAAATCCTTACCGATTATCCATTTCTCGAACGGGAAGATATCCTCGCTGCTATTGAGTACGCGGCGGTTCAGACCGAGCAAATTGTTCCGCAATCGGCGTGAAATTCCTGATTGATAACCAACTCCCGGAATCCCTGGCCAACTATTTGTCTAGCAAGGGACACAATTCCCTTCACGTTTTGAATGTCGGACTTGGTTCGGCGAACGACGGGGCGATCTGCAAATACGCTGCCGAACATGTCATGGTGATAGTGACCAAAGACCAGGATTTCTCCCGGCAAGCAATTCAGGCCCATGGGCCGATTCAGGTTGTGTGGGTTCGTCTTGGGAATTGCCGCAAATCGGTTTTGCTGGCTGCATTCGAATCGCTTCTTCCCACAATCATGGCCGCGCTGGAGGCGGGGGACCGGCTCGTCGAGATTCGTTAGCTATTCACAAAAAGAACCCAATAGGTGGTCGTCGCCGAAACTCAAGAAGGGCGGATGAACTGCGCCCTCTTCTCTAACTTTGATTCATAGAAAATCAAAAGCTGGCGCGGGCGGCGGCTTCGTTTTCGTAGGTGGGGATGGCTTCGACCAGGCGGGTGACGGTGAGGGCGTCGCGGACGCGGCCTTCGCCGCAGACGAGGTGCAGGCCTCCGCCCTGGCGGGCTAGCGAAATGGAAAGCTTAACGATGGCGGAAATGCCGGAGCTGTCGATCTGCGGAATTTCGTTGAGGTTGACGATCACCTTGCGGGCGCCCTCGGCCACCAGTTTGTGCATGAACGCACTCAGATGTTCGCTGGGATCGCCGATGGTCAGGCGTCCCTGCACATCCACGTAGTGGATGCCGTTAGTGGCACGGGAAGAAATTTCGAGTGGTGGATGCAGAGTCATTGCAGTATTCCCTTACTTTCGATTTTGCAGAGTTACCGGGCGGCCGCGGGGCATCCGGGTGCGGGCGGCCTTTGCATTATACGATGATAGAGATGAAGGACAAGCCAATTGGGGTTGTTCACAAGCACCGGTGGGATGTGGCTCCGGCCGAGGCACGCAAAATCCAGGAGGAGTTGCGCGGCCACTGGAAGGGTGAGGATTCGTTCGGCACGATCCGGACGGTAGCTGGCCTGGACGCTTCGTTTATCTTGACCGGTTCGCAGGCACTGCAAAAGCCGGCAAGCCACTGGAATCGGTTGCGAGAGGCGAACCTAGCCATCGGCTGCGTAGTTGTATACTGCTTTCCCGAAATGGAAGAGGTCGAGCGGGGATACGCGATTTTGCCTTTGGAATTTCCTTACGTGCCGGGATTGTTGAGTTTCCGGGAGATTCCAGTGCTGCTCGCTGCCCTGAGGAAATTGCGGACGATGCCGGACTTGCTGTTCTGTGATGCGCAGGGATATGCGCACCCTTGGAGGATGGGGCTGGCTTCGCACTTGGGCGTCGTACTGGACCTCCCTAGCATAGGGTGTGCAAAGAGCCTTTTGATAGGAGCGCACGAAGAGCTGCCGCAAAAAGTGGGGAGTTGGACTCCGTTAACCGATGAAAAGGAAGGCGGAGAACGAATCGGCGCCGTGCTGCGTACTCGCACCGGGGTAGAGCCCATTTATGTGTCGCAAGGTCACCGGGTGAGTCTTGAAACAGCGGTCCGGATGACCCTTGCGGTGACCGACGGCTACCGGATCCCGCGTCCTACCCGCGATGCCGATCACTTCGCGGGCGAAATAAAAAGGAATACTCTGGCCGGTCAAGTATCCGAAAAACGAATTGTCTCCAGCAAAATTTCAAGCCACGGCGCTTAATGACCCTGCGTATAATCTGGCGGTCAAGTGCACATTCCCCGAGACAATCAGCGGTTGGCTCTGTAATGGGCGGGCTCAATTCTTTCGCTCCGGAGAACTTATCGATGAAGCGCATGGGCATTCTGTGTTGTTGCATTCTGACCCTGGTTCTTAGCTCTCTTCCCATTCGCGCGCAGCAATCCCCCCTCTCCTCTCCCGTCACTTCGCCCATCACCTCGCCCGCCGCCAATGTCGCCTCCGCCGATTCCCCGAAAGCCATTGCCGACAAACTGAATCAGTTGGACCAGAGAGTGACCGCGGCGCAGTCCAACGCGGATAACGCCTGGATGCTGGTTTGCGCGGCGCTGGTGTTGATGATGACGGGGCCGGGCCTGGCTCTTTTTTACGGGGGACTGGTGCGGCACAAGAATGTGCTGGCCATCATGATGCAGAGCTTTGCGCTGATGGCACTGATTACGGTGTTGTGGGCCCTGGTGGGATACAGCTTGTGCTTCGGCGGCAGCGGGCCGGTGATTGGTAATTTCCAGTTCGCGATGCTGCGCGGCGTCGGGGTCGTGCCGAACGCGGATTATGCCGCAACGATTCCGCAACTCACCTTTATGGTCTACCAATTAATGTTTGCGGTGATCACGCCCGCGCTAATCACCGGAGCTACCGCCGAGCGCATGAAATTTTCCGGCACTTGCCTGTTCATGACGTTGTGGTTCCTGCTGGTCTACGCGCCGATGGCCCACATGGTGTGGGGCAAAGGCGGGTTCCTGAACGCTTCGTTGGGCGGAAGATTTCCGACGCTGGATTTTGCCGGGGGCACGGTGGTGCATATCACCTCGGGCGTATCCGCGTTAGTCTGCGCGCTCTATATGGGCAAGCGTGTGGGTTATCCGAAGCAGCCGATGCCGCCCCATAGCCTGGTACTCAGTTTCATCGGCGCATGTCTACTGTGGGTCGGATGGTTCGGGTTCAACGCGGGTAGCGCGCTTTCCTCCGGCGGGCTGGCCAGCAGTGCGTTTGTGGCCACGCATTTCGGCGCGGCAGCCGCCGCGTTAAGCTGGAGCTTGGCCGAATGGCTGAAAAATGGCCGCGCCAGCGCGCTGGGCGCGATTTCCGGAGCGGTAGCCGGACTCGTCGCAATTACACCGGCGGCGGGATTTGTTGACCCGATGTCCGCGCTTGGAATCGGCTTCGTCGCGGGAATGTTCTGCTACTGGATGGTTACAAAGTTCAAAGCCATTTTCGGGTACGATGATGCGCTCGACGCTTTCGGCGTGCACGGCGCCGGCGGCACTATCGGCGCGCTACTGACTGGCGTTTGCGCACGCATGGCAATCAATCCGATCTATGGTGACGGGAAAACCGTTGGCGGCTTCGACGGCCACTGGGGCCAGGTCGGCAACCAGATTGTCGGGATCCTGCTGGCGTGGGGCTTCGCCATCGTCGGCACGTTCGTGATTCTGAAAATCGTGGACACGGTCACTGGTGTGCGTGTGACCGAAGAACAGGAAATCCAAGGGCTGGATATCACGCTGCATGGAGAAGAGGGCTATAACCTGGAGGCCTAGAGCAAGAATAGAATTCGAGAACATCGCCAGGCGGGAGCAGATATCCGTATGATGAAAATTGAAGCGATCATTCAGCCGTCGCGGTTCGAATCGGTGAAAGACGCACTGCTGGAAATCGGCATTGACGGAATGACGGTGACGGAGGTGCGCGGGCACGGCCGGCAGAAAGGCCACACGGAGGTCTACCGCGGCCGGGAATACACCGTGGACCTGCTGCCCAAGATCAAGCTGGAACTGGTGTTGCCGGACAACCTGGTGAACCGCGCCGTGGAAACGATTTTGAAGAGCGCCAAGACAGGAAAAATTGGAGACGGTAAGATATTCCTGAGCCGGGTTGAAGAAGCAATCCGGATCCGCAACGAGGAACGCGGCGAAAGCGCTCTGTAAGGATCCCGATGTCCTCTCCGCGTCCAGGTTTGGTTCCGAGCTTTCGCCCGAAAAGCAAAACGATGGAAGAACCGCAGGTCACTCCGCTTTCTGAGCTGGGGCCGCAATGCGAAGCTCAGCGAGAGCGGATTCGTAAACTATTTGAGAGCGGAGCCGGCGCCCGCGAGACGTTGCGGCAGTTGTGTGAGCTGGCGGACGGCACGATCAAGAAAGTCTTCGGCGAACTGCTGCGCGTCCACAGCGGCCCGGCGCAGGGCATGGCGCTGCTGGCTCTTGGTGGCTACGGGCGAGAGATGCTGTTCCCCTATTCCGACCTGGACCTGTTGTTCCTGTTTGGCGGCCAGAAGTCCGAGGAGGAGTTCCGCCCACTCATCTCCGAATTTTCCCGCACCCTTTGGGATCTGGGCTTTCGCGTGAGCTCCGCCGGACGAACCCTGGAAGAATGCCGGCACATCGAGGAATCCAACTCCGAATTCCATCTTGCGATGCTCGATCGCCGGTTCCTGGATGGGGATGCTCAACTGTTTGAAAAGCTGGACACGAAAGTTTTGCTGGTTCCTGAAAAACAGGCTCGCCCGCTGCTGCATTCGGAACTGCAGCGCCTGACGCGCGAACGACTGGCGCGTTATGGCAACACAATTTTTCATCTGGAGCCGAACGTAAAAGAAGCGCCAGGCGGCCTGCGCGATTATCACGCGACGCTCTGGATGCGCCAGCTTGCAGGCGACCGTCGCGACCCGCGCATCAGCCCGATGAACGAGGACGAGCTTACCCGCAACGCCGTGGAATTTCTCAGCGGCATCCGATGCTTCCTCCACTACAGCAACGGACGCAACGACAATACGCTTACCTATGAGCTGCAAGCGGAGGCCGCGGAGCGCTCGCTGGGCATTGACGATAATCTTCGCCGCAACGCCGCGGAGTGGATGCGGCTGTACTTCCGGCACGCGCGCACGTTGAACCGGCAGTTGCTGCGCTACATGGAGCAACGCCCTGCGACGACGCTTTCCCTGCGCCAGCGACTGATGAATGCCATGCCGGGTGGAAAAATAGAAGCTGGAAGCGGAAGAGCGTTTGCCGTGCGCGACGGCTTGCTGGAATTGACAAACGAGCAGGCATTCTCCGACCGGAACGCGATTTATGCGCTGCTGGCGGAATCGTCGCGGCTTGGAGTTCCCCTGAGCCGCGACGCGGAACGCGGCATCGCCTACATCATGCTGCATCCCGAATTGCTGCAGAAGAACACGCGCATCACCTGGCCCGCCTTGAATGAAATTCTGGGCGGTGCGTTCCCCTCCCTGGCGCTGCGGCCGATGCACCGTCTGGGCCTGCTGATCGAAGCGTTGCCGGAATTCAGGACCATCGATTCGCTGGTGGTCCGCGATTTTTATCATCGCTACACCGTGGACGAACACTCGCTGCGCGCGATCGAGCACCTGCAGGAGCTTTCCGCACCGCCAGACCAGCGCGGCGCTCACTTCGCTCCCTTGTGGCGAACCGTGGATCGCCGCGACCTGCTGATTCTTTCGCTGCTGCTGCACGACGTTGGCAAGGGGATGCCCGTGGAAAGCCACGTCGCCGGAAGCCTGCAAGCTCTTGAAACCGCCGCCGATCGTCTGAAACTCAGTCCGGAGGAAAAGAGCGAAGTCCATTTCCTGATCGAGCACCATCTGGATATGTCCGCGACAGTGCAGCGCCGCGATATTTTCGATCCCTCCACGGTCTCCGGATTCGCTGCTATCGTCGGCAGCCAGGAACGCCTGCAGAGGCTTTGCCTGCTCACCTACGCGGACATTCACGCCGTAAATCCGGAAGCGCTGACTCCGTGGAAATCGGAAATGTTGTGGCAGCTGTTTGTGGCCACATCCAACCATTTCAGCCGCACAGTGGACCGCGACCGTCTGCATGTTTCCGATGAAGCGCTGCTGCTCGACCAGGTCATCCGCCAATCGGAAACCGCGTCGAAAGAGGAAATCGAACGTTTCCTGGAAGGTTTCCCGCGCCGGTATTTGGCCGTTCATTCACCCGAAGAGGTGGCGCTGCACTTTGCGCTTTACCAGAAGCTTGGCGCACAGCCGGTGCAGACCAATTTGAAAGAGCGGCATCACGCTTTCGAACTCACGCTGCTGTCCGCGGATCGTCCGGCGCTCTTCGCCGCGATTTCCGGGGTCCTGGCGGCCTGGGGTATGAACATCGTGAAGGCGGACGCCTTTGCGAATTCCGCCGGGGTGGTGCTGGACACGTTCCACTTTGTAGACATGCATCGCACATTGGAACTGAACCCCGGCGAACGGGCACGCTTTCAACAGAGTATCGCGGACGTTGTGAACGGCAAGCAGCCGCTGGAACCGCTGCTGAAGGGCCGGCTGGCAGCCGCAGTGGCGAAGCCGCCCAAGGTCACGTTCCGCACGTCCATCCAGTTTGATGACGGCTCTTCCGATCACTCCACCTTGATGGAAGTGGTTACGCAGGACCGGCCGGGATTGTTGTACGAAGTGGGCTCCGCTCTGGCGCGCCAAGGCTGCAACATTGACGTGGCCCTGATTGACACCGAAGGACAGAAGGCCATCGACGTTTTCTACTTGACGGCGCAAGGAGCGAAACTTACACCGCAGAAGAAGGAACTGCTGCGCGAAGTTCTGGAAGCCACCCTCGGCTAGAAACGATGCATCTGGCACGGCACTTAGCCCGATTCGATTCACCTGAGCCCGTAGGCTGGCCTGAACTTTTCAAGGGTTCTCGATGAGCCTGCGGACTGTTTCCACAAGTATCGCGGAATCGTAAACGGGTTTTTCCAGATAACCATCCGCGCCGGAAGTTTCCAGTAGGCGTTCACGGTCGCCGCTCATGGCATGGGCCGTGGCAAGCAGCACGGGCAAACGCCTCGGAGATTTCTCTTTCAGCATGCGGCAGAGCTCCACCCCGCCGATGGAACGCCCCTCCCATTCCGAATTGTTCAGCGACACATCGAGAAGCACCAGATCAATCTCTCCCGATGCTACGTGTTCGAGTATCGCCGGCACATCCTCGGAGATCATGCAAGAGCAACCACCCGCCCGCTCCAGCGCCATGCGAAAAAACTTCGCCACCAGATCGTTGTCTTCCACGATCAGCACGCGTTTCCCCTGCAGTGCCTGCGCCGCGGAGCTCACGCGCTCTTGGCCTCCTGCTTTTGCTGCGGCTCCGCCAGCGGCAGCGTGAACCACGCGATGGAGCCTTTCCCGTCGGCCCCGGTTTCCAGTCCGATCTTTCCGCTCATCATTTCCACCAGGCGTTTGGCGATCGCCAAGCCCAGGCCAGAGCCAGTGACACCGCGCAGCGCCTTGGGGTCGTGGCGGACAAATTTTTCAAATACCGCATTCCGCTTTTCGATGGGCACGCCGATGCCGGTATCTTCGATTTCAAAACGGAGGTGCCCTTCCGTCTGGTTTTCCATGGCGCGGATGCGCACACAACCGTGGGCCGTGAATTTCACGGCGTTCGAAAGGAGATTCAGCAGTACCTGGCGGAACCGGATTTCGTCGCTGCGGACGGGCGGCAACGTCCGGTCCAGCGTTTCGTCGATAAGCTGCAAACTTTTCGAGGCAGCCTGAACCGCCACCAGCGGCAGTGTCGAATCGAGCACCGCGCGGGGGTCAAGCTCTTCAACGTCCAGCGCCAGTTTCCCGGCTTCGATCGCGGAAATGTCCAGCAGGTCATTCACCAGGCGGAGCAGAAGTTGCCCACTGCTGAAGACGTCGCGCAACACTTCCTTCTCTTCCTCCGGGCTGATGCACAGGCCGTCCAGGACCATTTTCGTGAAACTCAGGATCGAGTTCAGCGGCGTACGCAGGTCGTGCGAAACCTGGGCAAGAAACTCGTCCTTGATGGCGTTGGCCTCGGCAAGTTGCGCGCCGGCCTGCTCGAGTTCCTGATTCAGCGTGTGCAGGTGAGCCATGGTGGCGCGAAAATAGGAATCGCACATCAGGTTCAAGTCGAGGTCCAGAATTTTCCCGAGCGCCTGCGAAAACGCCAGCCGCTTCTCGCGCGCAGGAAATTCGTCGAACAGTTTTTCCATCAGGAACGAACGCACCACACCCATCGCACTGATCACGTATTTCTGGTCGAGGTTGATGCGCACATGGCGGAAGCCGATAAGAAAGCGGTCTTCTGCATAATGTTCATCGTAAACGCCACTGAAGAGGCCGCGCCCCCAAGCTTGCAAAGTGGATTTGAGCCGGAGCACCTGCACTTCGCCACCCGTGAAGACGCGGCTGGCTCCCGGGTGATGGGGAATTTGCGCATAAAATTTCTCGGCCATATCGGGGAGATATTTTTCCATGCGGGGGCCGAGTTCCCGGAGAATCAGAGCGTCATCCGGAAGCAAGTGGAGATAGCGCCTCATCTCGTCGACGAAGCTCTCCGGTAGGAGGATTTTGGGGTCCGGGGAAGACATCCAAGGGATAATACCACTGGACGAATCTACCGACGGGGCTCTGCGGCTTTTCCCACCAGCGCCGGGGCAAGCCAGAAATGGACGCACGTTCGCCGACTGCGAGCGTGAAAACCCTCGCGATTTGAGTGAAGTGGCTCAGTCCTTGAAGAGACGGTCGAAGCGGCGGGATGTTAACTTCCTTATTCTCAATGCGTTGTGTCAAAAGACACTGGCATGTGATGTGCATCACTCATTTGCATTGGCTTATCGTATGAAAAGACAAAGTTTCGAGACGTCATGTCGACCAGTAGAGTGAGCGCCAGCAACCATCCGGCAAATGCCGGCCCCCAGTTCCAGAGGATTCTGGTCGCAACGGATTTCTCCGCCGGGGCCCGCGCGGCATTGGATTGCGCCCTGGGCATTGCCCGGCGCTATCAGAGCAAGATTTTTCTCATCCATGTAATCCCCACTGCCGTGCTTCAATATGTCTCCCCGGAAAACTTCGAGGAGGTCATCCAACAGGCGAAACAATTTGGCGCCGGTGAAATGCGGCGCCTGGTGGAAGAAGCCGGGTGCGCGGGAATGGTTCATGAGGAGATTTTGTGGGGTGCCGGAGTCTGGCCGCTGCTACAGGACTTTGGAAAAAGGAGTGGCGTTGATCTTGTCGTCCTGGGCACGCATGGACGAACTGCGGGAGAGAAGCAACTGCTCGGACTCGGTCACGTCGCTGAGGAGATATTCCGGCTGGCCGAGTGGCCCGTCATGACTGTAGGAGGCGGGACGGGGAAGTCTACGCTGGCCACGGATGGCGTGCAGAAGATTCTTTATGCCACCAACTTCAAGCCTCACTCGGAACGGGCTGCCGCGTACGCACATTCACTGGAACGCGAGCACGGCGGGAAATTGACGGTCTTGCACGTGGTTGAAGATCAACTGCAATCGCGCGAGAGCAGCCAGGGCATCCTCCGGGACTTCATGCTGCGGCGCATGAGGAAAGGCCTGCCGTCGGAATGCGTGGGAAATTGCGAACCGGAGTTTCAGGTCCGTTTCGGCGATGCCGGAGAGGCGATCCTCTCCGTGGCCCACGAACAGGCTTCGGATTTGATCATCATCGGATTGCGCGCGGGAGCCCGCGCCGAAGGCCAGCTTCCTTCCGCGATTGCCTACAAACTGGTTTGCCGGGCCGACTGCCCAGTGCTCACAACCCATCTGTAATCGATCGGCTCGACCTTGCACAATGGCACGGGCGCGCATTGGTATAGAGCAATCCTATTGATTAATTCGAGGTCGATGAGGAGTTGAGGGGCATCGCTGCCGCTCCGACGATCTTGCGTGAACTTTTTTCCGTTAGAAACACTACCACCGCCAGATTTTCTTTTTTCCAGCCGGGTTCGATGGTTGGCTGGAACTGGCGGCTGTAGCCCGCTGGCTCGCGTATCGTATCGATCTTTCGGAGGCTGCGAACCACCGCCGCATGCTTCAGTGTTTCGCCGGAATTCTCTCCCGCTTTGACGTCTGTTTGCAGGCCCTTCTCGGTTACCGCAAACCAAAGTTCCGTGGCGCCGTTCGGGGAAATTCCGTTCAGGCTCTTGATCTGCACTTCAAACATGGGTTTTCCAGGCGTGGCATTCGCGCTGGCAAGCAGTACGACTTCCGCTTTCGGCTGGCCCGCCGCTTTCTGAATCGCTTCCCTGGCCGCCAGGCTGCGGCTGCCCACAAATTCGCGTTGCCCATCCACAATCATTTGTGGCGTGTAGACGCCATCCGTTCCGAAAACCCTCGAGTAATCATTCTGCCGTTCCGAGAATTCGGCCGCGGAATAGGGGTCCCTCCAGCCGAGATGATTCCAGTAATCGACGTGTTCTTCCAGCGCGACGATCTGGACGTCATCCATTTTTTGTTGCTCGCTTAATTCTTTCAGCAAAGCATCAGCGGGCGGGCAACTGGAGCAGCCCTCCGAAGTGAACAGCTCCACAACCACAACGCGGGGCACGCTCCCTGGTATTCGGGGGCCGACTGCACCGGTTCCCTTGCCAAATATTGAGAGAAGCAAAAGCGCCGCCACGCCTGCGGTGGCAACATAGACCATCGGTGATTGCAGCAGTTTCCACATTGCGAATCGTTCCCTGGGCTTTCCTGTGGCCTCAATGAGTAATTCTAATCGTTTGCGGAGTAAGCCTATCCCTTGGTGAGAGTTCGAGAATACGCAAAAGTTTCAGAAAATCTCAGGCCACCAGCCCGGAATTGCATTGCTAACAAATCCGGGCACGTCTTCAACCACGGCCTCCTTCGATTGGAATGGCCAGGCCCGTCAGATGCTTGGCTTGGTCACCCACGAGGGAAAGCACCAGATCGGCCACGTTATCGGTCTTCGCCCATTTCGAAAAATCGGCGTCGGGCATGGTTTTGCGGTTCGCGGGCGTATCCATCGTGCCCGGCAAGATGACATTCGCGGTCAGCCCCACGTCGGCGTTTTCAACCGCCACGGTTTGCACCAGCATTGCCAGCGCTGCTTTGAACGTCACGTAGGCGCCAAGATTCGCGTGCGGCTGGGCGGCGGTCAGGCTGCCGATCGCGATGAGCCGCCCGGATTTCGATTGGCGCAGGTGAGGAATCGTTTCGCGGAAGACCCGAAAGGCAGCGGTGAGATTAATGTCCTGCATCTGTTCCCACATCTCGTCGGAGGTTTCGGCGACGGAAGACCCTCCGGCAAATCCCCCCAGCAGGTGCACCAGCACGTCCAACCGCCCATAACGCTCCACGATTCTCGCCACGCTTCGTTTAATTTCATCCAGTTGGTTGAAGTCCAATGCCATCGCCTCAAAATTCGGCTGAGGAAAATCCGCCGCCTGGATGTGCAGCGACGCGCCGATAACGCGCGCTCCTTGCCGCAAAAATGCTTTGGTGACGGAAGTGCCTAGCCCACCGTTGGCGCCAGTGATGAACACAACCTTGTCTTTCATGGATGGAGATCCTCCCCAGGTGCGGCTCGGCGGAATGAGCGTCCTGCAAGGCCTAAGGTTTCAAAAGGGTCGGTGAATTCACCTGCGCGATGGCAAGTCCATCCCCAACGCAGGGGTATTCCATATTCCCGGGGATCCCGCGAATTGGCAAGGGCTTCTGAAGACAACCACATTCCCCTAGCCGCAAAACTCCTGTAACCTTTTTGCGCACCACCACTCGTACTTATAGAACCGAAAGGAGTTCTGCGCGCACGCATGCCGGCAACACCTGAACGGGAAAAGGAGCTGATTGCCCGCGTCATAGCCGGCGAAACGGACCTTTTCCACGAGCTAATTCGCCCCTACGAGCGGATGGTATATCTCTCTATCCTGACCATGTTGCGGAATGAACAGGAAGCGGAAGACGCGGCACAGGAAGTGATGATCAACGCGTTCCGGCATCTGAAGAGTTTTCGTGGCGACGCCAAGTTCAGCACCTGGCTGGTAACCATCGCCATGAACGAGGGGCGCCAGAGGCTGCGGAAAGCAAAGGCAGCGCAACTGGAATCGCTGGACGAAAAAAAGGAAGAGCGCGAAGGCGATTTCACGCCCGCGGTTCTGACCGACTGGCGGGAGATACCGTCCGAGGCGCTGGAGAAAAAAGAGATGCGCCAGAAATTGAGGGAGGCCGTCGAACAGCTGCCGCCCATCTACCGAGAGGTTTTAGTGTTGCGCGACCTTGAGGAATTGAACCAGGAAGAAACGGCAAGCGCGCTGGGTATCCCTGTCACGCTAGTGAAAGTGCGCCTGCATCGAGCCCGCATGATGCTGCAGAAATTGCTGGCACCCATTTTGAGCGCCGCTGCTCCGGCCAGGAAGGGTTTCTTCGGGAGGATGTTTCAATGACGCTGGAGTGCAAAAACGTTTGGGAGCATGTCTCCGAATACCTGGACAAGCAGCTCGACCCCAAGCTGCTGATGGACATCGAGAAACATCTGGAGAATTGCGAAGTGTGTTCCGCGATTCTGGATTCCACGCGGAATATCCTGATTCTGACTGCAGATAAGCGCACCTACGAACTTCCGGTTGGCTACAGCGAGCGGCTGCACGCACGCCTGGAAAAGGCGATTCGCGAGGCCCCCGAATCGAAAAACGATTTTACCTGAAGTCTTGCGAAGAGGACCCTATAGATGATGAGTTTGTTTCAGGTGATAAAACGATTCCACTGCCAGCAGGATCAAGGTCAACAACGATAGCGTCAACTGCACTCTCTCCGAAGCAAATTTACTGCGCGAAACTGTCTTCTGCCTCCAAGCGGAAGCGGCCCGCCCGCGCAAGCGTCGCACCTGCCACAGCGCGACCAGATTAAACACGGCGCCGACGAGCGCGAATAGCAGCATCGGGATCCGCACCGCATCGATGTGAATTCGCTGGTCGGCGATTTTCATCACGCCGACAGCGGCGCCGAAAGCGGCTGCCCCCAGCAGCAGGCGTAGTCCGCTGAGCGCGACAAAAATCGTGCAAACACTTTGCACGATTGCCAGGAAAAGGCTGGACCAGCCGACCCACCTAAATTTTGATACCGTTTGAACGGCCGTGGTTTCCGGCGCTCCGGCGGGGGCTTCGGCGGATTCGTCCATTGTCTTGCTCCTCGTTCCACAGGTGACAGAAAACAGTCTGCCGGTCGCCTCCGCGCTGCGCAACTCGGAGAGAACCAGCAGAAACAGGCCCTCGAGTTACTTCGAGACGATCAGCAACTCCATCGTTCCCGGCTTCACGGTGGGCCACTTTTGTCCTGCGGCCGGGGGGATCATGTCCGCCGCCGGCAGGTATAGTGTGTGGGTTTTCAGGTCCAGCGCCATGGTGCGCGCGCCTTTTTTTGTCGCGACATTTTCCATCACGGAATATTTGTCCGGCGAATCTTCGTGCACCACGGTCAACGTGCCGCTCTCCCCGTTAGAAGAAAACGCCAGGCCGGTGCCCGGATCAAATGAAGCCGCGTCGGCTCCTTCGCCGGTCTTGGGCGTAGCCACCACTTTTCCGGAGTCCGCATCCACCACGGCCATCATTTCGTTGTCGCAAACGGCGAAAAGGCGGCGCGATTTCGTATCCATCGCGAGGCCCGAAGGCTCTTTGCACGGAGCCAGTGGCCAGCGATGCAGGACGGTCATTTTTTGCGCATCAATGTGCAGGATTTCGCTGGTGTCTTCGACGTTTACGTAGACGCTGCCCCTGCCATCGGCCACTGCAAATTCCGGCTTGCCGCCCACCGCGAAGGTGCTCAGCACTTTTCCGTCAGCGGCGTCAATCACAGTGGCATCCTTGCTGCGGCCATTGAACGCGAACACGTGCTTGCTGACGCCGTCATAGAGAATCGCGTCGGGATTCGTGCCCGCGGGAACCGTGGCGATCGTCTTCAAAGTCTTCAAATCGAAAATGGTGACGGAGTTGGCACGGCCGCTGCTGACGAATCCCCGGCCCAGTTCGGGCGCAAGGGCGATGCCGTGGACGCCTTGTGTGTCCGGAATATCGCCAACCACGGCGTGCGAATCCACGTCGTAGACCACTACGTGGGTGGAGTGTGACAGATACAAGCGCCGCGCGTCGGCGTCGACCACCAGGTAATCCCATCCGCCCTCGCCGGCTACCGGAATTTTCCCGGTGAGCTTATAGCCCGAGGAAGCCGCGGCGGCGCCGGCGGCGTGGGTTCTTCCGTTGTAAAGAAACAGGCATGCAGCAAAGGCCAGGAGTGAAGCAGCTCCGGCAATTCCCATTTTTTTCATTTCTATTTTCCTTTTCTGAACCAAAGGTTAGATCTGGCGCTGGCGCCAAGCATTGTATCCGAGTTCGCTTGTCGAGGCGATTGCTCGAGGCAGATTGCCCAGCTACGGCTTCTTGGCGGGGCCGGCGGGCCGGATTTTCTCGACCGGCACAATCCCCTGCCCTTCGAGCACGCTGTAAAACTTGTCGCCGTCCAGATTTTTTAGAGTTTCGATCGCGCCGGAGGGCCAACGTATCTCCAGGCTTTCAATTTTTGTCGCGGCACCCAATCCAAAGTGCACGCGCAGATCGTTCTGTGAAAGATAGCTGCCGCCACTGTGGATTTCGTCGGTCTGCGTCATGCCGCCGGCCACCAACTTCAGCCGCGCGCCAATCGCCAGTCGATTGCTCTTCGTGCCTGCAAGTTCGAAACTCACCCAGTGGCGTCCCGGGAGACCGGGATTGCGCAGAACCATCGGGCTGCCCTGCAAATCCTCGACGACCAGATCCATGTTGCCGTCGTTGAAAAGATCGCCGACGGCAAGCCCACGAGAAACACGCGGCTCCGAGATTGGCGGCCCGGATTGATCGCTGGCGTCGCAGAATGTTCCATCGCCCCGGTTGTACTGCACGAGTTTTGGTTGGCGATAGCGAGCTCCGGTCTGCAGCGCATCCACCTGCGGATAGACGTGGCCGTTCACGGTGACCAGGTCGAGCCAGCCATCGTTGTCGATGTCCACGAAGGCCACTCCCCATTTCACGAACGGTACCGAAGGCAATCCAATCCCCGAAGGGTAAGAAACATCCTGAAAATCCCATTTCCCGTCGTTGCGATAGAGCGGGCTGTTGTCGAGCGCGAAATTCGTCACGACAAGCGACGGCCGGCCCGAGTGGAGATAGTCGCCAATCGCCACGCCCATCCCGGCCTGCTCGTGGCCATCTTCGCCGAGCGCTGTGCCGGACTCCAAACCAATGTCAGTGAACTTGCCGTCCCCATCGTTGCGGTAAAGAAATCCAGCCGTCGAATCGTTGGCCACGTAAATATCCGGCCGCCCGGTGTTGTTGAAGTCCGCCCACAACGTCGTCAGTCCGTAGTAGCCATTGGGATCGTCCACCCCGGCCTTTTTCGAAACGTCGGTGAAGGTGCCGTCACCATTGTTGTGAAACAGCGAATCGCCCGCGCCTTTCAATCCGCGCGGGCCGCACTGCACGTCAATCCCCATGTATTTGCAGGTCACGCTGCTGCCGAACGCCGGCGGGTGATGAATATCGAGATCGACGTAATTGGTCACCATCAGATCCAGAAAACCGTCGCCATCATAATCGCCAAAAGCCGCGCCGGTGGAGAATCGCCCATCCCGTACGCCAGCCTTAGCGGTTACATCGGTGAATGTGCCGTCGCCATTGTTGTGATAGAGAACATTGCCGCCGTGACACGTCACATAAATGTCTGGCCACCCGTCGTTGTCGTAATCGCCGACTGCGCCGCCCATGGCAAAGCATGGTTTGCCGACGCCCGCCTTGTCAGTGACGTCGGTGAACGTACCGTCATGATTGTTGCGGTACAGAGCCCCGCGCGCGTATTGGCCCTTCAAAGCCATCTCCACCGTCGGGGCGTTGGTGAAATAAATGTCCAGCCAGCCATCGCGATCATAATCCAGCAGGAGCACGCCACCACTCATCGACTCGATGATGTAACGGCTCTCCGGCGCGGAAGTGTGCGAAAAGCGAATCCCCGCTTTTTCGGTGATGTCCTCGAATTTCGGAACTTTGCGATCCTTGCACTTGATCGCCTTCGCAGTCGCAGGCGGAGGGGGCCCCTGGGCCACACCTTGCGCCCATCCTGCCCCGGGCGCAGTCAGAAGCGCTGCGACCAATAGTTTTGCGGTGAAAAGTAATCTCGCACGGATCGATTCAAGCCACTTTCTCTTTGGCATATTCATGGGATCGTGATTCTTTCCGTTGTTCGACTATGGCACGAAGTGAGTTTGTTCTTTGGCGAGCGGACAACTCTCTCCATGAGCGCTCTTGTGCTTCTCGGCCGTTCATTATACGTTAACACTCAATCGACCTTCCTCCCGCGGGCATTGCGGGCCGCATCGATTGAAATTCAGGAGCCCTTCATGAAGATTTGTCCTTCAAATGCGGTGGTGTTTGTCTGCCCGCTTGCAATTTTGCTTCTCGTCCCGGCTGCCACAATTACGCTGGCCGATACGCCGGAGCAGCGCGCCGGAGAAGTCTCTCGTGTGATTCCGGCTGTCAGCATCATGCGGGGTGGGCAATCGATCGCCGCGGACACAAAAACCCCCGTTTACTGGCAGGATGAGCTGAATACGTTGGCCAGTGGCCGCGCCAGAGTGTCGCTCGACGACGGCTCGATTTTGAACCTTGGTTCCAGCTCTAACCTGCGGGTAGCCAAGCACGATGCCGGTGCGCAGCAGACGGAACTCGCCGTGGGTCTCGGCAAGATCCGTGTCCAGGCCCAGAAAATCTCCAGGCCCAACGGGAAATTTGAAGTGCGGACTCCCGCGGGCGTCGCCGGTGTGATCGGCACCGATTTTTATGTGGACTACGAGAGCAATACGATGAGCGTGGTCGTATTCGAGGGCAAAGTAAAGTTCTGCAACCTGGCCGGAGTTTGCGTGGAAGTGGGTGCAGGAGAGATGAGCACGGTGCGCCAGGACGACACCAGCGGGCCGGCAGTTCCAACTCAGACGCTGGCGGGGATGATGTCCGGCGCGGTCGCCAGCACCAGCTTGGAAATCTCCGCGCAGGCCGCCCCGGCGGAGAATACTCCCCTCGGGATGGTTACAAAGAGCATGTCGGCGCACATCGGTTCCTCGGCAAGCTCCGAAGGCGCAACAATTTATTCCGGTGATTACCTTTCAACCGATCCCGATGGCGCATTGCAGGTGCGTGTCGGCAATCTGTCCATCGATCTGAAGGGTGGTTCCTCCGCGCACATCTTTCGAGCCACTTATGGAGTGGTTATGGCCTTGAACCGAGGAACCCTGGCGTACAACAAACCGAGCGGCCAGCCCAACGTGGTGATTGTGGCTTCCGATGTGCGGATTACACCGGTGGTCAGCGTGGCGAGTTCCGGCAGCGTTTCGGTGAGCGATCCCTGCAATCTGCTGATCCAGAGCCAGCGGGGGCAGATTTATGTGCAAGTTGGTTCACAATCCCAAATGGTGGAGCAGGGAAAAGCGTTTCGAGTCCGCCCAATTTCCTCGGTCAGCGAAAACAGCTCGGTCTCCCCGGACGCGGACAATTACGAAGCATGGCACTCGCATCAGGCGTGCGAGGGGCCTACGCAAACCATGAAAGGCGCCCGCCCAAAGTCTCCTAGCTACAGCCCGTTCACCGCGGTCACGACAGGAGGCGCGATCCTCATTACGATAATCGCTGTTCACGAAGCGTTGGAGAGCCCCAACCGCCCATAGTCGATGTTCAGTTTCGAAGGGCACTCAAGCCTTTTCCGCCGGCGGATTTGGGGCGGGCCGATCGCGTCTGTGCGCCAGCTGGACACTCTTCTGGCATTGTGGGAGGCTGAATTTGTCCGCGCTGAAACGCATTCTACACGGATAAGGAGACCTTTCCATGAAATCGCGATGTTTCTTATTGCCTGCACTCGTACTGCTTGCCGCTTCCATTGCTTCGCCGGCCGACGGCTCGTGGACCGGCTGGATTTCCGATGACATGTGCGGCGCGAAAAACGCGGAGGGCAGCGCCGAGTGCGCCTCCAAATGTGTGAAAGAGCACGGCGCCAAGTACGTCTTCGTGAACGACTCCGATAAGAAGGTCTACATCGTTGACGCGCAGGACAAGGTCGCGCCGCATGCCGGCCACCACGTCGTGGTGAAGGGCATGGTGGACGGTAGCGCGTTGAAACTCACGAGCATCGAGATGGCCAAGTAGCTGTTTTCAGCAAACTTTCTTGCAACGGGCAGGAGCGCGAGCCCTGCCCGTTTTGTTTTGTCCCCGACTGAATTTCCGTTACGATAAAAGTTCCATGCCCACGACGCTCCTTCATGTTGGCCGCGCCTTTACTCCCGCCACGGAAATTCCCGATGCCGCGATTCTGTTTCGCGACGGCGTGATCGAGTCCGTCGGGCCGCGCGGCGCGGTCGCTCTGCCCGCTGGTGCGCGCGAGCTAATCTCCACGGACAAAATCGCCGTTCCCGGGTTCCTCGATGTGCACATTCACGGTGCGGGCGGCCACGACGTGATGGAGGCCACGGAAGAAGCGTTGAAAACGGTGTCGCGCACGGTCGCCGCGCACGGCACAACTTCGTTCGTTGCCACTACAGTCACTGCCAGCCCCGATTCCATCTGCCGCAGCGCGGAAGGCATCGCCGGCTATATTTCCCGGCAGTGCCAGGCGGATGAGTGTCGCGCCGAAATTCTGGGCATTCATTTTGAAGGGCCCTTTATCAGTTCCGTGCGGCGCGGCGTACATCTTTCTGAGTTTCTGAAGCTTCCTTCCGCGGACCTGCTGGAACAATTCATTGACGCCGCAAAGGGCAACGCGCTGATTCTCACCCTTGCCCCGGAACTTCTGGGCGCGATGCCCTGTATTGATGCGGCGCACAAGGCTGGCCTGGTGGTCGCGATTGGCCACACCGACGCCACTTACGAGCAGGCGCGTGCCGCGATCGCCCGCGGCGCGCATCACGCGGTCCACGTCTACAACGCCATGCGGCCATTTTCGCACCGCGATTCCGGCGTGATCGGCGCGGTGCTCACCACTCCGGAAGTTACCGCCGAACTGATCGCCGACGGAGTTCACGTGGATGAAACCGCGATGCGGCTGCTGCTGCAGGCCAAGGGAGCGGCTGGCGTGATCCTGGTCAGCGACGGCATCTCCGCCACGGGAATGCCGGATGGGAAATACACTCTTGGAAATTTTGAAGTGACGGTAAGCGGCGGAGTGGCTCGAAACGCTGAAGGGAAACTGGCGGGCTCGACGTTGACGCTTGACCAAGCGCTGCGCAACGTCGTGAATTTGGGCGTACCGATGGCCGATGCGCTGCGCATGTTGACGTTGAATCCCGCAACGCTGCTGGGGATTGAATTCAAGAAAGGCTCGCTGAGGCCCGGGGCCGATGCCGACATCCTGCTGCTCGACGAAAGCCTGCACGTAACGCAAACGTGGACACGCGGGTTCCCCAACTAGCCGCCGAGCGCTTCCTCTAGCGCACTTCCACTACCAGTTCAATCTCCACACAAGCGCCCAGCGGAAGTTGCGCCACGCCGACCGCGCTTCGCGCATGTTTACCCGCCTTGCCAAAGACTTCCTGCAGCAATTCCGAAGCACCGTTCGCCACCAGATGTTGTTCCGTGAACGCCGGTCCCGAATTCACCAGGCAAAACAGTTTCACGACGCGCTGCACGCGATCGAGGTCGCCAAGTTCGTGATGCAGTGTCCCCAGCAGATCCACGGCGATGCTCCTCGCGGCTCGCTGCCCCTCCGCCGTTTCCATGGTGACGCCCAGTTGCCCCGCCCATGGCTTTCCGTCGCGCTTTGCAATATGCCCGGAAACAAAGCAAAGATTTCCCGCCTGCACGGTTGGCACAAACGCAGCGACCGGAGGAGTCGCAACCGGCAGCAAAATATTCAGTACCTTCAGCCGTTCGTAAACGCCCATCTTTCTCTCCTTCATTTGGAAAAATCGACAGCGGTGGTGTTTCCCCCGCAGATCAATACGCCAACGTGCTCGCTTTTTGCGGGCACATATTTGCGCGATGTCAGCGCCGCCAGCCCCGTTGCACCGCCCGGTTCCGCAGCAACGCGCGCCACTTTCCACAACTGCTCCTGTGCGGCGCGGATTTCGTCGTCGGAAACCAGCAGGACGCGGTCCACAAACTTCTGCGCAATCGGAAACATCAGTTCGCCCACGCGGCGCGGCGCCAGCGAGTCCGCCGCGATTCCACCCGCCTCGGCATCCACGGGCCGCCCGGCATCAAGAGCCTTCGCAAGTGTCGGCGCGGCTTCCGGCTCAACACCAACAATTTTGATTTTGCCCTGATACCACGAGGCAATCCCGCCAATCAGCCCGCCGCCGCCCACAGCCACCAGCAGCGTGTCCAGTTCTGGCGCTTGCTCCTCGAATTCCAGGCCGACGGTCCCTTGCCCCAGAAGCGTTTCCATTTGATCAAACGCGTGGATCGGCATGGCACCGGATTTTTCCTGCCACAATTTGCTGGCCTCCAGGGAATCGGCGTAACGCTCTCCGGCGATCACAAGGTTGGCACCGAACTCCTCGATTCGCTGGCGTTTCGCGAGCGAGGCGATGCTGGGAACAAAAATGCGCGCCGGAACATTGAATTTGTGCGCGGCAAAGGCCACCGCGACGCCGTGGTTGCCCCCGCTTGCGGCCACCACCCCGGCGGGTGGAACATTCCGCGTCATCAGGTTGGTCAATGCGCCGCGGGCCTTGAACGATCCGGTATGCTGAAACAGTTCCAGCTTTAGTACCAGGGAAATTTCACCGAGCCCGAAATCGGTTCCATCCATCGCCAGGACAGGTGTCCGGCGGATATGTTCGCGAATCCGCGTGTATGCGGCGAGGATCTGTGCCCGGTCAATCTGGGAATGGGAGGTGGCGCCCATGAAGAGAGCATGGCATAATTTAGGCGTTTAGCTAAGTACCATTTTGGCTGGATATTGATGAAAACCTCGAACCAACTCTTCCGCGCCCTCGGAAATGAAAAACGCTTGCTCATCCTGGACTGGCTGAAGCGGCCCACGCGCCATTTCCCCCCGCAGCGGGATGGCGATCTCGTTAAAGATGGTGTCTGCGGCCTGTTGATCGCGCGCAAGCTCAAGGTCAGCCACCCCACCGCCAGCGAACACCTGAAGATTCTGGCGCAGGCTGGCCTCGTCCGGGGCAAGAAAATCAAGCAATGGACGTTTTACAAGCGCAATGAGGAACAGATTGCATCGTTAAAGCGCTCTATTTTTGATCGGATTTAACGTAGGGGATAGCTTTAGGAATTCAGGGGAATACGCAGTTCGTCCGCCAACTTTTGTGCATTGAACGGGCTGCACGCAAAGTAGCGTTCGCCAATTTTCAGAGTGGGAACCTTGCGCCTTCCGTTATTTACGCGGAGAACCAGCTCTTCACTTTCTTCATCCTGATCAATATCCACTTCGTGGAATTCCACGCCGCGTTCTTTCAAGAAATTCTTCACGCGCCGGCAATCCGGACACCAGCCCGCGCTGTACATCGTGATCGGTTCCATGCTTCACTCCGCGACATTAGATGCGCCGGGCACACCCTCGTCGCATTCTTAAAATAATGGCCGGCAACACAAGGGATTAACGGGATTCAACGGGCACGCCGCGGTATTTTCGCGCGATCTGAATACGAATCACCGAGCGTTGCAGGGCGATGTTCGCGCGGTCCCAGTCGATGTTCGAATCGCCGGCCGCCAGACGCTTCTCCGCCCGCGCCTTGGCCTCTTCCGCGCGCGCCAGGTCGATCTCTTCCGCGCGCTCGGCGGTTTCTGCCAGCACGGTTACGCGATCGCCCAGCACTTCCGCAAATCCGCTGATCACCGCCAGCACGACCGGCTGGCTCGACGTGCTGGTACGATAAGAAAGCTCCCCGATTCCCAATTCCGTCATGAGAGGCGCGTGCCCCGGCAAAATTCCCAACTGGCCGTCCAGTCCGGGCACTGTAACTTCGACTACGCTCTCGCGCAGCAGTTGCCGTTCCGGAGTCACGACGATCAGTTGGATGGATTCAGGAAGCATGGAATCCTAGACGCCCGCCTTCATCTTTTCGGCCTTCGCGAGAACCTCGTCGATCGTGCCAACCATGTAGAACGCCTGCTCCGGAATTTCGTCGTACTTCCCTTCCACAATTTCCTTGAAGCTCCGCACGGTGTCCGCGATCTTGACGTACTTGCCTTCGAGGCCGGTGAACTGTGCGGCGACGTACATCGGCTGCGAAAGGAATTTCTCGATGCGCCGGGCACGCGCCACGGTGCGCTTGTCTTCGTCGGACAGCTCTTCGATGCCCAGAATCGCGATGATGTCCTGCAAATCCTTGTAGCGCTGCAGCACGGATTTCACGGCGCGCGCGACCGTGTAATGCTCCTGGCCCACGACGCGGGGGTCCAGAATGCGCGAGAAACTGGCTAGTGGGTCGACGGCGGGATAAATGCCGCGTTCCACAATCTGGCGGCTGAGGTTCGTCGTCGCGTCCAAGTGAGTAAATGTGGCGGCGGGAGCGGGATCCGTGTAGTCGTCGGCTGGAACGTAAATCGCCTGCACCGAAGTGATCGAGCCGTGCTTTGTCGAGGTGATGCGTTCCTGCAGTTCGCCGATTTCGGTGTTGAGGTTCGGCTGGTATCCGACGGCAGAGGGCATGCGACCGAGCAGCGCTGAAACTTCCGAACCGGCTTGTACGAAACGGAATATGTTATCGATGAAGAGCAACACGTCCAGGTGTTCCTGGTCGCGGAAATATTCCGCCACGGTCACGCCCGTCAGTCCGACGCGCAAACGAGCGCCGGGTGGCTCGGTCATCTGCCCGTAGATCAATGCGGCGCGCGACTTTTCGGAATTGCCCGGCACCACGACGCCGGACTCCTGGAATTCCAGCCACAGGTCGTTTCCCTCACGGGTGCGCTCGCCAACGCCGGCGAACACCGAAACGCCGCCGTGCTGCATCGCTACGTTGTGAATCAATTCCTGGATCAAAACCGTTTTGCCAACGCCTGCCCCGCCGAAGAGGCCGATTTTTCCGCCCTTCAAGAACGGCTGAATCAGGTCCACGACCTTGATGCCCGTCTCAAACATTTCGAGCGATGTGGACTGCTGGTCCAGGGCCGGCGACGGCCGATGAATCGAATACCTGGTTTCGCTATTGAGCGGCCCCAACTGGTCCACCGGTTTGCCGAGCACATTCATCACACGTCCAAGCGTTGCGCGCCCCACCGGCACTGTGATCGGCTCGCCCAAGTCCACGGCCTTCATGCCGCGCACCATACCTTCGGTCGGCTCCATCGCCACCGTGCGAACGCGTCCTTCGCCCAGGTGCTGTTGCACTTCCGCAGTCACGTCCAGCGGCTCGGGCAGATTGAATCCTTCGCTGGTGATGCGCACGGCGTTGTAAATCGCCGGCAGGTGACCCTGCTCAAACTGGATGTCGAGTACCGGCCCGATGACCTGGATGACTCGTCCGACTTGTTGCTCTGGCATTTCTGCTCCTACGCGGTGTATGAAGCGCCGCTGACAATTTCAATAATTTCCTTGGTAATCGCCGCTTGCCGGACCTTGTTCATGTGCAGTGTCAGGCCTTCGATAACTTCTCCGGCGTTCTTGGTGGCTGCTTCCATCGCCGTCATGCGGGCGGCGTGCTCTGCCGCGCACGATTCCAACATTGTCCGCAGCACCTGCGTCTCGACATAGCGCGGCAGCAACCGCGCGAGCAACTGTTGTTCCGGCTGCTCGTAAATGTAGTCAATCTGTGACGACGCGACCTCGGCTTCCGTTTCTTCGCCTGTCGAAATCTTTTCCACGGGGAGCAGTTTTTCCACGGTCAGATCGGCGGAAATCACGTTCTTGAACTCGCTGAACACCATGTACACGGCGTCCACTTTTTCTTCCACGTATAAATCCGTCACCAACTTCGAAATTTCGCGTGCAATGCCGAAATTCACCTTCGACAGCACGTTCACGTACTCGCCCGCAAAGGTGAAGCCAGCGCGCCGCATCGCGTCGCGGCCCTTTTTGCCAATCGGGATCAAGGTGAACTTCTTCCCGGGCTTGCTCCTGTAAAACTCGGCTGCCTTCTTCAAGATGTTTGTGTTGAACGCGCCCGCCAGCCCGCGCTCGCCCGAAAGCACCAGCACGAGGATCCGCTCTTCCGGCCGCTTGGCCAGCAGTGGATGCTCCGGCGATTCAATGCGAGCCATCGTCGAGCGCAATACGCGCACCAGTTCCTTCGCGTAGGGACGCGCTGCAAGCGCCGCTTCCTGGGCCCGGCGAAGGCGCGCGGCCGCCACAAACTTCATTGCGCGCGTAATCTGCTGGGTGTTTTTCACCGAGCGGATGCGGCGCCGGAAATCAAGTAATGTGGGCATAGTCTCTGCTTAAGCGTGGCTCCTACTGCGCCGTCACTGCCTTCGCGGCCGTGAAACGGTCCTTGAACCCGTCGAGCGCCGTCTTGATCGTCGCCTTGATGCTGTCGTCGAGCGCCTTCTTTGTCGCAATGTCCTTCAGCACGCCCGGATAATTCGTTTCTGCAAACTGCACAAACTCTTTTTCGAAACGCCGGACGTCGGTGACGGCAATGCCATCCAGCCCGCCGCTCGTGGCCACGTACAGCACCAACACCTGTTTTTCCACCGACAGCGGCACAAACTGGTCCTGCTTCAGCACTTCCGTCAAGCGTTGCCCGCGTTGCAACTGCGCTTGCGTCACTTTGTCCAACTGGTCCGCGCCGAACTGCGCGAACGCCGCCAGCTCGCGGAACTGCGCCATGTCCAGGCGCAGGCTGCCCGCTACTTGACGCATGGCCTTGATCTGCGCATTGCCGCCCACGCGGCTGACCGAAATACCGACGTTGATCGCGGGGCGGATGCCGGCGTTAAACAAATCCGACTCCAGGTAAATCTGCCCGTCGGTAATCGAAATCACGTTGGTCGGGATGTACGCCGAAACGTCGCCGGCCTGCGTCTCAATCACCGGCAGCGACGTCAGCGAACCCGCGCCCAGCTTGTCGTTCAGCTTCGCCGCGCGTTCGAGCAAGCGCGAGTGGAGATAAAACACGTCGCCCGGAAACGCTTCGCGTCCGGGCGGCCGGCGCAGCAACAGCGAAATCTCGCGGTACGCCTGTGCGTGTTTCGAAAGATCGTCGTAAAAAGTCACCGCGTGACGCTTGTTGTCACGGAAATATTCGCCCATCGCGCAAGCCGCGTACGGGGCGATGTACTGCAGCGACGCAGGCTCCGCCGCTGAAGACGCCACGATGATCGTGTATTCCATGGCGCCCGCGTCGGTCAGCGCCTTGATCACCTGCGCGATCGTCGAGCGTTTCTGCCCGATCGCGCAATAAATGCAGATCATGTCGTTGCCCTTCTGGTTGATGATCGTGTCCAGAATGACGGCGGTCTTGCCGGTCTGGCGGTCGCCGATGATCAGTTCGCGCTGCCCGCGGCCGATGGGAATCATCGAGTCGATTGCCTTTATACCGGTCTGCAGCGGTTCGCGCACGGGTTGGCGGTCCAGAACACCCGGTGCCAGTTTTTCAAGCGGATTTCGAATCTTCGAAGTAATGGGGCCCTTGTCATCCAGCGGCAAACCCAGCGGATTCACCACACGCCCGATCAATTCCGGCCCCACAGGCACGGACATGATTGTGTTCGTGCGCCTTACAACGTCGCCTTCCTTCAACTCCGACGACTCGCCCAGCAGCACCGCGCCAACCTCTTCCTCTTCCAGGTTCAGCGCGAGTCCAAAAATGTTGTGGGGAAACGCCAGCATCTCGCCGGCCATTACTTTTTCCAGGCCGTGAATGCGCGCGATGCCGTCGCCGACGCTGATGATCGCGCCGACCTCGTCCACGGAAACCGTCTGTTCATAGTTCGCGATCTGCTCGCGAAGTATCTTGCTGATTTCGTCTGCTTTGATATTTGCCATGCCTGCTCCGTTCCCGAATGCCTATTCCGCGGCCAGCCGCGCCCGCATCTGGTTCAGCCTGTTGCGCACCGAACCGTCATAAATCGTGTCGCCGATGCGCACCACTGCTCCGCCGAGCAATGCCGCATCCAGCGAATACTTCGCCTGAATCTTTTTTCCGGTCAGGCGCTCCAGCGTCTGCTGCAATTGTGTTTTCTGCGGCGCGGTCAGTTCCGCCGCGGAGGTCACTTCCGCTTCCGCCGCTCCGTGCCGCTGTCGCAATACATCCTCGAAAGTCTGCAGTATCTCCGGCAACAGGTGCGTCCGTTGGTTGTCCACAACAATAAACAGAAAATTCCGCACGATGCGGCTCGCGCCGAGGCGCGCCACCAGTTTTTCGATTACGCCGTGCTTCGCCGTGCGTTCCACTGCCGGATTGCTCAACACGTTGCGCAACTCAGCGGACTCCGCATACGCAGCGCCAAAATCCGCCAGCTGATTCCCGACCGGCTCCGCCGCGCCTTGTTCCAGCGCAATGTCCGCCAGCGCCGTCGCGTATTGCAGGCTCGCCGACCTCAATTCGGCCTCCCCTGCAGGCTCTGCACAAAGCTGCTGATCATCGCTTCTTGCACCGCCGGCGTCATCTGCTTCGCCACCAGCGATTCCGCGCCATCGACGGCCAGCCTTGCCGCCAGTTCCTTCAGTTCCACGCGAGCCGCGCGTTCCGCCGCTTCAATCTCCGCTTTGGCCGCCGCGCGAATCTTGTCCACGTCCAAAACCGTTGCCGCACGCAGGCGCTCCACTTCAGCCGCCGCGTCGCGCTGTGCCTGAACCCGGAACTCCGCAATCTCCCGCTCCAGGTTGCCCATTTTCGTGACGGCTTCCTGCAGCCTGCGCTCCGCCTCCACTTTTGCAGCGGTCGCTTTGCTGATTGCCGAGCTGATGTTGTCCGCGGTACTACGAAACATCGGCGGCAGCAGTTTCCCGAATACCCAATAAAGCAAACCCGCCAGAATGGCGAAGTGGATCCACTTAAAAATCATTTCAGAGGAATGTTCCGCGGAATTCCCGCCTTCTTCCGCCCCAAAAGCCGCGGCCGTGGAAAACAGGCCAAGCGCACACACAAAAAGACAGTTGTAGATCCTGCGCACTGGCTTCACCGAGCCTCTCTTGTGGGGGTGCCAGGCGCTGGGGGCGCTTGCAGAACGCGACGCGCAATCTCCGCCGCCAATTGTGAGGTACCGCCTTGGATGTCTTTCTTTGCTACCGCGAATTCGCTCGCCACGCGATCTTTCGCCGCGGTTACTTCCGCGTCCGCTTTGCCGCGCGCTTCTTTCAGCGCAGCCGCGCGTTCATCCATCAATTTCCTGCGATCCGCTTCCTGCTCCGCGTACACCTTCGCGCGCGCCTGGCGCAATGCCTCTTCATACTGCCGCACTTTTTCCGCCGCCGCGGCCTGCGCCGCTTCCGCCGCCTTTTGCGCGCCGATCGTGCGCGCATCGCGCTCTGCCATCACCTTCAGCAATGGCTGGAAGAAGATCGACCGCATGATGACGTAGAAAAGGAGGACGATGACCGCTACGGGCACAGCCCGGAGGAACAGTTCGCCTAGTTGGTGAACCAAATCTGACATGAAAATGTTTCGCCTATAATTTCAGGAAGGCAGCCTGACCAACTCCCCGACCCGGTAGGAGCATACGGTAGACTTTGCGCCGCCTTACGGAACAATAATTTATATCATTCACAGCGACTTTCCGTCAACGAATCGCGCCGCTTGCCGGAAGCCCAAAATAGCGTTCCTCGTTATAATTCTGACGCACTTCTAAGGCGCTTCTAGCTATCCATTGGTGAAGCACGGGAGTCCCCATGACCAAAACCTGGCAGACCAAGCTCATCCACTCCGACGCGAAAATTCCCGCCGGCTACAAATCCCTCGCCACGCCCACCTATCGCGGCTCCACGACTGTTTTTCCCTCCGCCGCAGCCGTCAAAGACACCTGGGACCAGCACAAGGTCGGCTACACCTACGGCCTTTACGGCACGCCCACCGCGCTCGAACTCGCCGCCCGCATCTGCGAGCTCGAATCCGGCAAGCACACCATCCTCACTCCCGGCGGGCAAGCAGCCATCTCGCTGATCAATCTCGCGTTGCTTCAGGCCGGCGATCACATTCTTGTCCCTACGAGCGTCTATTACCCAAACCGCAAGCTCACCACGCATCTTCTGGCCCGCTTTGGCGTCACCGCCACATTCTACGATCCACTCATCGGCGCCGGAATTTCCGCCTTATTGCAGGAAAACACCCGTCTTGTCTGGACGGAATCCCCCGGCTCCATCACCATGGAGGTTCAGGACATCCCCGCCATCGTCGCTGAGGCCCACGCGCGCAATGTAAAAGTCGTCCTCGACAACACGTGGTCCGCCGGCGTGCTCTTCGACGCCTTCGCCCATGACGTGGACATCACTATGCAAGCCGTCACGAAATACATCGGCGGCCACAGCGACCTGCTGCTCGGCTCGGTCACGGTATGCGACGACGGCATTTTTCAGCGTCTCGGCGTCGCGCAGCAGATGCTCGGCCTGGCGATTTCGCCCGACGATTGCAGTCTCGCCCTTCGTGGCTTACAAACGCTGGCCGTGCGCCTCTCAGCGATCGAAAGTTCTGCGCTGCAAATCGCCAAGTGGCTTGCCGGGCGGCCCGAAATCGAACTTGTTCTGCACCCCGCGCTGCCCTCGTGCCCGGGCCACGAATTCTGGAAGCGCGATTTCCTCGGCTCTTCCGGTGTGTTTTCGCTGGTGTTCAAGCCCGGGCCAACGCAGGAGCAGGTCTTTGCCTTCATCGACGCTCTGAAATTATTCAAGGTGGGTTACAGCTGGGCAGGAGTAACAAGTCTCGCCGTCGCCTACAACATCGGCCGCATTCCCGGCCGACCGCCTTACGATCACCGCATCGTCCGCCTGAACATCGGCCTCGAATCCACCACCGACCTGATTACGGACCTCGATCAAGCCCTCCTCAAATTACGCGCATAGCGTTTTGAGTGCGGCCGCGAAGCTGCCGCCTTTGGAGTGTGAGGTGCGAACGAAGCTTGATGGTGATGGTGTTTTACAGCGCAAAAGCGGAGGCTTCGCCTCCGCACTCAATAGGGGCCGAATCGGCCCACGTCTCTCCTAATCCTCCCGCGCCACCGCGTCATACACAAAGCGGAACCTCGACGGATTTTTGTCCTTCCCGATCACCATCTCCACCTCTTCATACAATTGCAATCCGTCCGGCGAGACCTCGTAGGTTCGAGTCAGCGAACCCTTCTTCGGCAGCGGCGAAGTGCTCACTAGTTTGCCGCTGTCCCATTTCGCCTCCACCACGTCCGTTCCAACGCCCGCGGGGGCGTCGGGCTTATGCCCGTCGGTATAAAAAATCGTCTTGCGCCCCTGGTCGCCGGTCATTTCCACGATCGGATCCGCCTCGGTCTTCCGTGCCAGCTTCAGCCGGATAGAAGGATCGATCAATTCTGCGTAGCGTTGCCGATCTTCGGAAGTGTCCTTTTGTTGGCCACCGTTGCCGTGCTGCCCCCCGCCCATGCCGGGACCGCCCATTCCTCCACCCGGAAAGCCGATGCGGGGCCCGCTGTTTCCGCCATGACCCTGGTTCGGATCGTTCACCTTGCGCTGATTCGATCTCGCCTTTGGGTCGTCGCTTTCGTCGCGATTCAGTTTCCATGCTCCCAAAATGTTGGTCCGAGGAACGATCCTCACCGGCGGCGGAGGCGGCGGTTCGTCTGCCGACCTTTGCGAAGGCACCGGCGCAATCGGCCCCGGAGGGGCTTGCGCAAAGGCCAAACCAGCGAACAATAGACTTACTCCGCCCATG
Organism: Vulcanimicrobiaceae bacterium; assembly: GCA_035484435.1. Taxonomy (GTDB): domain Bacteria; phylum Acidobacteriota; class Terriglobia; order Acidiferrales; family UBA7541; genus Acidiferrum. The sequence goes on along the minus strand of DATHOY010000120.1, from coordinate 824 downwards.
CTCAGTAATTTGCTGACTTGCTTCATAGCCTTCTTTCCTGAATGGGGTTCACGCTGCGCAGCCCCAGTGGGTTCATTCCGTCAGACGCCGGCAAAAGTTCCCGGGTTGTGTCCTTCCTTGGCCCCAATCGTTTCAACGACCATCTTACTCCCCGCCAGTGTAGAATTCGCCATTCCCGGTCGGAGGGAACCGTGCTCCGAGCCTTTCTCCCGTTGTTCGCTTTCCTCCTCGCGCTTGCCGCTGGACCTGCGCGAATTGCCGCGACTCCATCCGCGCATCTCAACGGCGTTGTTTATTCTGAAGCCACCAATCAACGCGTCCCCCGCGCTTCTGTGTGGCTTTGCGACGACGGCGGGAATCGCCTGTTGGAAGCCGTGACCAGCGAAAACGGTGAGTTCTCGTTTCCCGGGCTGCATGCCGGTGCCTACATTTTGAAAATCACCGCGCCGGGTTTTGTTCCGCTCGAAATGAATGTCGATGTGAATTTCGGCACGGAGCACGGCATCTCCGTCTTCCTAAAATCCGCGGGAAAATCGCCGAAGGATCAGCCCGCCGACCAATCCATTTCCGCTCACGAACTCGCGATTCCCGCCGCGGCAAGAAAATTAATGGATTCGGGCAAGAAAAAACTTTACGCCGGAAACAACGCCGAAGCAGCTTTGCACGAGTTCGAGGGGGCGGTCGCGAAGGCTCCCGATTACTACGAGGCTTACTATCAGATGGGGATGGCGTGCCTCTCGCTGCAAAAACCCGCCGACGCTGAAAAATATCTCCGAAGCTCGGTCTCGCTTAGCAATCAAACCTACCCGGAGGCCGTCCTTGCG